>NZ_VEJQ01000120.1:0-320 GCF_007680745.1 Pseudomonas sp. DE0010
CGATGGCCACTGGAGTCCGCTGCAGCAGAGCGGCCTGGCCCTGCCGGCCTCGCAACGGACACTGCCCGGTCGCCAGCTGATGTTCGCCCTGGCGCCGACCGCCGGTGCGGTGGAGGAGGTCTACCTGCGACTGGATTCGCGAGAGACCTTTGTCCTGCCGCTGCGGCTGGTGACCCCGGCCGCCTATCTGCGCGAGGCGCAGCAGGATGCCTGGCTGATCGGCGGCTTCTTCGGTTGCCTGGTCACCATCCTCTTGCTGACCCTCACCCTGTGGGGCTGTGGCCGCCGCTCGGGCTTTGGCTGGTATGCCCTCTATCTGC
>NZ_VEJQ01000121.1:0-319 GCF_007680745.1 Pseudomonas sp. DE0010
CCGACAGGCGATAGAAGAGGTCTTCACGGAAGCGCCCGGCGGCCACCTCCTCCGCCAGCCTGCGGTTGCTGGTGGCCACCACGCGGATGTCCAGCGCCAGCGGCTTGCGCGCTCCGACCCGCTCCACCTCGCGCTCCTGCAGGACCCGCAGCAGCTTGGCCTGCACCGTCAGCGGCAATTCGCCGATCTCGTCGAGAAACAGGGTGCCGCCATTGGCCGCATCGAACAGACCGGCGCGATCGCGCTCGGCACCGGTAAAGGCGCCCTTGCGATAGCCGCAGAGCTCGCTTTCCAGAAGGTGCTCGGGCAGCGCCGCGCA
>NZ_VEJQ01000122.1:0-317 GCF_007680745.1 Pseudomonas sp. DE0010
GGGGGTGATGATGGGCGCGATCTCGTCGCGGAAGAACTTGCGCACCCAGGCCTTGATCTTGACGTCCCAGTAACGCCGGCGGATGAAGCGGATCTGCTGCTCGGCCAGGGCCGGCAGGAGCACGTCGTTGAGGATGGCGTACTGCCGCTCCACCTGGCCGTGGACGATGTCGCTGATGCGCGCCAGCGCCTGGTGCGGCAGCAGGCCGTCGGCTCCGGCCTGCTCGCGGGCGAAGGTGATCTGCTTCTTCAGACCCGCCACGCGGATCTCGAAGAATTCGTCCAGGTTGCTGGAAAAGATCAGCAGGTACTTGAGCC
>NZ_VEJQ01000123.1:0-316 GCF_007680745.1 Pseudomonas sp. DE0010
TGATCCCGCGCCTCGACACCTGGCCTGCGAGTCCGCAGAATCTGCACACTGAGGTAGCGGAGGCAGCCAATGTCCATCCTTTATACGATTCTGGGAACCCTGATCGCCCTGGGCGTCCTGGTGACCATCCACGAGTATGGCCATTTCTGGACGGCGCGCCGTTGCGGCGTCAAGGTCCTGCGCTTCTCCGTTGGCTTCGGCAAACCGCTGCTGCGCTGGCACGATCGCCAGGGCACCGAATTCGTGGTGGCCGCGATCCCGCTGGGCGGCTACGTCAAGATGCTGGACGAGCGCGAAGCGCCGGTGGCGCCTGAAG
>NZ_VEJQ01000124.1:0-315 GCF_007680745.1 Pseudomonas sp. DE0010
GGGCGTCGGTGATGCCGTGCTTCTTCAGGGCATCGCGCAGCAGGCTGCTCCACTGGTATTGAAACTGGAGACCCAGTTTGGCGTAGCTGGGACCGTAGTCGATTTCCATGAGTGTGTAACCGGGGCTTGGGAGGAGGGGGCGAACTCGCCACAGCGGTCAGCGAAATGACCGTTGTGGACGCTGCCGGTGACACTACGATGGCGTGCCCCAAAGCCCAGGCAAAGGGGGGCGGGCCGGACGGCCAAATCTAATGACCGAGAGGCCCGCACCCAGGGACGAGCGGTTATTCGTGCACGATGCGCGAGTGATCGCGG
>NZ_VEJQ01000125.1:0-315 GCF_007680745.1 Pseudomonas sp. DE0010
CGGGAGCGCGCCGCCTGGGCCGAGCACTATGCCGAACCCCTGGACGACCGCCAGGCGCGCTCGGCCAGCGCCCTGGTCTTTCGTCTGGGCGCCGAATGGCTGGGGCTGCCGGGCAGTTGCCTGGTGACCGCCACCGAACCCACCGCCGTACACCGCGTTCCTCACCGGCGTTCGCCGCTGCTCCGCGGCATCGTCCCGGTACGCGGCCAGCTCCAGCCCTGCATTGCCCTGGAGCTGCTGCTGGCGGTGGCACCGGGTGACCAGACTCGCGGCTTTCCGCGCCTGCTGCTGTTGCATGTCGGCCGCCGCGACTGG
>NZ_VEJQ01000126.1:0-315 GCF_007680745.1 Pseudomonas sp. DE0010
CGGGCTGCTGGAAACCTGGCAGCCAAAGGTGCCGGCCGCGCTCAAGGCGCTGCCGGAGCTGACCGCGGTGGACGGTCGCGAAGGCAGCACCCAGCAGATCACCCTGCAGATCGACCGCGAGAAGGCCAAGACCCACGGGGTGCCCATCGACGCCATCTTCGACACCCTGCAGGCCTACCTGGGCTCGGTCTACGCCAACGACTTCAACCGCTTCGGCCGTACCTTCCAGGTCAACGTCCAGGCCGACCAGCGCTTCCGCCTGGAACCCGAGCAGATCGGCCAGCTCAAGGTGCGCAACGACCGCGGCGAGATGGT
>NZ_VEJQ01000127.1:0-314 GCF_007680745.1 Pseudomonas sp. DE0010
CGCCACCTTCGAGCTGGTGGTCACGGTGCTGGCGGTGATCGAGCTGCTGATCTTCATGGGGGTGGTGGCGCCGGGCTTCAGCCTGACCAACTTCACCAGCGGCGGCTGGGCCGGGCAGGACCAGTTCTCCCTGGCCGCGGTGGGCGGCATGTTCGCCGCCATTCCCTTCGCCATCTGGTTCTTTCTCGCCATCGAGGGCGCGGCCATGGCAGCCGAGGAAGCCAAGGACCCCAAGCGGACCATTCCCAAGGCCTACATCGCCGGCATCCTCACCCTGGTGACCCTGGCCATCGGCGTGATGATCTTTGCCGGGG
>NZ_VEJQ01000128.1:0-313 GCF_007680745.1 Pseudomonas sp. DE0010
AGTCCGGCCTGCCGATAGACGAGCGTCATCGCTAGACCAGCCCTTCCGCCTTCAACTCGCTCTTGAGGTAGGCGTAGTACACCGGCGCCGCCACCAGCCCGGGCAGGCCGAAGGCCGCCTCGAACACCAGCATGGCCACCAGCAATTCCCAGGAGCGGGCTCTGATCTGGCCGCCGACGATGCGGGCGTTGAGGAAATATTCCAGCTTGTGGATGGCGATCAGGTAGCCCAGCGCCGCCACCGCGACCCAGATCGACAGCGACAGGCCGGCGATGAAGATCAGGGTGTTGGACATCAGGTTGCCTATCACCGG
>NZ_VEJQ01000129.1:0-312 GCF_007680745.1 Pseudomonas sp. DE0010
GCAAGAAGGTCACCGTGGTGCCCATCCTGCGCGCCGGCATCGGCATGCTCGACGGCGTGCTCAGCCTGATCCCCAGCGCCCGGGTCAGCGTGGTCGGCCTCGCCCGCAACGAATCCACCCTGCAGGCCCACACCTACTTGGAAAAGCTGGTGGGTGAACTGGACCAGCGCCTGGCCATGATCATCGATCCCATGCTGGCCACCGGCGGCTCCCTGATCGCCACCATCGATCTGCTGAAGAAGGCCGGGGCCAAGGAAATCCGCGCCCTGGTGCTGGTCGCGGCGCCCGAGGGCATCGCCGCGGTCGAGCAAG
>NZ_VEJQ01000012.1:0-148783 GCF_007680745.1 Pseudomonas sp. DE0010
CTGCTGGACGAAGGTCGTGCTGGCGAGAACTGCGGCGTTCTGCTGCGTGGTACCAAGCGTGACGACGTTGAGCGTGGCCAGGTTCTGGTCAAGCCAGGTTCGGTCAAGCCGCACACCAAGTTCACCGCAGAAGTCTACGTTCTGTCGAAAGAAGAAGGCGGTCGTCACACTCCGTTCTTCAAAGGCTACCGTCCTCAGTTCTACTTCCGTACCACTGACGTGACCGGTAACTGCGAACTGCCGGAAGGCGTTGAAATGGTAATGCCAGGTGACAACATTCAGATGACTGTTACCCTGATCAAGACCATCGCAATGGAAGACGGTCTGCGCTTCGCTATCCGTGAAGGCGGTCGTACCGTCGGCGCCGGCGTCGTAGCCAAAATCATCGAGTAATCACTCGACCGATTGAAAAAGGCCCCCGCTCAGCGGGGGCTTTTTTTATTGGGTTGACACTAATTGGGGGCGTCTATAGAATCACGCCTCCTTTTAGCGGGCGTAGTGCGTCCGTTGGGAACAGCCTGGAGTCTGAAATCCAATGCAAAATCAGCAAATCCGTATCAGGTTGAAGGCTTTCGACCATCGCCTGATCGACCAATCCACCCAGGAAATCGTGGAAACCGCGAAACGTACTGGTGCACAAGTGCGTGGTCCAATTCCACTGCCTACCCGCAAAGAGCGTTTCACCGTTCTGGTCTCCCCGCACGTCAACAAAGACGCGCGTGACCAGTACGAGATTCGCACTCATAAGCGTGTTCTGGACATCGTCCAGCCAACGGATAAAACCGTTGATGCGCTGATGAAGCTTGATCTGGCGGCAGGTGTGGAAGTACAGATCAGCCTCGGCTAAGACTTCGGTCTGGTCGTGTAACGCTCTGAAATGGGCGGCCATAGCGGGTGAAAGCCCCGTACACTCATGAGGTTTACAACATGACTATTGGTGTAATCGGTCGCAAGTGCGGTATGACCCGCATTTTCACCGAAGAAGGTGTCTCCATTCCGGTCACGGTCATTGAGATCGAGCCGAATCGCGTCACCCAGTTCAAAACTGAAGAAACCGATGGCTACCGTGCAGTGCAAGTCACTGTCGGCGAGCGTCGTGCTTCGCGTGTGACTGCCGCTCAGGCAGGCCACTTCGCCAAGGCCAACGTTGCCGCTGGTCGCGGTGTTTGGGAGTTCCGTCTTGAAGAAGGCGATTTCCAGGCTGGCGATCTGATCAAAGCTGAACTCTTCACTGCAGGCCAGCTGGTAGACGTTACTGGTCAGTCCAAAGGTAAAGGCTTCGCCGGTACCATCAAGCGCTGGAACTTCCGTGGCCAGGACAACACCCACGGTAACTCCGTGTCGCACCGTGTCCCAGGTTCCATCGGCCAGTGCCAGACTCCTGGTCGTGTGTTCAAGGGCAAGAAGATGTCCGGTCACATGGGCGCCGAGCGCGTGACTGTTCAGTCCCTGGAAGTTGTTCGCGTAGACGCTGAGCGCAACCTGCTGCTGGTCAAGGGTGCCGTTCCAGGCGCTACTGGCGGCGACGTGGTTGTACGTCCAGCTGTCAAGGCTCGCGGTTAAGGGGAAACTGACATGCAACTTAATGTAAATGACGCTCAGGCGATCGAAGTTTCCGAACTGACTTTCGGTGGCGAATTCAACGAGACGCTGGTACACCAAGCAGTCGTGGCCTACATGGCCGGCGGCCGTCAGGGCACCAAGCAGCAAAAGACCCGTTCCGACGTGGCTGGTGGCGGTAAGCGCCCATGGCGTCAGAAGGGTACTGGCCGTGCTCGTGCTGGTACCACTCGTGGTCCGATCTGGCGTGGCGGTGGTGTAACCTTCGCAGCTCGCCCTCAAGATCATTCGCAGAAGCTCAACAAGAAGATGTACCGCGCAGCTCTGCGCTCCATCCTCGCTGAGCTGGTGCGTAGCGACCGTCTGGTCGTGGTTCAGGACTTCGCTGTTGAAGCGCCGAAAACCAAAGATCTGCTGAGCAAGCTGAACGGCATGGGTCTGAGCGATGTGTTGATCGTTTCCGACGCTGTTGATCAGAACCTGTACCTGGCTGCTCGTAACCTGCCGCACGTCGACGTTCGTGACGTACAAGGTTCCGACCCGGTCAGTCTGATCGCATACGAGAAAGTGTTGATCACTGTCTCGGCCGTGAAGAAATTCGAGGAGCTGCTGGGATGAACCAGGAACGCGTATTCAAAGTCCTCCTTGGCCCGCACGTTTCCGAGAAGGCTACCGTTCTGGCTGAGAAGAAAGGCCAGTTCGTATTCAAGGTTGCTACTGACGCAACCAAGCTGGAAATCAAGAAAGCTGTCGAAGGCCTGTTCAACGTAAAAGTTGAAAACGTGTCGACCGTTAACGTTCTGGGTAAAACCAAGCGTACCGCACGTGGTCTGGGCAAGCGTAATGACTGGAAGAAGGCGATCGTCTCCCTTCAGCCAGGCCAAGATCTCGATTTCAGCAGCAGTGCTGAGTAAGGAAGGGGTGCATCATGGCAATCGTTAAATGCAAACCGACTTCCCCTGGCCGCCGTTTCGTGGTCAAGGTGGTCAACAAGGAGCTGCATAAAGGCGCTCCTCACGCACCGCTGCTCGAGAAAAAATCGAAGTCTGGTGGTCGTAACAACAATGGCCGCATCACTACGCGTCACGTAGGTGGTGGTCATAAGCAGCATTACCGTCTGGTCGACTTCCGTCGCAACGACAAAGATGGCATCCCAGCCACTGTCGAGCGTATCGAATACGATCCAAACCGTACTGCTCACATCGCCCTGCTGTGCTACGCAGACGGTGAGCGTCGCTACATCATCGCCCCTAAAGGCGTGAGCGCTGGCGACCAGCTGATCGCAGGTGCCCTGGCCCCAATCAAGGCCGGTAACTCCCTGCAGCTGCGCAACATTCCAGTAGGTAGCACCATTCACGGCATCGAACTGAAGCCGGGTAAAGGTGCACAGATCGCTCGTTCCGCTGGTGCTTCGGCTCAGCTGATCGCTCGCGAAGGTGTCTACGTGACCCTGCGTCTGCGCTCTGGTGAAATGCGTAAAGTCCTGGCTGAGTGCCGTGCGACCCTGGGCGAAGTCTCGAACTCCGAGCACAGCCTGCGTTCGCTGGGTAAAGCTGGTGCCAAACGCTGGCGCGGCGTTCGCCCAACCGTTCGTGGTGTTGCCATGAACCCGGTTGACCACCCACATGGTGGTGGTGAAGGTCGTACCTCCGGTGGTCGTCATCCGGTATCGCCATGGGGCTTCCCAACCAAGGGTGCTAAAACCCGTGGTAATAAGCGTACCGACAACATGATCGTCCGTCGTCGCAAGTAACTAGAGGGATACGACAGTGCCACGTTCTCTGAAAAAAGGTCCTTTTATCGATCTTCACCTCTTGAAGAAGGTCGAAGTGGCGGTGGAGAAGAACGATCGCAAACCGGTTAAAACCTGGTCGCGTCGCTCGATGATCCTGCCACAAATGGTCGGTCTGACCATCGCGGTTCACAACGGTCGCCAGCATGTCCCAGTTCTCGTGAACGAAGACATGGTCGGCCACAAACTGGGCGAGTTCGCCGGTACCCGCACCTATCGCGGGCACGTGGCTGACAAGAAAGCCAAGCGTTAAGGGGTAAGGAAATGGAAGTAGCCGCTAAGTTGTCGGGCGCTCGAATCTCCGCCCAGAAAGCCCGCTTGGTCGCCGACCAGATCCGCGGGAAGAAGGTGGGCGAAGCGCTCAACCTGTTGGCCTTCAGCAGCAAAAAAGCCGCTGAAATCATGAAGAAAGTCCTCGAGTCGGCCGTAGCCAACGCCGAACACAACGAAGGCGCAGACGTTGATGACCTGAAGGTCTCCACCGTCTTCGTCAACGAAGGGCGTTCGCTGAAGCGCATCATGCCACGTGCCAAAGGCCGTGCTGATCGCATCGTCAAGCGGTCTTGCCATATCACTGTCAAGGTTGCGGACAAGTAACGGAGTCGATCAGATGGGTCAGAAAGTACATCCCACTGGCATTCGCCTGGGAATCGTCAAGGAGCACACCTCCGTCTGGTACGCAGACGGTGCTACTTACGCAGATTACCTGTTGAAGGATCTGAAAACGCGTGAGTACCTCCACGACAAACTAAAAAGCGCGTCCGTAAGCCGTATCGATATTCATCGTCCGGCTCAAACTGCACGCATCACCATCCACACCGCTCGTCCAGGTATCGTTATCGGGAAGAAAGGTGAGGATGTCGAGAAGCTGCGCCAGGACCTGACCAAGCAGATGGGTGTGCCTGTGCACATCAACATCGAAGAGATCCGCAAGCCGGAACTCGACGCCATGCTGGTTGCGCAAAGCGTAGCTCAGCAGCTGGAACGCCGCGTTATGTTCCGTCGCGCCATGAAGCGCGCAGTACAGAACGCCATGCGTATTGGTGCCAAGGGCATCAAGATCCAGGTGAGCGGTCGTCTCGGCGGCGCTGAGATTGCTCGTACCGAGTGGTATCGCGAAGGTCGTGTGCCTCTGCACACCCTGCGTGCCGATATCGACTACAACACCTACGAAGCTCACACCACTTACGGTGTGATCGGTGTGAAGGTTTGGATTTTCAAAGGCGAAGTTATTGGTGGTCGCCAAGAAGAACTGAAACCACAAGCACCAGCGCCTCGTAAAAAAGCTGCTAAGTAAGGGGTACGCCAAATGTTGCAACCTAAGCGTACAAAATTCCGTAAGCAGATGACTGGCCACAACCGTGGTCTGGCACTGCGCGGTAGCAAAGTCAGCTTCGGCGAGTTCGCCCTGAAAGCTGTTGCTCGCGGTCGCCTCACCGCTCGCCAGATCGAGTCCGCACGTCGTGCGCTGACCCGTCACGTAAAACGTGGCGGCAAGATCTGGATCCGTGTATTCCCGGACAAGCCGATCTCCAAGAAACCTCTCGAGGTTCGTATGGGTAAAGGTAAGGGTTCCGTTGAGTACTGGGTTGCCCAGATCCAGCCAGGCAAAGTCCTGTACGAGATCGAGGGTGTTTCTGAAGAGCTGGCGCGCGAAGCTTTCGCTCTGGCCGCTGCGAAGCTGCCTCTCGCCACCTCCTTTGTTAAGCGGACGGTGATGTGATGAAAGCGAATGAACTTCGTGAAAAATCCGCACAGCAACTGAACGAGCAACTGCTCGGCTTGCTGCGCGACCAGTTCAATCTGCGTATGCAGAAAGCAACTGGCCAGTTGGGGCAGTCGCACCTGCTCTCGCAAGTCAAGCGTGACATCGCTCGCGTGAAGACTGTGCTCAACCAGCAGGCAGGTAAGTGATCATGGCTGAAGCTGAAAAAACCGTCCGTACGCTGACTGGCCGTGTCGTCAGCGACAAAATGGACAAGACCATCACCGTTCTGATCGAGCGTCGCGTAAAGCACCCGATCTACGGTAAATACGTTAAGCGTTCGACTAAGCTGCACGCGCACGACCAAACCAATCAGTGCAAGATCGGCGACAAGGTTTCCATTACCGAAACCCGTCCGCTGGCCAAGACCAAGTCCTGGGCACTGGTTGAAGTCCTCGAACGCGCTGTTGAAGTCTAAGGGCTAGGGGTCGGAGAAATTTTATGATTCAGACTCAATCCATGCTCGATGTGGCCGATAACAGCGGCGCTCGTCGCGTCATGTGCATCAAGGTGCTCGGCGGTTCTCACCGCCGCTACGCCGGCATCGGTGACATCATCAAAGTTACCGTCAAGGAAGCGATTCCACGCGGTAAGGTCAAAAAAGGCCAAGTGATGACTGCTGTTGTCGTGCGCACCCGTCACGGTGTTCGTCGCGCTGACGGTTCCATCATTCGTTTCGACGGCAACGCTGCTGTTCTGCTGAACAACAAGCAAGAGCCGATCGGCACTCGCATCTTC
The DNA here is from genome assembly GCF_007680745.1 of Pseudomonas sp. DE0010. Lineage (NCBI taxonomy): Bacteria > Pseudomonadati > Pseudomonadota > Gammaproteobacteria > Pseudomonadales > Pseudomonadaceae > Pseudomonas > Pseudomonas sp. DE0010. The sequence continues at coordinate 5,856 of NZ_VEJQ01000012.1, forward strand.
GGGCCAGTGACCCGTGAACTTCGTACTGAGAAGTTCATGAAGATCGTCTCGCTCGCCCCTGAAGTGCTGTAAGGAGATCCGACATGCAAAAGATTCGTCGTGACGACGAGATCATCGTGATCGCCGGCAAAGACAAAGGTAAGCGCGGTAAGGTGCTGAAGGTTCTCGCTGACGACCGTCTGGTCATCGGTGGCGTGAACCTGGTCAAGCGTCATACCAAGCCTAACCCGATGGCGGGCGTTCAGGGCGGTATCGTCGAAAAAGAAGCGCCTCTGCACGCTTCCAACGTTGCCATCTTCAACGGTGAAACCAACAAGGCTGACCGCGTTGGTTTCAAAGTAGAAGACGGTAAGAAAATTCGTGTCTTCAAGTCGACCCAAAAAGCGGTTGATGCTTGAACACTGCTAGGTAGAAGACCATGGCACGACTGAAAGAGATTTACCGGAACGAGATCGCTCCTAAGCTTAAGGATGAACTTAAGCTGTCGAACGTGATGGAAGTTCCGCGCGTTACCAAAATCACCCTGAACATGGGTCTGGGCGAAGCGATCGGTGACAAGAAAGTCATCGAGCACGCTGTTGCCGACCTGGAAAAGATCACCGGTCAAAAGCCGGTCGTGACTTTCGCTCGCAAATCCATCGCTGGCTTCAAAGTCCGCGAAGGCTGGCCGATCGGCGTCAAGGTGACCCTGCGTAGCGACAAGATGTACGAATTCCTGGACCGCCTGCTGGCGATCTCCCTGCCTCGGGTTCGCGACTTCCGCGGCCTGAATGCCAAGTCCTTCGACGGTCGTGGCAACTACAGCATGGGCGTGAAAGAGCAGATCATCTTCCCGGAAATCGACTACGACAAGATCGATGCTCTGCGCGGTTTGGACATCACCCTGACCACCACTGCTCGTTCGGACGACGAAGGCCGCGCTCTGCTGCGTGCTTTCAAGTTCCCGTTCCGCAACTGATTGGAGTAGGAAAATGGCCAAGAAGAGCATGAAAAACCGTGAGCTGAAGCGTCAGCAAACGGTAGCCAAGTACGCTAAAAAGCGCGCTGAGCTGAAAGCGACCATCGTCAATCTGAACGCCTCTCCTGAAGAGCGTTTCGCTGCCGTTGTCGCTCTGCAGAAGCAGCCGCGCGATGCTAGCGCTGCCCGCCTGCGCAACCGTTGCCGCCTGACCGGTCGTCCTCACGGTGTATACCGTAAGTTCGGCCTGGGCCGTAACATGCTGCGCCAAGCGGCAATGCGTGGCGACGTACCAGGTCTGGTCAAGGCCTCCTGGTAATCGCTGCAGGTTGAGTCATCGGCGTAGGCGGTTAATCTTCCGACCGCCGGTGACTCTTCCCACGAACAAGCCCCTACATGGGGCTTGTTTCGTTTCTGGCTTGTGTCTAGAATGACCGGCTCACCTGAGCCTGGGCTTCGTGCCCTGCCTGTTTGGGTGGTTGTGATAGCCGCAAGGCTAATAATTCTTGTATCAGGAGCATCTAGCCCATGAGTATGCAGGACCCGTTAGCGGACATGCTAACTCGCATCCGTAATGCCCAGATGGCTGAAAAGTCCGTCGTAAGCATGCCTTCCTCCACCCTGAAGGTCGCGGTTGCCAAAGTTCTGAAAGATGAAGGTTACATCGCTGGTTACCAGGTAACCGGTGAGGCCAAGCCTTCCCTGTCGATCGAACTGAAGTACTTCGAAGGCCGTCCGGTCATCGAGGAACTGAAGCGCTCCAGCCGTCCAGGCCTGCGCCAGTACAAGTCCGTCACAGATCTGCCGAAAGTACGTGGCGGCCTGGGCGTGTCTATCGTCTCCACCAACAAAGGTGTGATGACTGACCGCGCTGCGCGCGCTGCCGGTGTCGGCGGCGAAGTTCTGTGCACAGTGTTCTAAGGGGAGATAGGCATGTCTCGCGTCGCTAAGAACCCCGTTAAGCTGCCAGCAGGCGTCGAAGTAAAATTCGCCGGCCAGCAGCTTTCGGTGAAGGGTGCCAAGGGCACTCTCGAACTGAACGTTCACTCGTCTGTTGAAGTTACCGAAGAGTCCGGCGAACTGCGCTTCGTCGCTCGCAACGGTGATCAGCAAGCTCGCGCCATGGCCGGTACTACCCGCGCTCTGGTGAACAACATGGTCCAAGGCGTAAGCCAAGGCTTCGAGCGCAAGCTCCAGCTGGTCGGTGTTGGTTACAAGGCACAGGCAAAAGGCACCGTCCTGAACCTGGCTCTGGGCTTCTCGCATCCAGTGGACTACGAACTGCCAGCCGGTATCACCGCAGAAACCCCAAGCCAGACCGACATCCTGATCAAGGGTATCGATAAGCAGCTGGTGGGTCAGGTGGCCGCTGAAATCCGCGATTTCCGTCCGCCAGAGCCTTACAAAGGCAAGGGTGTGCGTTACGCGGACGAAGTAGTCCGTCGTAAAGAAGCCAAGAAGAAGTAGGGCCTAGCAAATGACCGACAAAAAAGTTACTCGACTGCGTCGCGCTCGCAAAGCACGTCTCAAGATGCACGAACTCGAAGTCGTGCGCCTGTGCGTGTTCCGCTCCTCGCAGCACATCTACGCCCAGGTCATTTCGGCCGACGGCAGCAAGGTTCTGGCAAGCGCCTCGACCTTGGACAAAGACCTGCGTGATGGCGCCACTGGCAACATCGACGCGGCCACTAAGGTTGGCAAGCTGGTAGCTGAGCGCGCGAAAGCCGCCGGTGTATCTCAAGTTGCCTTTGACCGTTCCGGCTTCAAGTACCATGGCCGCGTCAAAGCGCTGGCTGATGCTGCTCGTGAAGGCGGGCTGGAGTTCTAAGTTATGGCAAATAACGATCAAAAGCGCGACGAAGGCTACATCGAGAAGCTGGTTCAAGTTAACCGCGTTGCCAAAACCGTAAAAGGCGGCCGTATCTTCACCTTCACCGCGCTGACCGTGGTGGGTGATGGCAAGGGTCGTGTTGGCTTTGGCCGTGGCAAGTCGCGCGAAGTACCTGCCGCGATCCAGAAAGCCATGGAAGCTGCTCGCCGCAACATGATTCAGGTTGACCTGAAGGGCACCACCCTGCAGTACGCCACCAAGGCTGCCCACGGCGCCTCGAAGGTTTACATGCAGCCTGCCTCGGAAGGTACCGGTATCATCGCCGGTGGCGCAATGCGTGCTGTCCTGGAAGTTGCTGGCGTTCAGAACGTTCTGGCCAAGTGCTACGGTTCGACCAACCCGGTGAACGTGGTTTACGCCACCTTCAAGGGTCTGAAAGCCATGCAATCTCCTGAATCCATTGCTGCCAAGCGCGGCAAGAGCGTCGAGGAGATCTTCTGATCATGGCAACCGTTAAAGTAACGCTGATCAAGAGCACCGCCGGCCGTCTGCCTAACCACATTCTGTGCGTTAAAGGCCTGGGTCTGCGTCGCATCGGTCACACTGTAGAAGTCCAGGATACTCCCGAGAACCGCGGGATGATCAACAAGGCTTACTACATGCTGAAGGTCGAGGGTTAATCGATGAAACTCAATGATCTGAGTCCAGCGCCGGGTTCCCGTCGCGAGAAGCATCGTCCGGGCCGTGGTATCGGTAGCGGTTTGGGTAAGACTGGTGGCCGCGGTCATAAAGGTCAGACCTCCCGTTCCGGTGGCACCATCGCTCCGGGCTTCGAAGGCGGTCAACAGCCGCTGCACCGTCGTCTGCCGAAGTTCGGCTTCGTTTCCCTGAAAGCCATGGACCGCGCAGAAGTGCGTCTGTCCGAGTTGGCCAAAGTGGACGGCGACGTGATCTCCGTGCAATCCCTGAAGGATGCCAACGTGATCGGCCAGAACGTACAGCGTGTGAAAATCATGCTGTCTGGCGAAGTCACTCGCGCAGTCACCATCAAGGGTATCGCAGCCACCAAGGGTGCGCGTGCGGCTATCGAAGCAGCTGGCGGCAAGTTCGAGGAATAAATGGCTAAGCAAGGTGCTCTCTCTTCGCTCGGTAAGGGCGGGATGTCGGAACTCTGGGCTCGTCTGCGCTTTCTGTTCATGGCGATCATCGTCTATCGGATAGGTGCACATATCCCGGTTCCCGGCATCAATCCGGACCGTCTGGCGGATCTGTTTCGGCAGAATGAGGGGACCATTCTTAGCTTGTTCAACATGTTTTCCGGTGGCGCGCTTGAGCGCATGAGCATCTTTGCATTGGGGATCATGCCGTACATTTCGGCATCGATCATCATGCAGCTGATGACTGCGGTCAGCCCGCAACTGGAGCAGTTGAAGAAGGAAGGTGAAGCTGGCCGTCGCAAGATCAGCCAGTACACCCGCTACGGCACCGTTATCCTGGCGCTGGTTCAAGCCATTGGCATGTCCATTGGCCTGGCCAACCAGGGCGTGGCGTTTTCTGTAGGCCTCGGCTTCCATGTCGTTGCCGTCTCCACCTTCGTGGCAGGCGCGATGTTCATGATGTGGCTGGGTGAGCAGATCACCGAGCGCGGTGTGGGCAACGGTATCTCGATGTTGATCTTCGCAGGTATCGTTGCCGGTCTTCCGAGAGCAATCGGGCAGTCTTTCGAGTCTGCGCGTACGGGTGATATCAACATTTTCGCCCTGGTCGCTATCGGTTTGCTTGCAGTAGCGATCATCGGTTTTGTGGTGTTTATTGAGCGTGGTCAGCGGCGTATCGCCGTTCATTACGCCAAGCGTCAGCAGGGCCGCAAGGTCTTCGCTGCGCAAACCAGCCACTTGCCGCTGAAGGTGAACATGGCAGGGGTAATCCCGGCCATTTTCGCGAGCAGCATCTTGCTGTTCCCGGCTTCGCTGGGTGCCTGGTTCGGTCAGTCCGAAGGTATGGGCTGGCTGCAGGACATCTCGCAGTCGATCGCTCCTGGTCAGCCGTTGAACATTCTGCTGTTTAGTGCAGGGATCATTTTCTTCTGCTTCTTCTACACAGCGTTGATGTTCAATCCGAAAGACGTAGCGGAAAACCTGAAGAAGTCCGGTGCCTTTATTCCGGGTATCCGTCCTGGTGAGCAGTCGGCGCGCTACATTGATGGCGTTCTGACTCGTCTGACCATGTTCGGTGCTCTTTACATGATGGCCGTCTGCCTTCTGCCCCAGTTCCTGGTGGTGGCAGCAAATGTGCCGTTCTACCTTGGCGGGACCTCGTTGCTGATTGTGGTAGTGGTTGTGATGGACTTCATGTCCCAAGTACAATCGCACCTCGTTTCGCACCAGTACGAATCCCTGATGAAGAAAGCCAACCTGAAAGGCTACGGTGGCAGCGGTTTGCTGCGCTGATACGCCCCTAAGGTTCGAGGAGTCGGTAATGAAAGTTCGTGCATCGGTGAAAAAGCTGTGCCGCAACTGCAAGATCATCCGTCGCGAAGGCGTCGTACGAGTGATCTGCAGCGCGGAACCGCGTCACAAACAGCGCCAAGGCTGAGTGTGATTCGCGCTTCAAACCCAGCAGCTAGTGTGCTGCTGGGTTGATTATTTGTTTCTACAGCGATATTATCTCGCGCCCTATTTCTTGGCTTCCGGGGCGTAGGTAGCTGTCAATTGGAGTCCCACTGAATGGCCCGTATTGCAGGCGTCAACATTCCAGATAACAAGCATACTGTTATCTCGCTGACCTACATCTATGGTGTCGGTCGCACTACTGCACAGAAAATCTGTGTGGATGCTGGTGTAAATCCAGCCGCTAAGATCAAGGATCTGAGCGACGAGCAAATCGAAACCCTGCGTGGCGAAGTCGCGAAGTTCACCACCGAAGGTGACCTGCGCCGTGACGTAAACATGAAGATCAAGCGCTTGATGGACCTGGGTTGCTACCGCGGCCTGCGTCATCGTAAAGGTCTGCCGGTTCGCGGTCAGCGCACCAAGACCAACGCACGCACCCGTAAGGGCCCGCGTAAGCCGATCCGCAAGTAATCGCCCAGGAATATAGACATGGCAAAACCTGCTGCTCGTCCTCGTAAAAAAGTCAAAAAGACAGTGGTTGATGGCATCGCCCACATCCACGCTTCTTTTAACAACACCATCGTGACCATCACCGACCGTCAGGGCAATGCTTTGTCCTGGGCGACCTCCGGTGGTTCGGGTTTCCGTGGTTCGCGCAAATCCACCCCGTTCGCAGCTCAGATCGCTGCTGAGCGTGCTGGTCAAGCTGCGCTGGAATACGGTCTGAAGAACCTCGACGTAAACGTCAAGGGTCCAGGTCCAGGTCGTGAGTCCGCCGTTCGTGCATTGAACAGCTGCGGCTACAAGATCGCCAGCATCACCGACGTGACGCCAATCCCGCACAACGGGTGCCGTCCGCCGAAGAAGCGTCGCGTGTAATCAGGAGACAGATAAATGGCACGTTACATTGGTCCAAAATGCAAACTGTCTCGTCGTGAAGGCACCGATCTGTTCCTGAAGAGCGGCGTTCGCGCTCTGGAATCGAAGTGCAACATCGAAGCAGCCCCAGGTATCCACGGCCAGCGCCGTGGCCGTCAGTCCGACTACGGTACCCAGCTGCGCGAGAAACAAAAAGTCCGTCGTATCTACGGTGTTCTGGAGCGTCAGTTCCGCGGTTACTACCAAGCTGCTGCCTCGAAAAAAGGCGCAACCGGTGAAAACCTGCTGCAACTGCTCGAGTGCCGTCTGGATAACGTCGTTTACCGTATGGGCTTCGGCTCGACTCGTTCCGAGTCCCGTCAGCTGGTTTCGCACAAAGCAATCAGCGTCAACGGTAAGACTGTAAACATTCCATCCTACCAAGTTCGTCCGGGTGACGTGGTCGCGGTTCGTGAGAAGTCGCTGAACCAGCTGCGCATTGTTCAAGCCCTTGAACTGTGTGCCCAGCGTGGCCGCGTTGAGTGGGTTGACGTGGATGCTGCCAAAAAGTCGGGCGTTTTCAAGAACGTTCCTGCTCGCAGCGACCTGTCTGCCGACATCAACGAAAACCTGATTGTCGAGCTCTACTCCAAGTAAGGGCTAGAAAATAGGTGCATCCATGCAGATTTCGGTAAATGAGTTCCTGACTCCCCGCCACATTGATGTGCAGGTAGTCAGTCCGACCCGCGCCAAGATCACGCTCGAGCCTCTCGAGCGTGGCTTCGGCCATACCCTGGGCAACGCGCTGCGCCGCATCCTGTTGTCCTCCATGCCTGGCTGTGCAGTAGTCGAGGCCGAGATCGATGGCGTACTCCACGAGTACTCCGCGATTGAAGGTGTACAGGAAGATGTGATTGAAATCCTGTTGAACCTGAAAGGCCTGGCTATCAAACTGCACGGTCGTGACGAAGTTACGCTGACCTTGTCGAAAAAGGGTTCGGGGGTGGTTACCGCTGCCGATATTCAGCTGGATCACGATGTCGAGATCGTCAACCCCGATCACGTAATCGCGAACCTGGCGTCGAATGGCGCCCTGAACATGAAGCTCACTGTAGCTCGTGGTCGCGGTTACGAGCCGGCCGACTCCCGTCAGACCGACGAAGACGAAAGCCGTAGCATTGGCCGTCTGCAGTTGGACGCTTCGTTCAGCCCTGTGCGTCGTATCGCCTATGTGGTCGAAAACGCACGTGTTGAGCAGCGTACCAACTTGGACAAGCTGGTCATTGATCTGGAAACCAACGGCACCCTGGATCCTGAAGAGGCTATCCGCCGCGCCGCGACCATCCTGCAACAGCAGCTGGCCGCGTTCGTCGACCTCAAAGGTGACAGTGAGCCTGTCGTAGTCGAGCAGGAAGACGAGATCGATCCGATCCTGCTACGTCCGGTTGACGACCTGGAACTGACTGTACGTTCGGCCAACTGCCTGAAGGCGGAGAACATCTACTACATCGGCGACCTGATTCAGCGTACCGAAGTAGAGCTGTTGAAGACTCCTAACCTCGGCAAGAAGTCCCTGACTGAAATCAAGGACGTCCTGGCCTCTCGTGGTCTGTCTCTCGGCATGCGCCTCGACAACTGGCCGCCTGCAAGTCTTAAGAAAGACGACAAGGCGACCGCCTGATCGTCGTAATCACCGAACGTAGTGTTTGGTAAGGAATGAATCATGCGTCATCGTAAAAGTGGACGTCACCTGAGCCGTACCAGCTCTCACCGCAAGGCTATGTTCCAGAACATGGCAGTGTCGTTGATCGAGCACGAGCTGATCAAAACCACCCTGCCGAAAGCCAAGGAACTGCGTCGCGTTGCCGAGCCGCTGATCACCCTGGCCAAGGAAGACAGCGTTGCCAACCGTCGTCTGGCCTTCGACCGTACCCGTTCGAAGTCCGCTGTTGGTAAACTGTTCAACGATCTGGGCAAGCGCTACGCCACCCGTCAGGGCGGCTACCTGCGCATCCTGAAGTGCGGTTTCCGCGCTGGCGACAACGCGCCAATGGCGTACGTCGAGCTGGTTGATCGTCCAGTCGGTGGTACTGTAGAAGCTGCCGAGTAAGACGTTTTGTCTGCTACAAAGAACCGGGCCTAGTGCCCGGTTTTTTGTGTTTCAGGCCATTAACAATCTCTATTACATTCAGTAATTCAATGAATTTGTCGTTGCACGCGATCCTGCTGATAATTCTCCCAAGCCGACATACAGGCATTTGAGACTGATCGAGGAAAGCTCATGAGCAAAACGCTTACTACCGCCAGCGGTGCCCCTGTTGCGGATAACCAGAATTCCCGTACCGCAGGCCCACGCGGCCCCCTGCTGCTCGACGACTTCCACCTGATCGAGAAGCTCGCGCATTTCAACCGCGAAAATATCCCCGAACGACGTGTGCATGCCAAAGGCTCCGGTGCCTACGGCACGTTCACGGTGACGCGCGACATCACCCACCTCACCCGTGCGAAATTGTTCGACCAGGTGGGCAAGCAGACCGAAACGTTTCTGCGATTCTCCACTGTGGGTGGGGAGCGCGGCTCGGCCGATACAGAGCGTGACCCACGAGGTTTTGCGGTCAAGTTCTATACCGAAGAAGGCAACTGGGACATCGTCGGCAACAACACGCCGGTGTTCTTCATCCGTGATCCACTGAAGTTTCCAGACTTCATTCACACGCAAAAACGCCACCCTCAGACCAACCTGAAGAGTGCCCAGATGATGTGGGACTTCTGGTCTCATTCGCCGGAAGCGCTGCACCAGGTCACGATCTTGTTTTCGGACCGCGGCATTCCTGACGGCTATCGGCATATGCACGGCTTCGGTAGCCACACCTACAGCTTGATCAGCGCCGACGGTCAGCGTACATGGGTCAAATGGCACTTCAAGACTCAGCAGGGCATCAAGAATCTGGCGCCCGCTGAAGCTGCGCGTTTGGCCGGTACCGATCCGGACTACGCCCAGCGCGACCTGTACGAGGCAATCGAGCGTGGCGACCACCCACGCTGGACTGTATGCATCCAGGTCATGAGTGAAGCTGAGGCTGCGAACCGCCCCGAGAATCCGTTCGATGTGACCAAGACCTGGTCGCAGAAAGATTATCCGCTGATTGAAGTAGGCGTACTGGAGCTCAACCGCAACCCGCTGAACTACTTCGCTGAAGTTGAGCAGGCTGCCTTCGGGCCCAGCAATATGGTCCCTGGGGTGGGGCTGTCACCTGATCGCATGCTGCAAGGCCGGGTGTTTGCTTATGCCGATGCCCACCGCTATCGGGTAGGCACCAACCATCAGCAATTGCCGGTGAACGCGCCCCGCTGTGCGGTCAATAGCTACCAGCGTGATGGCTCGATGGCGATGGGTGCCTACGGAGGAGCACCCAATTATGAGCCCAACAGCTACGCCGATGCTCCCAAGCAATCGCCGCGTCATGCAGAGCCCGGGCTTGCGCTTAGCGGTTTGGCCGATCGGTATGATCATCGCGAGGACACTGATTACTTCAGCCACGCGGGCGCCCTGTTCCGGTTGATGAGCCAGGCACAGCAGGAGCTGCTGGTCAGCAACATCGCCGGGGCAATGGCCGGCGTGACCGACGATGTGATCCAGCGTCAATTGCAGTACTTCTTCAAAGCCGATCCCGCTTACGGGGCGGGTGTCGCTAAGGCGCTTGGAATGAATATCGCCTAAGTCGAAGTGATAAGAATAACCGCCCTCATTTGGGCGGTTTTTCAATGAATATCACTACCGTTTGCCCGATTTTTTGCATCGAGTCGCGCGTTTTTCAGTGACCAGGCGCACAACGTGGTTCACACTATGCGGCATATACGCTTCCATATGGAGAACCCCGGCGATGCAAGGCCACCCAGACGTCATCAATTACCTCGTCATGCTGCTGAAGGGCGAACTGGCCGCACGTGACCAGTACTTCATTCACTCGCGCATGTACGAAGACTGGGGCCTTACCAAGCTCTACGAGCGCATCAACCATGAGATGGAGGAAGAGGCTCAGCATGCTGACGCCTTGATGCGCCGCATTCTCATGCTCGAGGGCACCCCGGACATGCGTGCGGATGACCTTGAAGTGGGCACAACCGTCCCTGAAATGATCGAAGCTGATTTGAAGCTGGAATACAAAGTGCGAGCGGCGCTTTGCAAGGGGATCGAGTTGTGCGAACTGCACAAGGATTATGTGAGCCGTGACATTCTGCGCGCGCAACTGGCCGATACCGAAGAGGATCACACCTATTGGCTTGAGAAGCAGCAGGGCTTGATCAAGGCGATCGGTCTGCAGAATTACCTGCAATCACAGATGTAATGCTTTGATTGCTGTGTGCTTGGGTCGTGTGTCGGCTCTAGCACAAGGGCTACAAGCCGATGAAAAAGGGGCGCCTAGGCGCCCCTTCACGTTCATCACGCCCGGTCTCGCTCCAACAGGGGCTTGAGGTAGTGCCCGGTGTAGGATTGTTTCATCTTGCTCAGTTCCTCGGGCGTGCCACACGCGATGATCTGCCCACCCTTTGAACCGCCCTCCGGTCCAAGGTCCACCAGCCAATCGGCAGTCTTGATAACGTCCAAGTTGTGCTCGATGACCACCACGGTGTTGCCGTGGTCACGAAGCCGGTGCAGAACGTCCAGCAGCTGCTGGATATCGGCGAAGTGCAGGCCCGTAGTAGGCTCGTCCAGGATATACAGGGTTTTCCCGGTATCGCGCTTGGACAGCTCGCGTGACAGCTTCACACGCTGTGCTTCGCCCCCAGACAGCGTCGTCGCCGATTGACCGAGCTTGATGTAGGAAAGGCCCACGTCCATCAAGGTCTGGAGCTTGCGCGCCAACGCAGGTACCGCATCGAAGAACTCGCGCGCATCCTCGATGGTCATTTCCAGCACCTCGTGAATGTTCTTGCCCTTGTACTTGATCTCCAGGGTTTCGCGGTTGTAGCGCTTGCTCTTGCACACATCGCAAGGCACGTAGATGTCCGGGAGGAAATGCATTTCCACCTTGATCAGGCCGTCGCCCTGGCACGCCTCGCAGCGCCCACCTTTCACGTTGAACGAGAACCGGCCCGGGCCATACCCGCGTGAACGAGATTCAGGCACCCCGGAGAACAGCTCGCGGATCGGCGTGAAGATCCCGGTGTAGGTGGCGGGGTTGGAGCGGGGAGTGCGGCCAATGGGGCTCTGGTCGATATCCACCACCTTGTCCAGGTGCTGCAACCCATCCATGCTGGCGTGCGGCGCCGCTTCCAGGCTGCTTGCGCCGTTCAAGGCCGTGGCCGCGAGGGGGAACAAGGTGTTGTTGATGAGCGTGGACTTGCCGGAGCCTGAGACGCCCGTCACGCAGGTTAGCAACCCGATGGGGATTTCCAGGTCAACGTTCTGCAGGTTGTTGCCGCGTGCGCCCTTGAGCTTGAGCTGCAGCTTCTTGTCGCGCGGGGTACGCTTGGCAGGGACCACGATCTTTCTACGGCCGGACAGGTACTGGCCGGTTACCGAGTCCGGGTGGTCCATGACTTCCTGAGGCGTGCCCTCAGCGACGATCTTGCCACCATGCACGCCAGCCCCTGGCCCAATGTCCACGACGTAGTCCGCCAGGCGGATTGCGTCCTCGTCATGCTCGACGACGATTACCGTATTGCCCAGATCGCGAAGGTGATTGAGGGTGGCAAGCAGACGATCGTTGTCGCGCTGATGAAGGCCGATGGACGGCTCGTCCAAGATGTACATCACCCCCACCAGACCCGCGCCGATCTGGCTGGCGAGGCGAATCCGCTGGGCTTCACCACCGGACAGGGTTTCTGCGCTGCGGTCCAGTGTGAGGTAATCCAGGCCCACGTTCACCAGGAACTGCAGCCGCTCGCAGATCTCCTTGAGAATCTTGGCCGCGATCTCGCCTCGGCGACCGGTCAATGTAAGCGCGCTGAAGTAGCCACTGGCGTCACCAATCGGCATGTTGGCGACTGCCGGAAGCGTCTTCTCGCCAACCCACACGTGACGCGCCTCGCGCCGCAGCCGCGTGCCGCGGCAGTCCGGGCACGGTTGGGTGCCCAGGTACTTGGCCAGTTCCTCGCGTACGGTATTGGACTCGGTTTCGCGATAGCGGCGTTCCAGGTTGGGGATGATCCCTTCGAACGGGTGCGAGCGCTTGACAATGTCACCCCGGTCGTTGAGGTACTTGAAATCCACGCTGTGCTTGCCGCTGCCTTGCAGGATCACCTTCTGATGCTCCGGCGCGAGCTCGCCGAATGCTTCGTCCAGGCTGAAGCCGTAATGCGCAGCCAGCGACCCTAGCATCTGGAAGTAGTAGACGTTACGGCGATCCCACCCGCGAATGGCGCCTTCGGCCAGAGTGAGTTGCGCATTGACCAGGCGTTTGGTGTCGAAATACTGCTTAACGCCCAGGCCATCACAAGTCGGGCAGGCACCGGCCGGGTTGTTGAACGAGAACAGCTTGGGTTCCAGTTCGCTGATTGCATGACCACAGATAGGGCAGGCAAAGCGGGCCGAAAAAATGGTCTCTTCGCCTTTCTCGTCGTCCATGGGCGCGATCAGCGCGATACCGTCCGCCAGCTTCAACGCGGTTTCGAACGATTCGGCCAATCGCTGCTGAAGATCAGCACGCACTTTGAAACGATCGACTACCACATCGATGCTGTGCTTTTTCTGCTTGTCCAGCTTGGGCAACTCGTCCAGTTCGTAGAGCTTGCCGTTGACGCGGGCGCGCACGAAGCCCTGGGCGCGCAGCTCGTCGAACACCGCCAGGTGCTCACCCTTGCGCTCACGGATGACCGGAGCCAGCAGCATCAACTTGCTGCCTTCCGGGCGCTCCAGCACCAGGTCGACCATCTGGCTGACAGTTTGCGCCTCCAGCGGTATGTCATGGTCTGGGCAGCGGGGTGTCCCGACCCTGGCGTACAGCAGGCGCAAGTAGTCGTAGATCTCGGTGATGGTGCCAACGGTGGAGCGGGGGTTGTGCGAGGTGGATTTCTGTTCGATGGAAATCGCCGGTGACAGCCCTTCGATCGTGTCGACATCAGGCTTTTCCATCATCGACAGGAACTGGCGGGCATACGCCGACAGCGATTCCACATAACGACGCTGGCCCTCGGCGTACAGCGTATCGAAGGCCAGGGATGACTTGCCCGAGCCCGACAGGCCGGTAATGACGATGAGCTTGTCCCGGGGCAGGGTCAGGTCGATGTTCTTCAGGTTGTGGGTACGTGCCCCACGTATCAGGATCTTGTCCACTGCGGCCTCGCTCGGCGGGCATAAACGAAAAATTATACGGCGCCCTGCCAGTACGCGGCAAAGCGTCGCGTAGATGCCGTCAAGCTGTCGGACTGATAGAATCGCCGCCGGTTCACACGAGATTAATCCATGCACGACACCCACAACGAGCGCATGAGCGGCAATGAAACCCGCGCCGCCGGCGGTCTGGCTCTGGTCTTCGCTTTTCGTATGCTGGGCATGTTCATGGTCTTGCCGGTTCTGGCTACCTACGGCATGGACCTGGCCGGCGCCACGCCCGCGCTGATTGGCCTGGCCATCGGCGCCTACGGCCTCACCCAGGCCGTGTTGCAGATTCCCTTCGGGATGATTTCCGACCGCATCGGCCGTCGGCCCGTCATTTACCTGGGCTTGATCGTGTTCGCCCTGGGTAGCGTCCTGGCAGCCCAGGCCGATTCCATTTGGGGGATCATCGCAGGGCGCATCCTGCAAGGGGCGGGCGCCATTTCGGCAGCGGTGATGGCGCTGCTTTCGGACCTGACACGGGAACAGCACCGCACCAAGGCCATGGCCATGATCGGGATGAGCATTGGCCTTTCCTTCGCAGTGGCAATGGTCGTCGGGCCTTTGCTGACAAGTGCCTTTGGCTTGTCAGGATTGTTCCTTGCAACGGCCGGCTTGGCCTTGGTTGGCATCGCGTTGATTGCCTTCGTAGTACCCGCCACGCACAACATTTTGCAGCATCGCGAATCAGGCGTCGCCCGTCAGGCCATTGGCCCGACCCTGCGTCATCCGGACCTTCTACGGCTGGATGTGAGCATCTTCATCCTGCATGCCATTCTCATGGCCAGCTTCGTGGCGCTGCCCCTGGCCTTCGTCGAGCGTGGCGGACTGCCCAAGGAACAACACTGGTGGGTCTACCTGACCGCGCTGTTCGTCTCATTTTTTGCAATGGTACCGTTCATCATCTACGGCGAAAAAAAGCGCAAGATGAAACGCGTGCTGGCCGGGGCCGTCAGCGTATTGCTGCTGGTCGAGCTATTCTTCTGGCAGTGGGCTGACGGTTTGCGCGGACTGGTGATCGGCACCGTGGTATTCTTCACCGCATTCAACCTGCTGGAGGCTTCGTTGCCTTCGCTGGTCAGCAAGGTGTCGCCAGCAGGTGGCAAGGGAACGGCGATGGGGGTGTACTCCACCAGCCAGTTTCTCGGTGCTGCACTAGGGGGCATCCTGGGTGGCTGGCTGTTCCAGCATGGTGGGCTGAACACCGTGTTCCTTGGTTGCGCGATACTGTGCGCCATCTGGTTGGCCGTTGCCTTGAGCATGAACGAGCCACCGTATGTGACCAGCTTGCGCATGCCTTTGTCGCCGGAGGCCACCAAGGATGCTGGCCTGGCTGCACGGTTGATGGCCGTGCCCGGCGTGACCGACGCCGTTGTGGTCTCGGAAGAGTCAGCTGTCTATATCAAACTGGATACGAAAATTTTGGACCGCACGACCCTGGAGCGCCTGATCAATCCGGCCTCAGCGGCGTGCGAAGCCTAGGAGAACGTTATGGCCCGTGGGGTTAACAAAGTCATTCTGGTCGGTACTTGTGGCCAGGATCCCGAAGTCCGCTACCTGCCCAACGGTAATGCCGTGACCAACCTGAGCCTGGCAACCAGCGAGCAATGGACCGACAAACAGTCGGGCCAGAAGGTCGAGCGTACTGAATGGCACCGTGTGTCGCTGTTCGGCAAGGTTGCCGAGATTGCCGGCGAGTACCTGCGCAAAGGTTCGCAGTGCTACATCGAAGGCAAGCTGCAGACCCGTGAGTGGGAAAAAGACGGCATCAAGCGCTACACCACTGAAATCATCGTTGACATCAACGGCACCATGCAGCTGCTGGGCGGCCGTCCGCAGAACCAGCAAGGCGGCGGCGACCCGTATAACCAGGGTGGCGGTAACAACTACAACCAAGGTGGTGGTCAGCAGCAACAGTACAACCAGCAGCCGGCCCGCCAGCAGGCCCCGCGCCCGCAGCAGCAGCAGCGCCCGGCGCCGCAGCAGCCAGCGCCACAACCGGCGGCTGACTTCGACAGCTTTGACGACGATATTCCGTTCTGATCGAACGTTAAGCATTTCCCATCGAAACCCAGGGTTCATACCCCTGGGTTTTTTTTGACTTGCGTTTACTGGTTCTACAAGCGCATCAGACCCGTCTTACAAAATTTTCAATCACGCCCGATTGACCCACGTCATCGCACCTTTTCGATTCCTTGCTAGTCTTACCTGTTGGCGGTCCTCAAACCGCCGTCACCGTGACTACCAAGAGGCGCCGGCCATGCTCCGTGCGCCCAAATCTGATCAGGAGTGCACGATGGATCTCAACCGTCGGCAATTCTTCAAGGTCGCCGCCGTCGGCCTTGGAGGCTCGAGCCTTGCGGCGCTGGGCATGGCCCCTACGCCTGCGTTCGCCGAGCAAGTGCGCCACTTCAAGCTGGCGCATACCAAGGAAACCCGTAACACCTGCCCCTACTGCTCGGTCGGCTGCGGCTTGATCCTGTACAGCCAGGGCGATGCGGGCAAGAACGTCAAGCAGAACATCATCCACATCGAAGGTGACGCCGACCATCCGGTGAACCGCGGCACCCTTTGCCCCAAAGGCGCGGGTCTGCTCGACTTCATCCATAGCCCAAGCCGTCTCAAGTACCCCGAAGTACGCAAGCCGGGTAGCAACGAGTGGGTACGCGTCAGCTGGGACGAAGCGCTCGATCGCGTGGCCACCTTGATGAAGGAAGACCGCGACGCGAACTTCATCGAGAAAAACGCCCAGGGGCAGACGGTCAACCGCTGGCTTACCACCGGTTTTCTTGCCGCTTCCGCCGCCTCCAGCGAGGCCGGCTACCTGACTCACAAGGTCGTTCGCGCAACAGGCATGCTGGGGTTCGATAACCAAGCACGTGTCTGACATGGCCCGACGGTGGCAAGTCTTGCCCCGACGTACGGCCGTGGCGCCATGACCAACCACTGGTCCGATATCGCTAATGCGAATCTGGTCCTGGTGATGGGTGGCAACGCAGCAGAAGCGCATCCGTGCGGCTTCAAATGGGTGACCGAGGCCAAAGCGCACAACAAGGCGCGGCTGATCGTGGTCGACCCAAGGTTTACCCGTACCGCTTCGGTGGCCGATTACTACGCGCCTATCCGTACCGGCACCGACATCGCGTTCATGGGTGGATTGATCAATTACCTGCTGAGCAATGACAAGATCCAGCACGAGTATGTGCGCAACTACACCGACGTATCCTTCATCGTCAAGGACACCTATGGCTTCGAGGATGGCCTGTTCAGCGGCTACGACGAGAGCAAGCGCATCTATGCCGACAAGTCTGGCTGGGGTTACGAGCTGGGCGAGGACGGTTTTGCCAAGGTAGACCCGACACTTCAGCACCCACGCTGTGTATTCCAGCTGATGAAGCAGCACTACAGCCGCTACACCCCGGAATTGGCGAGCATGACCTGTGGCATGCCGCAGGACGCCATGATGAAGGTGTGGGAAGAGATCGCGACATGCTCGGCGCCAGGCAAGACCATGACGATCCTGTATGCGCTGGGGTGGACGCAGCATTCGATCGGCGCGCAGATCATCCGCAGCGCGGCGATGGTGCAGCTGTTGCTGGGCAACGTGGGCATGCCAGGCGGGGGCGTGAATGCCTTGCGTGGTCACTCCAACATTCAGGGCTTGACTGACCTGGGGTTGCTATCCAACTCGCTGCCGGGTTACCTGACGCTTGCCGGCGACGCCGAGCAGGACTACGCCGCGTTCATCGACAAGCGTGCATCCAAGCCGCTGCGCCCGGGGCAGCTGTCCTACTGGCAGAACTACGGCAAGTTCCACGTCAGCCTCATGAAAGCCTGGTACGGCCCCAACGCCACCGCCGAGAACAACTGGGGCTACGATTGGCTGCCCAAGCTCGACGTGCCTGCCTACGACGTGCTGCGCATGTTCGAGATGATGAGCCAAGGCAAGGTCAACGGCTACATGTGCCAGGGTTTCAACCCGATTGCCGCCCTTCCTGACAAGAACCGCGTGACCGCAGCACTGGCCAAGCTCAAGTGGCTGGTGGTCATGGACCCGTTGGCCACCGAGACATCCGAGTTCTGGCGCAACGTGGGGCCGTTCAACGATGTGGACACGGCCGGTATCCAGACCGAGGTGATCCGCCTGCCCACCACCTGCTTCGCCGAAGAGGATGGCTCGCTGGTCAACAGCAGCCGCTGGCTGCAATGGCACTGGAAAGGCGCCGACGGCCCGGGTGAAACCCGCACTGACGTGCAGATCATGAGCGAGCTGTTCCTGCGCTTGCGGCAGCGGTACCAGAAG
Source organism: Pseudomonas sp. DE0010 (assembly GCF_007680745.1). NCBI lineage: Bacteria > Pseudomonadati > Pseudomonadota > Gammaproteobacteria > Pseudomonadales > Pseudomonadaceae > Pseudomonas > Pseudomonas sp. DE0010. The sequence goes on from NZ_VEJQ01000012.1 coordinate 23,739, forward strand.
GAAGGGGGGGCCTACCCCGATCCACTGCTGAACATCCACTGGCCGTACAAGATCGCCGAAGAGCCGTCGCCTGAGGAACTGGCGAAGGAGATGAACGGCTGGGCCGTGACGGACTTCACCGACCCGACAGGTGCGACCGTCAAGTCCGGTCAGCAACTGTCGGGCTTCGGCCAGCTCAAGGACGACGGCAGCACGGCTTCCGGTTGCTGGATCTTCGCCGGCTGCTGGACCGAGCAGGGCAACCAGATGGCGCGCCGCGACAACAGCGACCCCTATGGCATGCATCAGGTGCAGAACTGGGCATGGGCATGGCCGGCCAACCGACGCATTCTCTATAACCGTGCTTCCAGCGACCCGCAAGGCAAGCCCTGGGATCCGGAGAAGAAGCGTCTGGTCTGGTGGAACGGCAAGGCATGGGGCGGGACCGACGTGCCTGATTTCAAGGTCGATTCGCCGCCGGAAGCGGGCATGAACCCGTTCATCATGAACCCCGAGGGTGTGGCGCGTTTCTTTGCCATCGACAAGATGGCAGAAGGGCCGTTCCCCGAGCACTATGAGCCTTTCGAAACACCGATTGGCATCAACCCCCTGCACCCGAACAACAAGAAGGTGGTCAGCAACCCGGCAGGGCGCATCTTCGATTCAGTGTGGGACACCTTGGGCACACATGATGAATTCCCATACGCGGCCACCACCTACCGCCTGACCGAGCATTTCCACTTCTGGAGCAAGCATTGCCGGCTCAACGCCATTGCCCAGCCTGAGCAGTTCGTCGAGATTGGTGAAGTACTGGCTAATGAAAAAGGCATCAAGGCGGGCGACAGGGTGCGTGTGTCGAGCAAGCGCGGGCATATCGATGCCGTTGCGGTGGTGACCAAGCGGATACGTCCGCTGCAGGTCAACAACCAGACGGTGCATCAGATCGGCATCCCGCTGCACTGGGGCTTTACCGGGTCCACGCGGCACGGGTACCTGACCAACACCCTGGTACCGTTCCTGGGCGATGGCAATACCCAGACACCGGAGTCCAAGTCGTTCCTCGTCAAAGTGGAGAAACTCTGATGGCCAGCCAAGACATCATCGCCCGGTCGGCCACCACCACCGTGCCGCCTTCGGTACGCGAGCAGGAGCAGGTTGCCAAGCTGATCGACACCACCAAGTGCATCGGCTGCAAGGCCTGCCAGGTGGCGTGTTCGGAATGGAACGAGTTGCGCGACGAGGTTGGGCACAACCACGGGACCTACGACAACCCTCAGGACCTGAGCGCCGAAACCTGGACATTGATGCGCTTTACCGAGCACGAGCGCGACGACGGCAACCTGGAGTGGCTCATCCGCAAGGATGGCTGCATGCACTGCGCAGACCCCGGTTGCCTGAAGGCGTGCCCAAGCCCCGGTGCAATCATCAAGCACGCCAACGGCATCGTCGACTTCAACCAGGACCATTGCATAGGCTGCGGCTACTGCATCACCGGGTGCCCGTTCAATATCCCGCGCATTTCGCAAAAGGACCACAAGGCCTACAAGTGCACCCTGTGTTCCGACCGCGTCAGCGTAGGACTGGAGCCAGCCTGCGTGAAAACCTGCCCGACCGGTGCCATCGTCTTCGGCAGCAAGGACGAGATGAAGGTGCATGCCGATGAACGCATCGTCGACCTCAAGTCCCGAGGCTACGAGAACGCTGGGCTGTACGACCCTGATGGCGTAGGGGGGACCCATGTGATGTACGTACTGCACCATGCCGATACACCCAAGCTGTATGCCGGGCTGCCGGACCAGCCGGTGATCAGCCCGCTGGTGGGACTGTGGAAGGGCTTCACCAAGCCTCTGGCCTTGCTGGCCATGGGGGCTGCGGTGGTGGCCGGCTTCTTCCACTACGTGCGGGTCGGGCCGCAGCGTGTCGAGGAGGACGAGCAGCCTGCAGCGTCCGACACCAGTGTGCACCAGGTAGACCCGGCAGTGCATGTGTTCGACCCGAACAAGCCCGATGGGCAAGGGGAGCAGCGGCCATGAACGACAACAAGCCTATCCTGCGTTACAACGCCAACGAGCGCAGCAACCACTGGATAGTGGCGATCCTGTTCTTTCTGGCGGGCCTGTCGGGGCTGGCGCTGTTTCACCCCGCCTTGTTCTGGCTGAGCAATCTGTTCGGCGGCGGGCCATGGACGCGCATCCTGCACCCTTTCCTGGGTGTGGCGATGTTCGTGTTCTTCCTGGGCCTGGTGGTGCGTTTCTGGCGTGCCAACTTCATTACCGCCAACGACCGCCTGTGGTTGCGCAGAATCGATCGGGTCATGCGCAACCAGGAGGACGGTGTGCCTGCCATCGGCAAGTACAACGCCGGGCAGAAGCTGCTGTTCTGGACGCTGCTGGTGTGCATGCTGATCCTGATGATCAGTGGCGTGGTGATCTGGCGCGCCTACTTCAGTCACTACTTCGACATTGGCGCCATACGCCTGGCCACCTTGCTGCATGCCTTCGCGGCGTTCGTGCTGGTGCTCAGTATCATCGTGCACATCTATGCCGGTATCTGGATCAAGGGGTCGGTAGGCGCCATGCTGCATGGTTGGGTCAGCCGGGCCTGGGCGCGCAAGCATCATGAACTGTGGTATCGCGACGTGACCGCTGACAAAACGCCAACCGAGCACCGACGAAAAGAAGGATGAACGCTTGAGTACCGTACTTGAACCTGGGCAGATCGAAGCGTCGGCCGTCATGCCGCCGTTTCTGCACCTGCCGCCAGGCAACCTCTTCGACGTGCGGGCGGCTCGCCTGGAGCGCCTGGCCCAGGGCCATGCCATGGGCGACTATTTGCTGTTGATCGCGCGGCTATGCCGAATCCAGCAGCAGCTTGTGGATAACCCGCCTAGCGCGCTGCCTGTTGCCCAAGAGCGCCAACGCCTGTGCATAAGTCACGGGCTACCGCCCCTGGCGGCTGACAGCCTTGTGCGCGAAGGCGCATGGCTGGGTTGGTTGCAGGCGCTGCTCGATCATTTCGATGAGCCGGGCCAAGGCCCGCTGCAAGAAGCACTGCACACGCTGCGCATCAGTGACGATACCCAGCGCAAGGGTTGGGCAATTGCCCTGCTCAGCGGCCAGTACGATGCCGTGCCCCCTGCACTTGTGCCGTTCGTGGGCGCAGCCCTGCAGGCTGCCTGGTCAAGCTGGTTGCTGGCACTGCCAAGCACCGAACTCAAGCCCGCTGCCAGCCTTGCCCAATGCCCGGCATGCGGTTCGCCGGCCATGGCGGGCGTGGTACGCAACCGTGGCAAGCACAACGGCTTGCGTTACCTTGCCTGTTCGTTGTGCGCCTGCGAGTGGCACGTGGTGCGGGTCAAGTGCGTGTATTGCGACTCCAGCAAAGACCTGCGCTACAGCGCGCTCGACGATGACCGTCACGGGCCCGGCAAGGCGCCGCTGCGTGCCGAGTGTTGCCCAGGGTGCAACAGCTACCTCAAGCAACACTACCTGGAAAATGACGCAGCAGCCGAAGCCTTGGCCGACGACCTGGCCAGCCTGGCCCTGGACATGCGCCTGGACGAGGAGGGGTACCATCGTCTGGCACCCAACCTGATGGTCTCGCCCGGCTAGCGGTTGATTGTCTACACTGTGAGACCGAGTTGCCTTGCGCTGGCAAGCGCCCTTGACACGGATTTCGAAGGTTCTCGGACCTGCGGATGTCTGCGTTACCGTCGCTTGCCTTCCACAAGGCCAGCAGACAATGGACCCGTCCAAGGTAGTACCGCATGTCCTCCAGCTTAGCCAGCGTCACGCCTCGCCTGCCTTCCATCGATACACTCCTGCGCCACCCGGCTTGTCTAGCGCTGATCGAGCGTTACGGCCGTGAAGCTGTTCTGTCGACCTTGCGGCACTTGCTGGACGATTTGCGCGACCTCGTCCGCAATGGCCAGCTCGGTGCTGCCGAGGTGGCGCCCGAGGTACTGCTGGGCCGCGCCGGCGAACGCCTCGATGTCAACCAGCGCAGCCAGGTTCGCCGCGTGTTCAACCTCACCGGCACGGTGTTGCACACCAACCTGGGCCGCGCCTTGCTGCCTGAAGAAGCCATCGAGGCCATGGAGTGCGCAGCGCGCTACCCGCTGAACCTCGAGTTTGACTTGAGCACGGGCAAGCGCGGTGATCGCGATGACCTGATCGAGGGGTTGATTCGCGAACTGACTGGCGCCGAGGCCGTCACCGTGGTGAACAACAATGCAGCCGCTGTGTTGCTGGCGCTCAACAGCGTGGGCGCCCGCAAGGAAGGCATCATCTCCCGTGGCGAACTGATCGAGATCGGTGGCGCCTTCCGGATACCCGACATCATGGCCCGGGCTGGCGTCAGGTTGCATGAGATCGGCACCACCAACCGCACCCACGCCCGCGATTACGAGGCGGCCATCAGCCCGCGCACCGGGTTGCTGATGCGCGTGCACTGCAGCAACTACAGCATCCAGGGCTTCACCACCCAGGTACCCACCACAGAGCTGGCCCGCATTGCCCGCCAGCACGGCCTGCCGCTACTCGAGGACCTGGGCAGTGGCAGCCTGCTGGACCTCACGCGCTGGGGGCTACCGGCCGAACCGACGGTGCGCCAGGCATTGAGCGATGGCGCCGACATTGTCACCTTCAGTGGCGACAAGCTGCTGGGCGGCCCGCAAGCGGGGATCATCGTCGGGCGCAAGGACTTGATCGCCAGGATCAAGAAGAACCCGCTCAAGCGTGCCTTGCGCGTGGACAAGATCACCCTAGCCGCCCTGGAGGCCGTGCTGGCGCTGTACCGCAACCCTGATCGCCTGGCCGAGCGCCTGCCCAGCCTACGCCTGCTCACGCGTGCCCAGGCAGAGATTCACACCCAGGCCCTGCGCGTGGCGCCAGCGTTGCAAACCTGCCTGGGCGAGCAGTGGTGCGTCAGCGTACAGCCGACGCTGGGCATGATCGGCAGCGGCAGCCAGCCTGTCGCACGCCTGCCCAGCGCCGCCTTGTGCGTGCGTGCGCAGGTGTCCAAGCGTCTGCGCGGGCGCAGCCTGCATGCCCTGGAACGCGCGCTGCGCGAGTTGCCGGTGCCGGTGCTTGGGCGCATCGACGACGATGCACTGTGGCTGGACCTACGCCAGCTGGACGATGAACCCCAATGGCTAGCGCAGCTGCCAGGCCTGCAATTGGGGGCCTTGCAGTGATTGTCGGGACCGCCGGGCACATCGATCACGGCAAGACGGCGCTGCTGCAAGCGCTTACGGGCCAGGCCGGGGATCATCGCCAGGAGGAACAGGCCCGTGGCATGACCATCGACCTGGGTTATCGCTACGCGTCGCTGGCAGAGCAGGCGCCACTGACTGGCTTCATCGACGTGCCGGGCCATGAGCGATTTGTCCACAACATGCTGGCCGGTGCCCACGGTATAGACCTGGTGCTGCTGGTGGTGGCGGCAGACGATGGGGTCATGCCGCAGACCCGCGAGCACCTGGCGATCATCGAACTGTTGGGCATTCCCCAGGCGCTGGTGGCCATTAGCAAGTGCGACCGGGTCGAGCCCGCACGCGTGGAAGCGGTGAAGCAGCAAGTCAGCCAACTGCTGGCGCCTGGCCCGTATGCCGACGCGCCGCAATTTCCCGTATCCAGTACCGCCGGCACCGGTATCGAGGCCTTGCGCCAGGCCCTGCTGGCGGCAGCGCCCCATGCCCGCCGTCGCAGTGTGGCCGGGGGCTTTCGCCTTGCCGTGGACCGGGCGTTCGCCGTCACCGGCGCGGGGGTAGTGGTGACCGGCACGGCGCTGGCAGGGCGGATCACGGCCGGCGATATGTTGCTGCTGGGCAAGGCCGGCAGGCCGGTGAGGGTGCGCGGTTTGCATGCCCAGAATCAGCCCGCGCTGGTGGCGGAGGCAGGGCAGCGTGTGGCGCTCAACATAGCCGCCGAGCGCCTGGCGGTGGACCAGATACGCCGAGGAGATTGGCTGGTGCCGCAGTGGTTGCACGCGCCCAGCACACGCATCGATATTGCCTTGAGCCTGCTGCCCGGCCAAGCCCGTGCCTTCGAGCATTTCAGTGCGGTGCATGTGCACCTGGGCACCCAGGACGTAACTGCCAGGGTGGCTTTACTCGAAGGGCAGAGCTTGGCGGCGGGGCAGCGCATGTTTGCACAGTTGCTGCTCAACGCCCCCTTGCAAGCGGTGCATGGCGACCGCCTGGTGCTGCGCGATCAGCGCGCTCAGTACACGCTTGGCGGCGGCACGGTCCTGGACCCGTTCGCCCCCAGTCGACAACGCCGCAGCGCCGAAAGGCTGCAACAGTTGCAGGTGCTGCGCGACTGTGCGGGCCTTGAGCAGGCCTTGCCGGGTTTGCTTGCCAGCGCACCGGGTGGGCTGGACCCACAGCGCCTGGAGCGACAGTTCAATCGCCTGCGTGACAGCTGGCAATTACCCGACGACGTACTCGTGATCGCCACCCGCCAAGGCCAGTTGCTGTTCGCAGCAAGCCAATGGCAGGCGCTCAAGCAACGTGTGCTGGCCCAACTGGCGGCCTTTCATGAGCAGGAGCCCGATCAATTGGGCCCGGACCGTGACAGGCTGCGCCGTTTCGCGGCGTTGCCTTTGGACAGACCGGGGTTCGTCAGTTTACTTGAGCAGTTGCTGGCCGAAGGCGCAGTGGCCAGCAGCGGCCCCTGGCTCCACTTGCCTGATCATCAGGTCCAGCTTAGTGCCGCAGATGAGGCGCTCTGGGCCCGCCTGCAGCCCAGACTGCTGGCCGCAGCCTACGATCCGCCTTGGGTCAGGACGTTGGCGAGCGAGGAAAAGTGCGCTGAGGCCGATGTGCGCCTGCTACTGCGCAAGCTCGCGCGCCTGGGGCTGCTACACCAAGTGGTGCGGGACCTGTTCTACCCAGAACCGACCCTACAGCGCATGGCAGAGCTGCTGCAGCGTCACATGTGTGACACGCCGGTAGTGCAGGTTGCTGCATTTCGCGATATGTTGGGCATCGGTCGCAAGCGCAGTGTGCAGATTCTGGAGTATTTCGACCGGATCGGCCTGACCCGCAGGGTCGGCGATCAGCGGTACATCCGCAGTGACAGTGCCCTGGCCCGCTAGCAGGCCAGGCACCCACTTCAAGGAAGGCAATCGCGCCCGGTGGCGCGGCCGGGCTTCAAACCCGGTTGGGGACGGCATCCGTTCCCGGGCAGGTTCGACTCCCGCTGCCTTCCGCCATTTCTAGCGTTCGCCGCACAGGTCCAAGGCAAACCACTGCTCGGCCTCATCCACGTCCAGCCCGGCACCCAACAGCGCGAACATCTTGCCAAGGGCCGCCTCCCGCGTCATGCCGCCCCCGCTGACCAGGCCTGCTGCTCGCAGGCGGCTACCGGCGGCATAGGTATCAAAGACCACGTCGCCTTCCGGGCACTGGGAAATGGCCACCAACATGACCCCACGCTCGCGTGCTGCACGCAAGGTGTCGAGCAGCGCCTGATCATCGGACGGCCCAGTGCCGCTGCCATAGCATTCCAGCAACAAGCCCTGCACGCCGCTGTTGAGCAAAGCGTCCAGATGACCTGCCTGCAAACCAGGGAACACCGGCACGACCGCAAGGTTTACGCGCTGACGGGGCTGCTGGTAACCCAAGTGTGCCGGCAAGGGGGCTACGTGCTCGCTCTGGCGATGGCGCGGCAGGGCTGCAAAGGCATCGAACGCTTCGCTGCGCAGCTTCGAGGCGCGGCAACCGTGCAGCAGCTTCCCCGCGAAGTACAGCTGCACGCCCGCTTCAAGGGGATGATCGAACTGGCGCAGTGCACCGCACAGGTTGTCCCAGGCATCGCTGCCAGGTGCGCCTGCCGGCAGCATCGAGCCGGTCAGCAGGATGGGAACCGGCAGCCCCAGCAACAGGAACGACAGTGCCGCTGCACTGTAGGCCAGGGTGTCGGTGCCATGCAGTACCAGTACCGCATCATGGTCACGGACCCGCACGGCATCGACGATCGCATCACGCATTGCCAGCCAGTTGTGCTGCTGCATGTTGGCACTGTCGAGGAGTGGGTCCAGTTCCTGGAGCGTCCAGGTGACTTCGGGGGCATCGGCCATCACGGCGAAATGATCGCGCATGCGGGACTCGAAGCCGCCGGATGGGGCCAGGCCTTCCGGGGTTTCGAGCATGCCGATGGTGCCACCGGTGTAGAGCACGAGGAGGTTCTTTACTGCGCGCATGGAAAGCGTCCGTAGCGATGAACGGGAAAGAAGAGCCGCGCGTTGGAGGGAAGGCTAGTGGGGCCGCAATGCGGCCCCTGATGACTCAACCAATTGGCACAACCCTCGCTGGGGCGGCTGGCGATGTCAGCCTATCAGCGCAGCGGCTGAGCCTGGCCGACAGCTTTGTCAGCGGCTGTTTCCACCTGCGGGTTGGCAGGCCATGCATTGCGGTCCAGGTCCAGGTCGGCGAACTTGGCCGAATCGAACACGGGCTGCTTGATGCCAGCCTTGCGCTGGTCATCGTAGTCGCGCATCACACGCAGGCCGACCTTGAACAGCAGGGCCAGGGCCATCAGGTTGACGAAGGCCAGGCACGTCATGGTGATGTCGGCGAAGGCGAACACGGTGGTCAGATCCTGCATCGAGCCCCACACGACCAATGCCAGTACCAGGGCACGGAAGCCCATCAATACTGCCCGGTTACGGCTGAGGAACTGCAGGCTGTTCTCGCCCAGGTAGTAGTTGTAGAGGATACAGGTGAACACGAACAGCGACAGCGCCACGCTCACGAAGATACGGCCCCAGTCGCCTACCACGGCAGCCAGCGAGTTCTGGGTCAGGACAATGCCGTCACCCTCGAAGCCAGGGGTGTAGAAGCCCGACAGCAGGATCAGCAGCGCGGTGCAGGTGCAGATCACGAACGTATCGAGGAACACGCTGAACGCCTGTACCACGCCCTGGGCACCTGGGTGCTTCACGGCTGCGACGGCGGCTACGTTCGGTGCACTGCCAAGGCCGGCTTCGTTGGCGAACACGCCACGCTTCACGCCCATGACGATGGCGCTGCCCAGCAGGCCGCCGAAGGCGGGGTCAAGACCGAAAGCGCTCTTGAAGATGGTCTCGAGCATGGCCGGCACGTGTTCGATCTGGGTGCCGATCACGTACAGGGTCACGCCGATGTAGGCCAAGGTCTTGATCGGTACGAGCAGGTCGGATACCGCCGCGATACGCTTGATGCCACCAATGAAGGTGATGGCCAGCAGTACTGCCAGCACGATGCCGGTGTGGCGCGGATCGAAGTGGAAGGCGTTTTGCAGCGAATGGGTCACGGTGTACGACTGCAGGCCAATGAAGGCGAAGCCATAGGTGACCAGCAGCAGGATCGAGAAGACGATCGCCATGCCCTTGTACTTCAGACCATGCTGAATGTAGTAGGCCGGGCCGCCACGGTACAGGCCATCGCCGTCGGCGCGCTTGTACACCTGGGCCAAGGTACATTCGAAGAAGCTGCTCGACATGCCCACCAGCGCGGTGACCCACATCCAGAACACGGCACCTGGGCCGCCCAGGGTCACGGCGATGCCGACCCCAGCAATGTTACCGGCGCCCACTCGGCCGGCCAGGCTCAGCATCAGGGCCTGGAATGAACTCAGTTGGCCTGCCTGGCCACGCAGCGATTCCTTGAACACACCGAACATGTGTACGAAGTGACGGAACTGGACGAACCGGGAACGGAGGGTGAAGTAGCTACCCAGCCCCACGATCAGCACGATGAGCAGTTTCCCCGAGAGGAAATCGTTGAGTACTTCGAGCATTGGAAAATGACCTCGATTCTTATTCTTCGTGTGGAAAGACCAGCGGCCGGCAGGCGTGCCGCTATTCGTTGGGGCGCATGGTTGGCCATGACAAGAGTCGTTACAATTTCGCGGCTTGGTCTCAATTGATGCGAGTTGATGCTAAACTGGCGCCATTCGCGTCACGTAGGCCTTTGTCATGAGCGAGCATTTCGCTACCAATCTCAAGCTGGCTTGCAGCCACTACCGCTCTATCTCCGAAGTTTGCCGCCAACTGTCGATCAATCGCGCCCAGTTCAACAAATACCTGAGCGGGCAAAGCCGTCCGACGGCTTACAACCTCAAACGCATTGGCGATTTCTTCGGGGTGGAGGAATACGAGCTCGACCTGCCCGCCGATCAGTTTTCACGCTTGATCGGCGCGCGAGTACCGTCCTCGGTCGAGCAAACCGGCGATCCGATCAGCGAGCTGTTTCGGCCTCTGCATGATCACGCGGGCAACCTGTCGCGTTACTGCGGGTATTACTTCGAGTACTCCAATTGCATGTCGGTGCCGGGTACGGTCCTGGTGTCGTTAGTGCATCTGTGGGAGGAGGGCGGGCGCTTTCTGTTCGAGCGCCAGGAGCGTCAGGAGCGGTCCACCGCAACGGACCAGCATGCCGAAGTGCGTTGCCGGTACCTGGGGGCTGCTTTCCAGTTGCAGGACCGGGTGTTCCTGATCGACTACGAATCGCTTACCTACAACGAGATGAGCCAGACCATTCTCATCCCCAGCTTCAAAAGTCGTATCACCCGCCTCAACGGCCTCAAGGCCGGCGTGTCCAGCGGCGACCGGCGCAATCCCGCCTGTACCCGAGTGGTGTGGGAGTACCTGGGGCAGGAGATCAATCGCATCAACGCCTACCGCCAGGTAAAACTGTACCGGCCTGATGACCCCCGCATAGATGAAGACATCCGCGAGCGGTTGGATGTGGGCCCGCTCAGGAATGGGTTGTTTGAAGTCGAGTAGGGAGCAATTCGTTAAACAGCACCGAGAATGAAGTCCGTCACAATGCTTGTGACCTGATCGGCGATGTCCGGGTTGGCCCGCAAATAGGAGGGGATGCCGTGGTCGCAGTTTTCAAGAATGATGCGCTGAAAACGCTCTGGCGCAGTCGAGCGTGTTAGGGCGCTGATTAGTTCTGCAGGTATGGGGCTGTACCGTTCTGCGCCTGCGTGCCACACGTGGCCCGCGCCTGTGCCAGGGGGGCTTGAGAGCTGACGCGAGTCAAGCCCATCGTGCTCGCCGATCAGCAACAGAACTCGGCCCGGAAATCGTTCAAGAAAGAGGTAGCTGTCGCAATCGAAAAATGCGAAGGGCTTTCTGATGGCCGCCGAAAATGCCGGGCCAAATGGCAGTGAGTGGGCGCTGTCTGGATAGATCGCAGGGCAGACAAGGATAAGCGTGTCCACATGCGGCAACTGTGCTGCCATTTTCAATGCCAAGGCTGCGCCGAGGCTGTGACCAATCAGCGTTCGGCACTCAAGCGCGATATGCGAATGAAAGCGCCATGCTTCTTCAAGGTTTATAACCAGCGAAGGCGCTGCTGCACCTGGTGCGCTGGCTAGACTATGCCCTGACAAGTTGGCCGTGAGCGAGCCGATACCTGCAGCCTGTAGGCGGTAGAGCAGTGGATTGAGCCGAGTGAAATCGGACCGAGCGCCCGTCAGTACAAAAACAGGTGCTGCGCGTTGCAGATCGGGTACTAGCAAACGGGCCTGTTGTTCGTAGCTTCCGAATCCTTCGTCGATAAACCATTCCATGCCTGGAGCGGGCTCTTCATATTGCCATTTCAGGCGCCCGCAGGAGTAGGCTTGCATGTGCATACAGTCTCTACGAAAGGCGTGTTAGCCAGTTACTGATAGGGTTGTGCGGCTCGGTAAGCAGTTCGAGCAGCATGAGGATACAGCCGCTTACCAACGGTGGTTTTACGTACGTGACCAAGAGCGTAGCGCGTTGCCTGTGCTTGGCTAGCTGTGCATCTAACAAGGCAGCAAGGGCCCTCTTCAGCACTACTGAGGCCAGCCGAATCTGCAATTCAAAGCCCTTTCGCTGAGGTGTGGAAGTCAGTCATTGCCTAATGCATCGTAGGGCTTTTCTCCGAATGATTTTTCCATCGTTTTTGAGGGGTCGGCACTGCCACCACTTGCAGCATCCGCATGCCCCACGTTGGACTTCCCCGCCCGGAAACCGCAAAATGGCCGCTTTCCTTTACAACCTCCGGATCTGCTGACTCTATGCGTATGCGCCTAATGCTGTTGGGTGGTGGCAATGCCCTCGGGCAAGCGCTGATTCGTCTTGGGGCCGAGGAGGACATCGCTTTCATGGCGCCGCGCCCTCCAGAGGAGGGCTGGGCGCCTGCCAGCCTTACCCAGTTGCTCGACGATCATCGTCCCGACGCCGTGGTCAACCTGGCGTATTACTTCGACTGGTTCCAGGCCGAGTCGGTCAGCGAGCAGCGTCTGGCGCTTCAGGAACGCGCCGTGGAGCGGCTGGCAGAGTTGTGCCAGCACCACCAGATCACGCTGGTCCAGCCCTCGAGCTACCGCGTGTTCGATGGCTCGCGTGCCACCGCCTACAGCGAAAAGGACGAGCCATTGCCGCTAGGCCTGCGCGGGCAGGCGCTCTGGCGTATCGAACAAAGCGTGCGTGCGGCCTGCCCGCAACATGTGCTGTTGCGGTTCGGCTGGGTGCTGGACGAAAGTATCGATGGCCTGCTTGGCCGTTTCCTGACGCGCGCCGAGCTACCCCAGGAATTGCTGCTGGCTGATGATCGGCGTGGCAACCCGACACCCGTCGACGATGCGGCCAGGGTCATTCTCTCGGTGCTCAAGCAACTGGACTGCAATTCGCCGTTGTGGGGTACCTACCACTACGCCGGGAACGAAGCGACCACGCCTGTGGCGCTAGGCCAGGCGATCCTCGCCGAGGCCGGCCAGCATCGACAGCTCGCGGTGCAGACGCCAACGCCGCAGGCCCATGCCGCGCGCCCGGATGCTAGCGAAGAGCCGCAGAACGCAGTGCTGGCCTGCAAGAAAATCCTTCACACCTTCGGTATCAAGCCCCGTGCCTGGCGTGCAGGCTTGCCGTCTCTTCTGGACCGGTTCTATCGCCATGGCTGATGCCCCCATCCTGATCACCGGCGGTGCCGGCTTCATCGGCTCTCACCTGAGCGACGCCTTGCTGGCGCGTGGCTACGCCGTGCGCATTGTCGACGACCTCTCCACGGGCAAGCGGGACAACCTGCAACTGGGCCACCCCCTGCTTGAGCTTGTCGAGGGGGACGTGGCCGACGCCGAATTGGTCCAACGCGCAGCGGCAGGCTGCCAGGCCGTGGTGCACTTGGCTGCGGTGGCCTCGGTGCAGGCTTCGGTCGACGATCCGGTGCGCACGCACCAGAGCAATTTCATAGGCACGCTCAACGTGTGCGAAGCCATGCGTGTTCACGGGGTGCGCCGCGTGTTGTTCGCGTCCAGTGCAGCGGTCTACGGCAACAACGGTGAAGGCCAGTCCATTGCCGAAGATACACCCAAGGCGCCGCTGACACCGTATGCCGTGGACAAGCTGGCCAGCGAGCAGTACCTGGATTTCTACCGGCGCCAGCATGGGCTTGAGCCTGTGATATTCCGGTTCTTCAACATCTTCGGGCCGCGGCAGGACCCTTCCTCGCCTTATTCGGGCGTCATCAGCATCTTCAGCGAGCGTGCACTGCAAGGTCAGCCAATCACCGTGTTCGGTGACGGCGAGCAGACGCGGGACTTCCTGTATGTGGGTGACCTGGTACAGGTCATGGTGCAGGCGCTCGAGCAAGCGCAGGTCGAGGAGGGGGCCGTGAACATCGGTCTCAACCAGGCCACGTCACTGAACCAGATGCTCGCTGCGCTCCAGCAGGTGGTGGGCAGCTTGCCCGCAGTCAGCTATACCACGCCGCGCTCGGGCGACATCCGCCATTCGCGTGCAGACAACAGGCGGTTGCTGGCTCGCTTCGACTTCAAGCGGGCCACCTCGATGGTGGAGGGGCTGTCCCGGTTGTTGGGCAAGCTCCGCTAGCAACCGATGGGCGCCCAGCCCGGCGCTCAGTACGACAGTAACGAAACGGGGCGGCCTTGGCCGCCCCGTGTGTTTTACAGCGCTCGATCAGAACTTGTAGCCCAGGCCGACCATGTAGACCCAAGGGTCCACGTCCACGTCGACCTTGGTCTTGCTATAGCCCAAGGCGCTCGGGCCGTTCACGCTGGCCTTGGTGTCGATGTCCACATACCAGACAGCGGCGTTGACCAGCAGGTTGTCGGTGATCATGTAGTCCATGCCCAGCTGGCCGGCGAACCCGACCGAATCCTGCAGTTTCAGGTTGCTGAACCCTTGTTGCTTGCGGTTGCTGCTCAGGTCTTCATCGAAGAACAAGGTGTAGTTGATGCCCACGCCCGCATAGGGTTGGAACTTCGACGACGCCTCCATCGGGTAGTACTGCAACGAAAGGGTCGGCGGCAGTTGCTTGATGTCGGCCAGCTTGCCATCCAGCCCACCGCCCAGCCCTTTCACCCCTACCGTGTGCTTGAACGGCGTAGCTGCCAGCAATTCCAGGCCAATGTGGTCGGTGAGCATGTAGGCGAATGCCAGACCCAGCTGGGTATCGCTGTCCAGGGTCGCCTTGGTGCCTGCCACTTTGTTGCCGTCGAACTTCAGGTCGCTGCTGCTCTCGTTGGGCGCAGTGGTGATGGCGCCAGCACGTACGATGAAATCACCGGGTTGATAAGCGTGCGCAGCCGGGCCGGTGAGTGCCAGGGCCACGAGTGAGGCACCGAGCAAGGACTTGTTCATGGAAGCTCCCAAAGGACGTTGATAATCGTGTAGTCCAATGGTACGGATGCAACTAAACAGAAAGTTTGACCCAGCTCAACGAAGCGTCTGCACCGGCCTTCGGAAGGCTCATCTGAGTTCGTAGGCGTAGATCTTCTCGGCTTCCATCTGGTAACCCGCCTCAGCCAGTTCGCTGCTCGAGGGTTTGACATGCATCGTGCCCTCTATCCAGTAGGGCTGATACAGATCTTCTACCCGTACGCCCATTTCACTGACGATGTGCACAATCTGGTTCGACGGGGGCGGGGGCACGTGGATGCACGCACCGTAGTACGGCACCAGCAGAAATTCGGTGGTGCGGCCTTGCTCATTGACCTCCAGCGGCACGATGTAGCCCGGCAGCTTGACCTGCTGGCCATCGAGGCTGTTCACCACGGGTGCAGCAGGCGCCTGTTGGCGCGCGGCCGGGGCGGACTCGGCAGATAGTGCATCGCTGAGCTGCGACATGTCATGCAGGGGCGCCAGTTGCGGCGCGACGACCGGTGCGCCTTCGGGGATCAGGGCGGGCCAGTCGAGCTCTCTGGGCTGCGATGCCCACGCAGGTACCGCAAGCATCACGAGCAGCGAAAAAAGCAGGCGCCGGGCGGGGCTACCGGTTGGCAGGCTGGCCCCCATACGGCATGTCCATGCGCTTGCAAGCGCATGGAGAGCCCCGAAGCAGGCAGTGAGAAATCGGATCATCACAGGCTCTCAAAGGTGGATCGACAAACCATCTGCCAACGACTGCCGATAGGCTCGCCACGCCGGAACGCTGCCCATCAACAGCGCTGCGCCAAGGATGATAGCCAGCAACGACCATTCATGCGTGCTGGGCCAGGCCAATGGCAAGTACAAGCCATAGTTGGCCTGCACGTAACCCTGGGCCAGGGCGATGCCGGCGTACAGCAGGCCAAGCCCGGCAACGATCCCGGCCGTTGCCAGCGCCAGAGCCTCAAGTACCAGCAGCCCGGCGATGTGCCATGGTCGTGCACCTACCGAGCGCAGGATCGCCATTTCCCGGCGGCGCTCGTTCAGACTGGTAAGAATCGCCGTGAGCATGCCGATCAGCCCGGTCAGCACAACGAACAGCGAGACCACGAACAGGGCTTGTTCGGCAGTGCCCATCAGGCTCCACAACTCCTGCAACGCCACCCCCGGCAAAATCGCCAACAGCGGCTCGCTGCGGTATTCATTGATTTCGCGCTGCAGGCTGAAGGTGGCGATCTTGTTGTTCAGGCCCAGCATGAACGCCGTGATCGCAGCGGGTTGCAGGTCCATGCCACGCGCCTGTTCTGCACTGATGCGTCCCGCACCTCGGGCCGGCACGCCGTTGTGCCAGTCGATATGGATCGCCTCCATGCCGGCCAGGCTGATGTGCAAGGTGCGGTCAACCGGCGTGCCGGTGCGCTTGAGTACACCGACCACGGTAAATGGTTTGTCGTCGTGCTTGACCAGGCTGATCGCCGCTACGCCATGGGCCAGCACCAGTTTGTCGCCCAGCTTGTAGTGCAAGGCGTCGGCAACCTCCGCGCCCAGTACCACTTCGAAAGGATCGTCGGCAAATTCCCGGCCCTCGCGCAACGCCAGGTGCTGCTTGCGCCCGTACTGATAGTGGTCGAAATAGGCGCCGGTGGTGCCCATCACCCGGTAGCCGCGGTGCGAGTCGCCCAGCGAGATGGGGATCGCCCACTTCACCCGTGGGTCCTGGGCGTAGTGCTGGTAGCTGTCCCAGCGGATGTTGTTGGTGGCGTTGCCGATGCGAAACACCGAGTACAGCAGCAGGTTCACCGAACCTGAACGCGCACCGACAATCAGGTCAGTACCACTGATGGTGCTGGCAAAGCTGGCCCGGGCTTCGGTTCGCACCCGCTCGACGGCCAGCAGTAGGCACACCGACAAGGCGATGGCGAACGCGGTCAGAAAGGCGGTGAAGCGGCGGTTGGCCAGGCTGGCCAGGGCAAGACGGAGCAGGTACATCATGCCTCCCGGGGCTTGGCGGCGCGATTGAGCTCGGCCAGAGACAGGTGACGGTCGAACAGCGGGGCCAGGCTCTGGTCATGACTGACGAACAGCAGGCTCGAGCCTGCCGCGCGGCATTCGTCGAACAGCAACGCGATGAACGCTTCGCGGGTATCGGCATCCAGCGCTGATGTGGGCTCATCGGCGATCACCAGCTCGGGCTGGCCGATCAGGGCGCGGGCAGCGGCGACGCGTTGCTGCTGGCCGATCGACAGGCTGTCGGCTCGCCGCGTGAGCAACTGCGGATCGCCCAGGCCCAGGTGGGCAAGCAGTTCGCTGGCGGCCTGGTCGACGCTACCGTGGCGCTCGATGGCACGCTGGGCGCGGCTGCGCGAGAAACGACAGGGCAGCTCGACATTTTCCCGCACCGAGAGAAACGGCAGCAGGTTGAATTGCTGGAAGATGTAGCCGGTGTGGTCCACACGAAAACGGTCGCGGGCACCTTGGCCGAGTACGGCCAAGTCCTGCCCAAGCAGTTGGATTCGCCCACGGCCTGGCCGGTTGACCCCGCCAAGCAGGCCTAGCAGGGTAGTCTTGCCACTGCCGCTTGGGCCCTTGAGAAACACGGCTTCACCGGCTTGCAGTTCAAAGGCCGGGATATCCAGCAACGGCGGTTGTCCCGGCCAGGCGAACGCCAGGTCTTGCAGGTGGATCAGCGGCTGGTTCATTCAGAGTGTGACCACGGCCTTGGTTGGCGCGGTTTCCACCCCCTTCTGACCGTTCGGGCCGATCAATTGCACATTGATTTTCTGCGTGGCGGGGAAGGCCTTGAACAGCGGCGACAGGTCGATCTGAGTGAGCTTTTCGGGCGCTGTGCAGGTGAGTTGGTAATGGGCGTTGATGTCGCTGTGAACGTGGCCTTTTTCGTGCTCGTCGGCATCATCGTCCGCCTTGGCGGCATCCCCAAACAGCGGGCTTTGCAGTTCTTGCTGGTCTGGTGTGCAACCCGCGGCCGCCGTCAATGCGAACAACTTCAGGGGCTGTTCCAACTGCTGACGCACCGCGGCCACCTTGGCCTTGTCGGCATCGCTGCTGGCCATGTGCTCGAAGCCGACCAGGTTCATCGCCGGGCTGTCCAGCTCGAGCTCCAGGGTATTGCCGTCAAGCACGGCATTGAGCTTGGCCACGCCATGCTCATGGGCGGCAAGCGTGCCATGGCCGTGTTCATGCTCATGTTCTTCGTGGGCATGGGCCGTCATGGCCAATGGCAAGCAGGCGAAGGGCAAGGCTAGCAGCAGACGACGCATGGGCGACTCCAGGAGCGGATTGTAAGAGTGGTTATGTTATAACGATTGTTTGGCAGGCCGCCAGCCTCGTGGCTCAGGTTTCATGTTGCGGTAGCATGGCGACAATGACTTGAGCGAGGACCTACAGTGAGAATTCGTGGAACGATCGGTAAGTGGCCGGTGGACCTGACCATCGAGCTTGATCCCCAGGAATGGGCGCAGTTGGCACGGCCAGCCGAACAGCTCCCCGCTTCGACACCCCAGCCAGCTGCCGCAGTGCCTCCCGCAGCAGCAAAGGATGATGGGCCGTGGCGGGTAGCCTGCGAATTATTGCGCACGGCTGGCCGGATGGAGGGGCCTGAGCTGCTCGAGCATTTGCAGGGCCTCACGGGGGACTTTGGCGCAGCCAAGCGGTTGCTGGTGCGGTTGCGGCACCATGGGCAAGTGCGGGTGTTCAGCGAGGGCGAAACGCCGGTGTATGTGTGGCAGGCCGGCGAAAAGGCGTAGACGACCTCGAACGACGTGACAAGCGTGTCAGTGGCCGGCTCACGGGGCAAGGCGGAGCAACCCAGGCAACAGGTGCTGGGCCTGATCAGTACCGAGCCGCTCGTATCCCAGAGCAGAGTGTGAGCACTAGGGCATGAGCAGGGTGGCGTACCTTGCTCATGCCTCCACGCCTGATAAGCGTCAGTACATCGCAGCAAACAGCTTACGGCGATACGTACCCACCAGCGGATGGGCACTGCCGAGCAACTCGAACACCTGTAGCAATGCCTTGTGTGGCAACCCGTTCTCGTAACCGCGATTGCGCTGGAACAGCTTGAGCAGGCTTTCGAGCGCGGGCTCGTACTGCTGGCGTGCCAGCTGCTGAATGCACAGTTGGTACGTGGCTTCGTCATCCTGTGGATTCTGCGCCAGGCGACTTTTCAGGTCTGCAACCTCCGGCAGGCTGGCGGCTTGGCGCAGGAACGTCAGTTGCGCCTTGGCGCCGGCCAGAGCGGCCTTGTGGTCCTCTGTCTTGACCGCATCCAGCACCACCTGGGCTTCGCCCAGCTCACCGCGCTCGGCCAGGCAGCGGGCGTACAGAATCAGGCCTTCGGCGTTGCTGTTGTCCTCTGCAAGCAATTGCTGCAGCACGGCTTCGGCTTCGGCAAAGCGGCTTTCGGCGAACAGCGCCTGCGCCTGTTCCAGCGGCGAAGCGGTGGGTGGCGCCGGCAGCTGCACATGCGGCTCGAGCATGGCGCGGATCGCCGATTCCGGCTGGGCACCGGCAAAGCCGTCGACCGGCTGGCCATCCTTGAACAGCACCACGGTCGGCAGGCTGCGGATGCCGAATTGCGCCACTACCTGCTGCTCGACGTCGCAGTTGATCTTGGCCAGCAGCAGTTCGCCCTGGTACTCCTCGGCAATTTTTGCCAGAAGGGGCATCAAAGCCTTGCACGGCGCGCACCATTCGGCCCAGAAATCGACCAGCACCGGCTTGTGGAATGAGTTCTCGATCACCAATTGCTGGAACGTGGCATCGGTGGCATCGAAGATGTATGGGGTGTCCTGGCTCATCGCGACTCTCGCAAATCCGTGAATGGCACCACTATAAAGGCTCGCGGCTGGCGTGGTACAGGCTGACCCGGCGGAATTCGTGCGGCTCGGCCAGGTCTGGCAGGGTCAAGGCGTCGAGCACCCCGAGCGATCGGTACAAAGGGTGGCTGAAGTCCCGCACGCGCGAGTCGGCTACCAGTGCCTGTCGGCCCCGGTCGAGGAAGGCATCGAGCAGCGGCAGGTTGGCGCGGTCGTAGAGCACATCGGCCACCAGGATCAGGTCAAAACGGTCATCTTCGGCAAAAAAGTCGCTGCTGTAGCCCAGCTCCACCTCGTTAAGGGCGGCGTTGGCACGGCAGGCGTCCAAGGCCAGCGGATCAAGGTCGCAGGCCACGACCTCCAGCGCACCTGCACGGGCGGCGGCGATGCCGGCGATGCCGGAACCGGCGCCAAAATCGAGCACCCGCTTGCCGGCTACCCACTCCCGGTGCTCGGCCAGGTAGCGCGCCATGGCCAGGCCACTGGCCCAGCAGAAGCTCCAGTACGGCGGGTCTTCGAGAATGCGCCGGGTTTCTTCACTGCTGAAGGCGCGGTCCATGTTCTGGTCATCGATCAGCCATAGTTTCAACGCGCAGCCGGGCAGGTCGCTGATCACCAGCCGTGCTTCGCCAATCAGGCCGCTCAGGGCCTGTTGCAATGCCACTGGCGCCACTTACGGTGCCTTTTCGAACTGCAGCGGGCCGGTGGCCTGGGTCTGTGCCTGGGTGATACGCAGCGGCGGCAAGTGCATGATCAACTGGCCAGAGCGGCTGGCTCGCCCGCGCAGCTCCACCCTGGCGCCGGCCGGAAATGCCTCGGGATTGAAGCGCAGCTGGTAGGGCAAGGCCTGCCCGGTACCCGGCAGGGTGCTGCTGGCCAACAGCTGTTGCGGCCGATCGCGCTCATCGATCACCAGCAGGGCAAGTTCCACCTCTGCGCCTGCGGGGATTCCCAGCAACGTGCCGCTCAGCTCGCGCTGATAAGCCGGCAAGGGGCCAAGCGGCTGGGCCTTTTTGGACACCTTGGCGGGCGCCGGAGCAGGCGGTTGTTCGGTCTTGGGCCGGTCACTGCCGCAGGCGGTGAGCATGGCGGCGCAGCACAGCACGGCAAGCGCTCGAAGAGGCATGGGGTAGTCCTTCAGGGGCAGAATTGCATGGATGTTAACCCCTTTGGCTTGTCTTGCCAGTGGGATGCGCTACCATGGCCCTCCCTTTTTTTGTTGCCTGCCACCATGCACTGTCCGTTTTGCGGTGCCAACGACACCAAGGTCATCGACTCGCGCCTGGTCGCCGAGGGCGAGCAAGTGCGGCGCCGTCGCGAATGCGTCGCCTGCGGCGAGCGCTTCACCACCTTCGAAACCGCCGAGCTGGTATTGCCCCGGCTGATCAAACAGGACGGTACTCGCCAGCCCTTCGACGAAGACAAGTTGCGGGCCGGCATGCAGCGTGCGCTGGAAAAACGCCCTGTCAGTGTCGAGCGCCTTGAAGCCGCCCTGGCCCACATCAAGAGTCGGCTGCGCGCCACCGGTGAGCGCGAGGTCAAGTCGCTGGTAGTGGGCGAGCTGGTGATGGGCGAGTTGCGCAAGCTCGATGAAGTGGCCTACATCCGCTTCGCCTCGGTTTATCGGCGCTTCCAGGACCTTGACGAATTCCGCGAAGAAATCGACCGCCTGGCCCGTGAGCCAGCCAAAGAGTGAGCATGCAAACCCCCGCAGCTGTGCTTGACGCCCATTACATGGCCCGCGCGCTTGAGTTGGCGCGCAGGGGGCTCTACACCACCCACCCCAACCCGCGTGTGGGCTGCGTCATCGTCCGCGATGGCGAGGTGGTGGGCGAGGGCTGGCATGTACGCGCCGGGGAGCCCCATGCCGAGGTGCATGCGCTTGCCCAGGCAGGCGAGCGTGCGCGGGGCGGCTGTGCCTATGTCACCCTCGAACCCTGCAGCCACCATGGCCGTACGCCGCCGTGTGCCGAAGCCTTGGTCAAGGCCGGCGTGGCGCGGGTGGTGGCCGCCATGCAGGACCCAAATCCCCAGGTGGCCGGGCAAGGCCTGCAGCGGCTCGCCCAAGCTGGTATCGACGTGGCCAGCGGGGTGCTCGAAGCGCAGGCACGGGCACTCAACCCCGGGTTTCTCAAGCGCATGGAGCAGGGGTTGCCGTTCGTGCGCGCCAAGCTGGCCATGAGCCTGGATGGTCGTACCGCCATGGCCAGCGGCGAAAGCCAGTGGATCACCGGCCCTGCGGCGCGTTCTGCCGTGCAGCGCCTGCGCGCGTGCTCAAGCGTTGTGCTGACCAGTGCAAGCAGCGTGCTGGCTGACGGTGCGCGCATGACGGTGCGTGGCGCCGAGTTGGGCCTGGACGCCGAAACCACCGCGCTTGCCCTGAGCCGGGCACCGCTGCGGGTACTGGTCGATGGCCGTTTGCGCTTGCCCTTGCAGGCGCCATTCTTCCAGGCCGGCCCCGCACTGGTGGTGACCGCCGTCGCAGATGACCCACGTTATGCCGCTGCCGGCCATGAACTGCTTAGCCTGCCGGGCGACAATGGCCGTGTCGACCTGCGCGCCCTGCTGCAAGCACTGGCTGCCCGCGGCGTCAACGAAATCCTGCTGGAAGCCGGCGCAGGTCTGGTGGGTGCCTTCGCCCAGCAAGGCCTTGTCGACGAGTACCAGCTGTTCATGGCCGGCACCTTCCTGGGCTCAAGCGCACGCCCACTGCTGGACTGGCCACTGAACCGCATGAGCGAGGCACCGCGGCTGAAGATCACCGACATGCGCGCAGTAGGCGATGACTGGCGGGTCACAGCCGTACCGCTACCTGCTCCCGGCGTATAATGCGCGGCTTGCCCCGCGCACACCGTTTTGAGGAAGACCCATGTTCACCGGCATCATCGAATCCATCGGCACCATCCGCAGCCTGACGCCCAAAGGCGGCGACGTGCGCGTGCACGTCGACACCGGCAGGCTCGACCTGGGTGACGTCAAGCTTGGCGACAGCATCGCCGTCAATGGCGTGTGCCTGACGGCGGTGGAGTTGCCGGGCAACGGCTTCTGGGCCGATGTCAGCGTGGAGACCCTCAAGCGCACGGCCTTCGTCGACCTGAAAAGTGGCAGCAAGGTCAACCTTGAAAAAGCGCTGACGCCCACCACCCGCCTGGGGGGGCATCTGGTCAGCGGCCATGTCGACGGCGTGGGCGAAATCATCTCGCGCAGCGATAACGCCCGCGCCATCCAGTTTCGCGTGCGTGCGCCGCGAGAACTGGCCAAGTACATCGCCCACAAGGGTTCGATCACCGTCGATGGCACCAGCCTGACGGTCAACGAGGTCAATGGCGCCGAATTCGAGCTGACCATCGTCCCGCACACCCTGTCCGAAACCATCATGGCCGACTACCGCGCAGGGCGTCGGGTAAACCTTGAGGTCGACCTGCTGGCCCGTTACCTGGAGCGCTTGCTGCTGGGTGACAAGGCGGCCGAGCCGAGCAAGGGCAGTGGCATCACCGAAAGTTTCCTGGCCGCCAACGGCTTCTTGAAATCCTGATTGAGAAGGGGGTGCCGCGTGGCGCTCAACAGCATCGAAGAACTGGTCGAAGACATCCGCCAGGGCAAAATGGTCATCCTGATGGATGACGAAGACCGCGAGAACGAAGGCGATATCATCATGGCAGCCGAATGCTGCCAGCCCGAGCACATCAACTTCATGGCCAAGCACGCCCGTGGCCTGATCTGCATGCCAATGACCCGCGAACGTTGCGAAACCCTCAAGCTGCCGCTGATGGCGCCGCGCAATGGCTCGGGCTTCGGCACCAAGTTCACCGTTTCGATCGAGGCGGCCGAAGGGGTCACCACCGGCATCTCCGCCGCCGACCGTGCCCGCACCGTGCAAGCGGCTGCCGCCCGGGACGCCAAGGCTGAAGACATCGTCAGCCCCGGGCATATCTTCCCGCTCATGGCTCAGCCAGGCGGTACGCTGGCACGCGCCGGGCACACCGAGGCAGCCTGCGACCTGGCACGCATGGCCGGGTTCGAACCCAGCGGCGTGATCTGCGAGGTGATGAACGACGACGGCACCATGTCGCGCCGCGCCGAACTGGAAGTGTTCGCGGCCGAGCACGGCCTGAAGATCGGCACCATCGCCGATCTCATTCACTACCGCATGATCCACGAGCGCACCGTGCAGCGGGTCTCCGAGCAGTCGGTGGAAAGCGAGCTGGGCGAGTTCAACCTGGTCACCTACCGCGATGCGGTGGAAGGTGACGTGCACATGGCCTTGACCCTGGGCACCATCTGCGCCGAAGAGCCTACTCTGGTGCGGGTGCATAACATGGACCCGCTGCGTGACCTGCTGCTGGTCAAACAGCCGGGCCGCTGGAGCCTGCGCGCCGCCATGGCCGCCGTGGCCGAAGCCGGAAGCGGTGTGGTGCTGCTGCTGGGGCACCCGCTCGATGGCGACGTGCTGCTCGCTCATATCCGCGAAAGCGCAGGCGATGCACCGGCCAAGACCCCGACCACCTACAGCACCGTGGGTGCCGGTTCGCAGATCCTGCGTGACCTGGGCGTGCGCAAGATGCGCCTGATGAGTTCGCCGATGAAGTTCAATGCGATATCCGGATTCGACCTGGAAGTTGTAGAATACGTGCCCTCCGAGTGACTTGAGGCGGCAATGACGCCCTGCAGCTCGAGTCCATACCCCTGTCGAGGCCGCCAGCAAGCGGCCTTGCGTTTGAAGATGAGAATATCGCAATGACCCTGAAGACTATCGAAGGTACCTTCATTGCCCCCAAAGGTCGCTATGCTTTGGTGGTTGGCCGCTTCAACAGCTTCGTTGTCGAAAGCCTGGTAAGTGGTGCCGTTGATGCCCTGGTACGCCATGGCGTCAGCGAAAACGACATCACCATCATCCGTGCGCCTGGCGCGTTCGAAATTCCGCTGGTTGCCCAGAAGGTCGCCCAGCAGGGTGCTTACGACGCGATCATCGCACTGGGCGCTGTGATCCGTGGCGGCACCCCGCACTTTGAATACGTGGCGGGCGAGTGCACCAAGGGCCTGGCCCAGGTGTCCATGGAGTTCGGTGTCCCTGTGGCGTTCGGCGTATTGACCGTCGACTCCATCGAGCAGGCCATCGAGCGTTCCGGCACCAAGGCCGGCAACAAAGGTGCAGAAGCCGCCCTGTCTGCCCTGGAAATGGTAAGCCTGCTGGCGCAGTTGGAGGCCAAGTGATTAGCGACGAAAGCGATCGTTTCAACCCGCGCGATCCCAAACCTGCGGATGCCGGCAAGCCATCGAAGAGCGCCAAGCGCCGTGAAGCCCGCAAGCTCGCGACCCAGGCACTGTATCAATGGCACATGGCGCAGCATTCGTTGAACGAGATCGAAGCGCAGTTTCGGGTCGATAACGATTTTGCGGATGTCGACGGCGCCTACTTCCGTGAAATCCTGCATGGCGTTCCGGCCATCAAGGACGAGATCGACGGTGCGCTCAAGCCCTGCCTGGACCTGAGCCTCGACGAGCTCGACCCGGTCGAACTGGCCGTGTTGCGTCTGTCCACCTGGGAATTCATCAAGCGCATCGACGTGCCTTATCGCGTTGTGATCAACGAAGGCGTCGAGCTGGCCAAGGTCTTCGGCGCCACCGACGGCCACAAGTTCGTCAACGGCGTGCTCGACAAACTGGCACCGACGCTGCGCGAAGTCGAAGTCAAGGCGAACAAGCGCTGATTGCGGCGCAGCCTGGCCATGGGTGAGTTCGAGCTGATCAACCGTTACTTCGCCTCCGCGCACTGTGCCGTGCACGGCGAGGGCGAAGGGGTGGCGCTGGGCATCGGTGACGACTGTGCCCTGCTGGATCTCCCTCCCGGTGAGCAGTTGGCCGTCTCGACCGACACCCTGGTAGCCGGCGTGCATTTCCCTGCCGTCTGCGACCCGAAGCTGCTGGGGCAGCGCTGCCTGGCCGTCGCTGTCAGTGATCTGGCCGCCATGGGCGCCACTGCGATCGGCTTCACGCTGGCCCTTACCCTGCCTGACGTCAGCCACGAGTGGTTGGAGGAGTTTTCGGCAGGGCTCAGCCGCATGGCACACCGCTGCCGCATGAGCCTGATTGGCGGTGACACGACCCGGGGTCCGTTGAGCATTACCGTGACGGTGTTCGGCCGTGTGCCCACCGGGCAGGCATTACGACGCACTGGCGCCCAGCCGGGCGACCTGCTGTATGTCGGTGGTTCGCTGGGCAAGGCCGCTGGCGCCTTGCCCCTGGTGCTCGGGCAGCGCCAGGCACCGCCGGCCGTGGCAGCGCAGCTGCTGGCCCACTACTGGGCACCCATGCCGCAGCTCACCCTCGGTGCCTTGCTCAGAGGGCACGCTACGGCGGCACTCGATATTTCCGATGGCTTGCTGGCCGATTGCGGTCACATCGCCAAGGCCTCTGGCGTGGCGCTGGAGGTGAACCTGGCACAAGTGCCGGTGTCCCCCGAAGTGGAGGCGTTCCTGGGGCGCGAGGCGGCCGTGCAGGCAGCGCTCACCGGTGGCGACGACTACATCCTGGCGTTCACGGCACCCCCGGACGCCTTGACGCACCTTGCGCACTTTGGCTTCATCCAGGTCTACCCGATTGGCCGCGTACTGCAAGGGCAGGGCGTGTCCCTGCGCGACGCGCACGGTCAGGACATCACGCCTCGGCAGCGGGGCTACCAACACTTTAGGGAGATACCGTGACCGACCACCCCAATCAGGTGCCTGCGGAGTTCGTTCCGCCATCGGTCTGGCGCAACCCTTGGCACTTCATCGCGTTCGGGTTCGGCTCCGGCACCTTGCCCAAGGCGCCTGGCACCTGGGGCTCGCTGGTGGCGATACCCTTCATTCCGCTCTGGCAGATGCTGCCCGATTGGGGCTACTGGCTGGTACTGGGTATCACCATGCTGTTCGGCTTCTGGCTGTGCGGCAAGGTGGCTAATGACTTGCGCGTGCATGACCATGAAGGCATCGTCTGGGACGAAATGGTCGGCATGTGGATTACGCTGTGGCTGGTGCCCGATGGCTGGCAGTGGCTGTTGGCGGGCTTTCTGATGTTCCGCTTCTTCGACATCCTCAAGCCTTGGCCCATCCGTTGGATTGATCGTCACGTCCATGGCGGCGTCGGCATCATGCTCGATGACGTGCTGGCCGGCGTCTTCGCCTGGTTGGGCATGCAGGTTCTGGTATGGGCTGTCGCATAGAACGGGGGCTGCCATGGTGCTGAAGGGTGTGCTGCTGGCATTACTGATGGTCGCGGCCCCGTGGGCGACTGCCGGCGACAGCCAACCTGACCAGGTTCACCTGGTCAGCGAGGAGTGGGCCGACTACACCAACGCAGATGGCACCGGTGTGGCCTGGGACGTGATGCGCAAGGTGTTCCAGCCCGCAGGGATCGAAGTCGTGCCGCAGAGTGCGCCCTACAGCCGTGCCATTGGCCTGGTCAAACGTGGCGAGGCTGATGCCTGGGTCGGCTCCTACAAGAACGAAAGTGAAGACAACCTCTACCCTCGCTGGCATTTCGACGTCGATCATATCTACGCCCTCGGGCTTGCCAGCAAGCCGGCCCCCACACTGGCAACCATAGGCGACTATCGCCTGGCCTGGGTGCGTGGCTATGCCTATGGCAAATACCTGCCCCGCGTGCGGGAGTACCGTGAAATCCAGCGGCGCGAAGGCATTCTGCCCATGCTTGAGCATGACCGGGTGGACTTCTATGTCGACGCCATGACCGAAGTGGACTACGTCATTGGGCAAAGCTCGCAACCTGATCGATTCCGGCGTACCCACGTGGTCGAGCTGCCCATGTACCTGGCGTTCGCCCGCAGTGAACGGGGTGAGGCACTGCGTGATGTGTTCGACAAACGCATGGCCGAACTGGTGCGCAGCGGCGAACTCAGGCCGATATTCGAGCGTTGGAAACAGCCTTATCCTTTCGATACCAGCGCCAAGCCGTAGCGCGTTGCGCATAACCGCACCTGCCACGCATCGAGGTTTTCGATAATAACCGGCGGTATACTGCCGGAGCACTGCCCGTAAGCTGCTGATACAATCGGTCCATTGAAATTCCCACTTATCCCAGGAGCACAACGTGCCCGTCGTCTTTGTTGCAGCCTCTAAACTCCCGACGCCTTTCGCGACTTTCACCATGCACGGCTTTCTGGATGAAGCCACCGGCCGCGAGCACGTGGTGCTCAGCCTGGGTGATATCGCCGATGGGCAGCCGGTATTGGGGCGCCTGCATTCCGAGTGCCTGACCGGCGACGCCTTGTTCAGTCAACGCTGTGATTGCGGTTCGCAACTCGAAGCTGCCCTCCAGGCGATCGCCCGAGAAGGCCGTGGCGTGCTGCTTTACCTGCGCCAGGAAGGCCGTGGCATTGGCCTGCTGAACAAGATCCGCGCCTACGAACTGCAGGACGGCGGGGCGGACACGGTCGAAGCCAACGAGCGCCTCGGGTTTGCCGCCGACCAACGCGACTACGCCATCTGCCTGCCCATGCTCGAGCACCTGGGAGTCAAGGCGTTGCGCTTGATGACCAACAACCCGCGCAAGGTCAAGGCCCTGACCGACATGGATATCGTGGTAGCCGAGCGTGTGCCGCTGCATACCGGGCACAACCCGCACAACAGCCATTACCTGGCGACCAAGGCCGGCAAGCTGGGCCATATGCTGGGCAACGAACACCAGGGCGAGGTGCCCCAGGCGTGACCCGTGCCGAGGTCAAGCGGCGTCTTGCCCTGGCCTGGTGGCAATACCTGGCAGTGGGCCTCGTGCCGCTGCCGGTCATGGCCTGGGCCTTTGGCGGTGGCGAGGCGATGATTCCCATGTTGGCCATGCCGCTGTTCATCGCTGGCGCAGCCACGTTGTTTCTCACCTTGCCGCGCTTCGGGGCCTACAAGCGCGCGCTGATTGCCACCTCCAAGGCACTCGGTACCGAAGCCGAGCCTGCTGCATGGATCGAACTGGCTCGCGTGCGGCGCCTGGCCATGACCTATGCCTGCTTCCCCGCCTGGGTAGCCGCGGTGTCGGTGCTGTTAGGGCTGGAGACCGTCCCGCAGGTGCTGCTGGCCTTGTCCACCGTGGTGTTGCTGTACCTGTACCGCCTGCCGCCTCAGCTCGGCTGATGCGCCGGCTCATTGCGGGGCTGGCGCTTCTGGCCTGTAGCCTGGCGAGCGCTGGGCCAGTGCGCGTCGTCAGCCTGGCACCGTCGATGACGGACATCATGCTCGAACTTCAGGCAGGCGATCTGCTGGTGGGGGTGCTCGATGGGGGGGAACGGCCCCCTGCGCTGCGAGCGCTACCCTCGGTGGGGCGCTATGGCCAGCTGGATATGGAGCGCTTGCTCAGTCTGCGCCCTGATTTGCTCTTGCTGTGGCCGGGCAGCGTACCCCCTGCGCAGCGCGACCAGCTCAAGCGTCTGGGCATCCCTACTTTCAGCGCAGAGCCCCGCGGCATCGAACAGTTGATTGGCCAGATCGAAGAAATTGCCGAGCACGTGGGCCGCGCTGATCAAGGGCGCCGCTACGCTCACGCCTTGCGAGCACGATTGAACGCACTGCGCCAGCAATACCGCCGTGACAGGCCTCTGCAGGTCTTCTACCAAGTCTGGGATCGCCCTTTGTACACCCTGGGTGGGCAACAAGTGATCAGCGATGCATTGGCCGTCTGTGGTGCGCGGAATGTCTTTGCGGATTTGAACCCGGCAGCGTCACAGGTGAGCGTGGAGTCGGTCATCGCCCGCGACCCCGACATCATCCTGGCCGCCGATGTGCAACAGTTGGCCAGCTGGAAGGCCTGGCCGATGCTGCGCGCGGTGGCGCAGGACGGGTTGCTGGTGGTACCGGACAACGGTATCGAGCGCCCCAGTGGGCAGATGATCGAAGCGACGGCTCGCCTGTGCGAACTGCTAGCTGCTAGAGCGCCGGTGTCCAGGTCACGCTGAACAACAACGTGCGCCCTTCTTCCCGATAGGCGTGGGGGTTGCCCTCGTAGCTGTACAGGGCGCGGCTGTAGCCACGGTCGAACAGGTTGTCCAGCTTCGCCTCCACCGTCAGCGCCTCGGTGGCTGCCCAACTGCCGCGCAGGCCCAGCAGCCCGTACCCACCCAAACGGCTGCGGTTGGCTTCATCGTCGTAGCTGCTGCTGACGGCTTGCACACTGGCACCGACGCCGAAGGGACCCACACGGCGGTCCAGGTCCAGGCTCAGGGTGCGGCGTGCCCGTCGGGCCAATGTATGGCCACTGTCGCGGTCACGGGGGTCGATCATCGCCAGGCCCAGCTGGCTGCTCCAGTCGCCCCACTGCTGGGCCAGGGCCAGCTCTACACCGTCGACGCGCGCCGAGGCTACGTTGCGGGGGATGGCATCCTGGCCGAACACGATCGCATCGCTCAGGTCGGTGCGGTACAGGGACGCCTCCAGGCGGGTGTCGGGAGACAGCTGGCTGCGCCACTGCACTTCATGCGTCCTGGAGTGCTCGGGGTCCAAGTCAGGGTTGCTGAACTGCGGGTAATACAGGTCGTTGAATGTCGGGGCCCGGAAGCCTTCGCTGTAGGACAGCACCACATCATTGCGATCATCCAGCGCAACGGTCACGCTGCCACTCCAGGTGGTATGGGTGCCGAATTGCTCGTTGCGGTCCTGGCGTACGCCCACTTCAGTGGAGAACAGCGGGCCTTGGTAGCGATGCTGAAGAAACACCGCTCGATTCCAACGGCTGTCCTTCTCGAAGTCGGTGCTGGCGTGCACGCGGTCCTGATACCAGTCGGCTCCGGCGAGCAGGCTGTGCTGGTCGTTCAGGGCCAGATCGTTCTGCCAGGTCATCTGGTCGCGGTAGGTGTTGAACACAAAGCGTTCACTGCTCAACGTGTCGCGCTTGTCGTCACGGTTTTCGCTGTGCGCTACCTCCAGCCGCGTGTGCCAGTTGTCGTTGGGCTGGGCGTCGAGGTAACTGCCCAGGCTGGCGACACTGAAGTCGGTGTAAGGCTGCTGGCCGACGCTTTCGTAGGTGACAGGGTCGAAGCCGCCGAATGGGTTGTCGTATTGACTGCGGCCCTGACTGTGCAGCAGGTTCATGCCGACTTCCACGCGCTCGCCGAGCGTCTGGCTCAGGCTGAAGTTGAGCGATTTGTTACGGTAAGCGTCATGGTCGGCGTCGCTGCCGAACGACGGTCCTGTTGAATCGATGCCTGCCGTTTCGTCCAGGCTTGCGCCCAGGTTGAAGCGCGTTGAGCCGTCGGCGCCCGACACACCCAGGCTGCGCTGGAAGGTTTTTCGGCTACCGGCGGCCAGACGCACACGCGGGTGCAGGCCATCATCGACGCTGCGCCGGGTGAACACCTGGATGACCCCGCCAATGGCATCGCTGCCATACACCGCCGACCGGGAGCCGCGAAGCACTTCGACACGCTCGATCTGGTCGACGTTGAGAAACTGCAGGCCGCTGTCGCCTGAGGTCGCGTTGGCGATGCGTACACCATCGACCAACACTAGCGTTTGCGCAGTCTTCGTGCCGCGAATGAAAAGGCCTGGCAAGCTGCCGCGTCCGCCGGTCGGTGCCACTTGCACGCCCGGCACGCGGCTGAGCAAATCCATGACGCTGCTCGGTTGCAGGCGGTCGATATCGGTCCGGGTGAACACGGTATTCGCAGCACTGGTGGCGGTGCGCGACTCTACCTGGCGGCTGGCGCTGATGAGCACATCAGGCAGTTTAAGGGCTTCGTCGCGTTCGGACGCCAGCAGGGGCAGAGGGAGGCAAAGCAGGGTGGCGAGGGTCGGGCTTTTCACGGGCGGTACACGTCTGCGAAGTCTGCGCACTCCAACACGACGGGGCCCAGCGGAGAAAGGCCCTTGCCCTCAGAGTCGCCATGAACGAAGAAAAAGCCGGCAATCACCAACCTCGTTGGGTAAATGAATGCCGGCTCGTTTGGCTGAGCAACAGGGCTGCAGCGCAGCCCTGCACATCAAAGCCCCAGCTTGACCATGCGGGCTTTGACGCTCGCTTCGATGCCCGCTGCATCCAGCCCGCACTCTGCCAGCATCTGCGCAGGCTTGGCGTGTTCGACATAGAGGTCCGGCAAGCCCAGGTGCAGCAACGGCTTGACCACCGCCTCCCTGGCCAGGCACTCGCCTACGGCAGCACCGGCACCGCCCATGATGGCGTTCTCTTCGATGGTTACCAGCAGTTCGTGGCTACCTGCCATTTCCAGCACCAGGGATTCATCCAGAGGCTTGACGAAGCGCATGTCGACGACCGTGGCATTGATCTGTTCGGCCACTTGCAGGGCTTCGGCCAACTGTACGCCAAAGACCAACAGCGCGACCTTTTCACCCCGGCGACGCACCACGCCCTTGCCAATCTCCAGCGGTTCCAACCCCTCGTCGACAGCCGCGCCAGGGCCTGTACCGCGCGGATAGCGCACGGCAGCCGGGCCGTTGTACAGGTGGCCGGTGCTGAGCATCCTGCGCAGCTCGCTTTCGTCGCTGGGCGTCATCACCAGCATGCCAGGGATGCAGCGCAGGTAGGACAGGTCATAGCTGCCGGCATGGGTCGGGCCGTCTTCACCCACCAGACCGGCCCGGTCGATGGCGAACAGCACGTCCAGGTTCTGCACGGCCACGTCATGAATCAACTGGTCGTAGGCCCTCTGCAGGAAGGTCGAGTAGATGGCCACCACCGGCTTGCTACCTTCGCAAGCCATGCCCGCCGCGAGGGTGACGGCATGCTGTTCGGCAATCGCCACGTCGAAGTAGCGTTCAGGGTAGCGCTCGCTGAACGCCACCAGGTCGGAGCCTTCCTTCATGGCCGGCGTGATGCCGACAAGGCGATCGTCGGCAGCGGCCATGTCGCAGAGCCACTGGCCGAACACGGCGGAATACTTCGGTCCGCTGGCCAGTTTCGGCGCAACCGGCTTGTCCACGGGCTCGAGCTTGGTGATGGCGTGGTAGCCGATCGGGTCGATCTCGGCCGGGGCGAACCCCTTGCCCTTTTTGGTCACCACGTGCAGGAACTGCGGGCCCTTGAGGTCGCGCATGTTGCGCAGGGTGGCGATCATCGTGGGCAGGTCGTGACCATCGATGGGGCCGATGTAGTTCCAGCCCAACTCTTCGAACAGCGTGCCGGGGACCAGCATGCCCTTGGCATACTCTTCGGTACGCCGCGCTATTTCCCACGCACCTGGCAGGCGCGACAGCACTTTCTTGCTGCCTTCGCGCATGCTGGTGTAGGTACGGCTGGAGAGGATCTTGGCCAGGTAGTTGGACAAGCCCCCCACATTGCGCGAAATCGACATGTCGTTGTCGTTGAGGATCACCAGCATGTCGGCGTTGACTTCCTGGGCGTGGTTCAACGCCTCGAAGGCCATGCCCGCCGTGAGTGCGCCGTCGCCGATGACCGCAATGGACTTGCGAGCGCTGTTTTGCAGGCGCGCCGCAATGGCCATGCCAAGTGCCGCGCTGATCGATGTACTGGAGTGACCGACGCCGAAGGTGTCGTACACGCTTTCGCTGCGGCGCGGGAAGGCGGCTACGCCGTCTTTCTGGCGCAGGCTGAGCATGCGGTTTCGGCGGCCGGTCAGAATCTTGTGCGGGTAGGCCTGGTGACCCACGTCCCATACCAGCCGGTCATCGGGGGTATCGAAGACGTAGTGCAGGGCGATGGTCAGCTCGATGACGCCCAGGCCGGCACCGAAGTGCCCACCGGTCTGGCCCACGGTATACAGAAGCTCCTGGCGCAACTCGTCGGCCAGGGTCTCCAGGTCGGCTTCGGCCAGGCGGCGCAAGCCATCTGGCGTGTCAGCGCGGTCGAGCAGCGGCGTGACCGGGCGTTCGCGGGGGATCTCTTGAAACGTCGTGGGCATCAGGCGAGTCGTTATAGGTGTATTAAGACGCGGCAGTTTACCCCATTGTAGGAAAAGCTGCCCATTCAGACGGGTGACGCGCGGGCGGCTTCGCAGCCATCACGCGGTACTCACCAGGTCAGTTGCGGCGTTCGACGATATAGCGCGCCAGGGCTCGCAGTGGTTCGGCCTTTTCGTCGAACCTTTCCAATGCGACCAGTGCCTGGTCGCGCAGTTCGATCGCGTAGGCCTTGGCCGCCTCCATGCCCAGCAGGGCAGGGTAAGTCGGCTTGTCGCGGGCGATGTCGGCGCCCTGGCGTTTACCCAGTGTAGCCGTATCGCTTTCCACATCCAGGATGTCGTCCTGAACCTGGAAGGCCAGGCCAATGGCCTGCGCATACACCTGCAAGGCATCGAGCTGCGCCTGGTCGGCACGGGCACTGGCCAGCCCGCCCAGGCGGACGCTGGCTTCGATCAGGGCACCGGTCTTGTGCCGGTGCATGAACGCCAAGGCCTGCTGGTCCAGCTTCATGCCCACCGAACCCAGGTCGATGGCTTGCCCGCCCACCATGCCAGCGGGGCCGGCGGCCGTGGCCAGGGCCTGCACCATGGCCAGGCGAAGTGCGTCGGTCTGGGGGCTCAGGTGGGGGTCGAGCAATGCGTTGAAGGCCAGGCTTTGCAGGCCGTCACCGGCCAGAATGGCGCAGGCCTCGTCGAACGCCTTGTGTGTGGTCGGCTGGCCGCGACGCAGGTCGTCGTCGTCCATGGCCGGCAAGTCGTCATGGACCAGCGAGTAAGCGTGGATGAGCTCGACTGCGCAAGCGGCGCCGTTGGCGTGCTGCGCCGGAGCGCCCAAGGCCTCGCAGGCCGCATAGACGAGCAGCGGGCGTACGCGCTTGCCGCCGTTCATCACGCTGTAGCGCATGGCGGCATACAGGCGCTCGAGCTCGGGAGTGGGGGCGATGAACAACGGCTCGAGTGCGCCATCGACACGGGCCTGGCAGGCGGACTGATAGGCACCGATCATGCCTCGGGCTCCACGTCGAAGGGTTGGGCGGTCAGTTCGCCATCGCGCTCCAGCAGCACCTGCACCTTTTGTTCGGCCTGAGCCAGGGCGCCTTGGCAATCACGCGTCAGGGCAATGCCTTGTTCGAAAGCGGCAAGCGAGTCCTCCAGGGACAACTCGCCGTTCTCCAGGCGCTCGACCAGTGCCTGCAACTCGGCAAGGGATTGCTCGAAATCAAGGGAAGCTTTTTTGCGGGCCATGGCGGCAGTCTCGGCGGTAGTCTGAACGCCGCGACACTAGCAGAGCAGGGCGGGGTGAGCAAACCGCCATTGGCACGGCAGCGCCGGGTTGGCGCCACCGTCCAGGCCCTTGCATGGCCAGGTCGATCAGATCGCCGGAGCCGTTTGCGCCTGCAGCGCCAGTCGATACTGCGCCAACTCATCGATGGTCAGCGTGGGCAGGTTGTACTGGCGCGCATAGACGGCCACTTCCTCGCCGCGAGCCATCGTGCCGTCAGGGTTCATCAATTCGCACAAGACCGCTGCCGGCCGCAGCCCGGCCAAGCGCGCCAGGTCAACCGACCCTTCGGTGTGGCCGCGACGCGTGAGCACACCGCCATTGCGCGCGCGCAGCGGAAAAACATGCCCAGGGCTGACAATATGCCGTTGCTCGGCCGAAGAACGCAGTGCAGCGGCGATCGTGGTGACCCGGTCCTGGGCGCTTACGCCAGTGGTGATGCCCTCGGCAGCTTCGATGGTGACCGTGAACCCGGTGCCGTGGCGGGCCTGGTTGTTCTGGACCATGGGTGCCAGTTGCAGCTCATCGACCGTTGCCTCGTCCAGGCACAGGCAGACGATGCCGCTGCAATCGCGGATCATCATGGCCATGGTCTGCAACGAAATGTTCTCGGCAGCGGCAATGATGTCCGCTTCATCTTCACGGTCGTCATCATCAAGCAGCAGCACGGGGCGGCCGGCCTTGAACGCGGCGATGGCGGCGGTGACATTGGGAAAGTGCACAGGGTGCAAAGTAGACATGAAACGCTCCTCGTAAGTGATCGATGAACGTCTCGGGGCGAGCAAAATGCGTGCGCAGGGGTACCCATGGGGCCCCTGCCTGACGCCTTCTTTCATCCGGACTATGACCGTCGGCCCTGGAATCTCACCAGGTCTGCTGACCTCCGGCACAGCCGGAGCGCTCGCGGGCTCATCTTTCGATTTACCGCCGGTGGGGACTTTCACCCCGCCCTGAAGACCGGGCAAGCATACCGCACCCGGTGCCTGGGTTGGCAACCCGCCGTCATGATCGGGGCCGCTGTCAGCGGCTGGGCGAGGTGCCCTGCGGTGCTGCTTTGCTCAGGCTATCGATCAGCCAGTGCAGCGATGCCGGAAGCATCGGCCCATGCCCAAGGCCGTCGAACTGCTTGAAGGACACCTGCACCCCCTTGACCTGGGCCAGGCTGGCGGCGAGGCTCCGTGCCGTCTGATCGGCGTGGGGCTGGGCCGGTTCGCGGGGGCTGGCCGGCTCCAGTGAGCCGCGCATCAACAGCACGCGCGGCTGGGCATCCCCCAGCTGCGACGGCAGGCCTGCCGCTTCGCGCAGGATTGCGCCGTCATGCCACCACAGCGAGGGGCTGGCTGCCGCATAGACGGCGAAAGACTTGGGCCGGGTGAAGAGGGCATGGAGCACGGCCAGGCCGCCATAGGAGTGTCCCCACAGGCTCTGCTGCCGGGGGTCGATGCTCACCAGCGCTGCCAGCCTCGGGCGCATGCGCGTCTCCAGCAGGTCGAGAAACGCATCCACCCCGCCGCTGGGCTGCCCGGTGAGGGGGTCGCGCTGCTCGGTCTTCCCGGCAAGCGCCGGCGTGTAGTCGTAGGTTCGACTGGCTCTGTCGATGCGCTGGTGGGTCTGGTAACCCACGGCGACCAGTACGGGGGCCTGGCCGGCGGCCAAGGCGTCGAGGCGTTGCCGGTCCAGGGCGCCCAGGGCTGCGTTGCCGTCCAGCATCCATAACACCGGGTAGCCGGTTGCGGGGGCGGCGCGCTTGGGCAGCCCTACCCATAGTCGGTAGTGACGCGCGCCGTCTGCCGAGTCGAGGTCCAGTTGGGTGAATCGGTAGGCCAGGTCCTTGCGTGCCAGCAGCGTCGTATCCATCGGCTGGTCATGCTCAGGCTGGGCCGTGGCGGCACCGGTCACAAGGGCCAGCGCAAACGCCAGGCCCCGGATCATTCTGTTCATCAGGCATCTCTTCACGGCATTGCAGGCACTGCAACTCAAGCAGCCAGATGATAGTCAGCCTCCAACACGCGTAAAGCGCCTTAACTTTCTAAACCGTTGGCGCTGGCCGGCAGGGTCAGGTGCAGGTGCAAGCCTGGGTGAGCATTGCAGGCCCAGAGTCGGCCACCCTGCAATTGCACGGCGCGCCGGGCGATGGCCAGGCCCAGCCCAAAGCCTGCGCCGCTGGGGCTCAGCCGCTGGTAGGGTTGAAAGATGCGCTCAAGCGCTGCCTCGGGCACGCCGGGGCCTTGATCGCGCACGCACAAGTGCCAATGCGCGCCTTCGCGCCAGCCCTTCAGGCAGACGGTTCCATCGGGCGGAGAGTGTCGGATGGCGTTTCGCAGCAGGTTCTCCAGCGCCTGGGCCACGCTGTCCAGGTGCACCTGGACCACGCAGTCCTGCCCGAGCGTGCATGGCAAGCGCGCGAGGCTCCAGCCACTTTCGAAGCAGATGTCCTGGCACAGCGCCTCCCACAGCGATGTCATCAGGACCGGTTCGGTGGCCAGGACGGGCTGTTCGGTGTCCATCCAGGCCAGGTCGAGGGTGTCTTCCAGCAGTTTCTGCATATGGCTGGTTTCATAATCCATGCGCGCGCGTAGCTGGGCGGCAGTCAAGTTGCTGTCATGGGCAATACGCAAGCGTGCCAGCGGCGTACGCAATTCGTGGGACAGTGTGCGCAATAGCAGCCGCTGCTGTTCCAGGCTCTGGCGCAAGCGATTGGCCATGTGATCGAAGGCCTGCGCCAGCTCGCCCAGCTCATCGCGCCGGTCTTGCAGGGGCAGGCCTGTGCTGTCCAGGTCATTGGCCCGCAGCGCGTCGGCGCGGTCACGCAGGCGGTTCAACGGGGCGACAAGGTGACGGTACAGTGCCAGCCCCATCAGCAGGGCCAGCAACGCCGGCGCCACGCCGTGGGTGACCAGGTGAGTCCAGGGTGTCAGCCCGGTAGGCAGTAGCCGCTCGGGCAGTTGCATGACCAGGCGCCCGTGTTCGGGGTGGCGCGGGAAGGCAATGCTGACGTAAGGCAGTTCGCCTTGCAGGCGGCGGCTCATGGGCCAGTTCAGCTTGCGCATGAAGGTCAGGTGACCTGCCTCCTCGGCTGTGAGCGGCGTGGTGCCCAGGCTTTGCAGGTAAGGGCCGACGACCGCTGCCCAGGTGTCCTCGGTCATTTGCACCTGCTTGCGCCAGGTCTCGACACCCACGGCTCCCCCTTGCTCCCAGGCCAGCTCGGCCTGCCCGGCATAGCGGGCCAGGTAGTCCTGGTCGGCCTGGCCCAGGAAATAGGTGCTGCGCTCCACCGTCAGGCCCCAGGTCCAGATCAACCAGGTGAGCAGCAGGCAGAAGCTGACCTGCAGCAGGGCCAGCTTCCACAGCAGCGGATGTCGCCGCATCAGGCTGGGCTCTGCACGACCAGGACATAGCCTTGGCCTCGCACAGCCTGGATGAGCAGATGCTGTATGCCGATGTCCGCCAGCTTGCGGCGCACGTTGCACACATGCACATCCAGGCCTCGATCCAGTCGCGTGTAGCCACGGTGCAGGACGGTCTGGTACAGGAAAGGCTTGCTCAGCGGCTCCCCGGCATGGGCGTGCAGGGTGATCAACAAGCGGAACTCCGAGCCAGTCAACCCAGCCGGCATGCCGTTGTGCATGACGTCCTGGGCAGCGTGGTCAAATACGGGCTCATCAGTACGCGTCGCCACGGGCGGCGTGCTGTGGAAGGCGACCCGACGCAACAGTGCGTCGACCCGTGCATCCAGTTCCGCCAGGCTGAAGGGCTTGGGCAGGTAATCGTCGGCACCCCGGGTAAATCCGGTGATGCGGTCCTGCTCGGCACCCAATGCCGACATGAGAATCACCGGTACGGCCTGCTTGCGCCGCAGTGCATCGAGCAGGCTCAGCCCGTCGAGACCTGGCAGCATGATGTCCAGCAGCGCCAGGTCGAATACGCATCGGTGGGCATCGGCCAGCGCCGCGTCGCCCGTCGCGCATGCGTGTACCTCGAAGCCACGGTCGATGAAATGGCGGTAAAGGTCGTGGCGTAAGCGTGGGTCGTCTTCGACCAGCAGCAGGGAGGTGGGCACGGCGAGCCTTGAATGAGAATTTATATCAGTTGCAAATCATCCCACCGGACTCGACCCTAGGCAATGGCCCAATGTGTTAAGAAGGTTAATGCTGCTGCATGCCCTGTACCTGCTCCGGTATCGTTCGCAAAAAGCAATATGTTTCGTTTGCGAATTACTATCATATGGGCAAGGGTGCGGCATGAACGTTTTCAGTGGGGCAGGGCGCGCGCGGCGCGTGCGGGGATGGCTGGTGGCAGGGCTGGTGGCGCCGTTTTCACTTTCGGCATTGGCGCAAGACGTAGCCGTGGTGATGAACGCCGACGATCCCCTCGACCTGCCGGCATTGACCATCGAGGGCAATCGGCTGTACGACATGCTGCCCTCCGAGGCCACTGGCGGGTACAGCGTGGACGCCGCCACCGTGGGCACCAAGACGCCAGCGGCCTTGAAGGACATCCCACAGTCGATCACCGTCTATACCCAGGATTACGTCAAGGATCGGCAGTTCGTCCACCTCGATGACCTGGCCAAATACACGGCCGGCCTGCGTACCCTGACCAACGACAGTGGTCGGTCATCGATCTACGCCCGTGGCTATGAGTACAGCGAATTCAACATCGACGGCCTGCCAGCACCGATGGCGAGCATCTTCGGGACCGTGCCATCGCTTGTGGCATTCGACCGTGTCGAGATCATGCGTGGCCCGGCCGGGCTGTTCAGCAGCACCAGCGAACTGGGCGGCATCGTCAACATGGTGCGCAAGCGGCCCACGGCCGACTTTCAGGGGCATGTCGAGGGCTACTACGGTACCTGGGATACCAATCACCAGGAACTGGACCTGAGCGGGCCGCTGGACGAAAACGGGCGGGTGCGCGGGCGCTTCATCGCCTCGCGCGACGACACCAATGGCGAAGTCGATTACAACGCCAACACCAGCAACAGCTACTACGGCGCGCTGGATGTCGACCTGGACGAGGCCACTACCCTGTCGTTCGGCCTGATCCACGAGGTCAAGAACATTACGCCGCATAATGGTTACCCGGCAACGTTGGACGGCAAGGTGCCTGACTTCAGCCATTCCCGTTTTCTGGGCGCAGACTGGAACGCGTTCGACGGCAAGACCACCGACCTGGTCGCTGAGCTGACCCATCGTTTCGACAACGGTGGCTATGGCCGCATCGCTGCACGCGGATCGCACCGCGATACCAACTATCTCTACGCGTTCACGGCCACAAACCCCACCACGGGCAAAAACTCCGAACGCGCCAGTGCGCGCGATTTCACCCAGGACACCTACGCAGTCGATGCCAGCTACAGCCAGCCCTTCGAGACCTTTGGCCAGGTCAGTGAGTTCG
Organism: Pseudomonas sp. DE0010; assembly: GCF_007680745.1. Lineage (NCBI taxonomy): Bacteria > Pseudomonadati > Pseudomonadota > Gammaproteobacteria > Pseudomonadales > Pseudomonadaceae > Pseudomonas > Pseudomonas sp. DE0010. The sequence goes on from NZ_VEJQ01000012.1 coordinate 63,718, forward strand.
TCGTTGGCAGCGATTACAAGAACTACGACACCGAGTACCTGAACGGGGCCACGACGCTGGGCAACATCAACGTCAACACTTACTCACCCAAGCAGTTCGCCAAACCCGCTGCGAACTACACGACCGAGACGGGCATGCAGGAAGAGGAATACGGCTTGTATTCCAAGGTCACCTTCCGCCCGGTCGAGCGCCTGGCGTTGATCGCCGGCGGGCGGTTCAGTTGGTACCGTGGCGATTTCTACACCACGACCCTCAAGACCGGTGTCACTGCGGACGATAGCAAGCAGGTCGATGGTCATTTCACACCCTATACCGGTGCGGTCTACGACCTGTCCGAAAACCATGCGCTGTATGCCAGCTATTCGCAGGTGTTCAAGCCGCAATCGGCGACCGATGGCGACGGCCGAGTACTCAAGCCACGCGAAGGCGAGCAGTACGAAGTGGGTATCAAGAGCAGCTATTTTGGTGGCGCGCTCAATACGCGCCTGTCGGCATTTCGCCTGACCGACGAAAACCGCGCCACCACCCGTTACGACAGCGAAGGCGTCGCGACCAAGGACTCGGTGGCTGCCGGCAAGACACGGGTCAAGGGTGCAGAAGTGGAAGTCAGCGGCAAGCTGACCGATAACTGGGAGCTGCTGGGCGGTTACACCTGGATGGACACCGAAACCGTGAAGGGCGATGCCGAAACCACGTTCTTCATCATGCCGCGCCACCAGGCGTCGCTGTGGAGCAAATACACCATCAGCCAAGGCGCACTCACCGGGCTGGCCATCGGTGGCGGCGTCTCGGCGATGAGCAATTTCCACTCGGAAAACGGCGGGGTACGCATCGATGCGCCAGGTTATGCCACCGTGGACGCCATGCTTTCCTACCCGGTGACCTCCAAACTGACTGCCACCGTCAACGTCAACAACCTGTTCGATCGCGATTACCTGTCGCGGGTGGGTTCGACGTCCACGTTCAACTTCTACGGCCCGTCGCGCAGCGTGCTGATGGGTGCGCGTTACGATTTCTAAAGGCGTGTGCTAAAGGACAATTCGGCGGCGCCTACCTATAGGGTCTCGCCGCTTTGTTCTGGCATTAAAAGCCGGCTTGTGGCCGGCTTATTTATGTAATAAAAGCCATATTTTACTGGGTTTTTTGGTTTCCGTCCATTTTGTCCCCCCATTTGTCCCCCCAGGTGGTTTGCGCGCTGTAACCTTCCGTCGCATTTAACCGCTAGCGCGTATCATTTTTCACTAGAGATGTTCACCTGCATGACCGATCAGTAGCTGTCCTTCAAAGGTTGCGTGTGATCTCGGATTAAAGTAAATGCGATGAAAGTAGAAAGTGCTATCTCCTGCCACATCGGATTGAGTGAGTTTCATGTGTGGCTCACAAAGCACATTCTCTGAACGACCATCAATAGATTTGAAGGAAAAAGTAAGAGCAGGCTTCCTAGAGCCATTTCCTTCCTGTGTTGTGGAAATACTGCTTTGAGCCGAAAAAGCCTTAAGATACTGGGTGAGGTCTCCGCCGTCCCACTGCCAATAATCGTTTAGGGCGGACAAGCAGTGTACTAGTACTATCGAATGCCGTTTGTAGCCTCCTTCGAATGTGTCGATACAATGTGGGAAGGCGTCACTGAATTTGAGCCGTGGAAATGCCATCCGGAAATCGTCGCAGAAAGCATCGGATCCTTGGGGCTCGGTAGCCAGCGATTTTCGCACGTGATTGTGCCAGTCGCCATAACTGTTTAGTGCGTTGGCCTCGGTATCGCCAAAAGGACCAAGGATGCTTTTTATCGTTGCCTGAGCTATCGTTGCTGAAGTTGCCTGTCGCGCCTGATCAAGAGCAAGCTGAAGAAGTTTTATATTGTCACGCGAAAGAAGATCTCCATGGTTTTCATAGAGGAGTTGCCACACGAGAAGTCCAGGCTGAATTTCTGCGTCATACACTTCATCATCCCTATAGATGGGCTCACCTGTACTCAATATGTACTGATGGAGTTCTAGGGAATGTTCGACGCTCTCTGTAAACTCGGCAGGAGGCAATGTACGAGGACATGCGTAGCGGCTTGCACAATGGTAGACGATACGAGGCATTATATTGACTCTGGATTTGATCGTTTGGCCCGGCGCGCTTTCATGAGCTTTGTGAGATCTTGGCCTTGTTGGTCGAAGAAGCCAACTGGCCATTCACTAAGTTCTGCCAAGGCATCTACAGAGATATTATCTATCTGGGGTTGAGTACTTCCATCCACTGAGGAAAAGAAGAATAGTGCTATTTCGTGGTGATCAATGCCGCCGTTGATGGCAGCAAGGCGTACACCGTTGATAACATTTTCTGAGTGGGTTTCAACGATAACCTGTACGCCGGAACTTGCAACATGCGCTAAAAATTGACCAACTGCTGATTGGGCAGCTGGGTGCAAGTGCGCTTCTGGGTTTTCGACAATCAGCATTGAACCCGCAGGGGCCAGTAGTCCGCTGACTATTATCGGCAGCACATAACTAATGCCAAATCCTGTATTAGTCGGCGATAATGGGGCAACTGGCGTGCCGGCTTTCTCAATGCTCAAACGTACTCGATTGATCTCGGGATAGCTTTGAGTTATCAAACGAATATTGGGGACCAGCAGCCTCATCCAGCCTTCCAGTTGAATCTTGAATAGATCTGAGCCTTCAACAATACAGAGATGCTCATGAACTGAGAGGTTTTCAGCGCGCGCTATCGCGTCGGCTGTGTGCTCACCTGCCATGCCTGTGTTTACAAAATGTTCGGCAGAAACTTCGCCAAGGTCGCGAGGCCCATTGCGCTCAGCGACGAGATAGTGGAATTCCCCAGAGAATACAGGCAGAGTCCCACCTCTGTTAAGCATTGCGTTAGAATTTGAGCCCGTGTGATGACCGGTAACCGTAACGGAGGCTGCGGTGTCAGCAACGAATGTCACGGATGCGGAATGCTCTGGAATATCTGCTGATTGTACTCCGATTTCAATTTCATTGGACTCGAGTTCAGCATTGGTGAGAGTTAAAGTATTTCCTAATGCCAGCCTATAAGGACCATTTAAGCGAACGGGGAAATCCGCTGAATTTCCCGCCGCTAGGGCTCCCAGATCATCAAGCACACGCAGCTGATCGGCTGCTTGCCTTAGGAGCAGCAGGGACTGAATCATGCTAGATTTTCCAACTCCGTTCCCACCACTTATAACAGTAATAGGCTTTAACGGTAGTTTTACGTCTTTAAAACACTTAAAGTTACGTATGGTGAGCTCGCCGATCATGGAAGGTACTCATCACAAAGTTTTTGAACAGCAAAAAAGCTGTAGGCCAGACGCTTCCTATCATTGGTGCCTGAGGTTACCGAGTCAAAAAAAGTCGAGTCCGATTGGAGAGCGCTAGCTAGATGAATAGCTAGTTGGCCGGGAGCTAGGGTTTTAACGTCAGCCTCAGAATATCTAGTCAAAATGGTGGACCATGTTGTAAACAAAGAATTGTTTATTAATCGTCGCCGAGCTCCTTTTACTAGATCCGCCGGAAGGCATTTTCGAAACGCAAATGATCCAAATAAGTGCTCGGAATTCTGCATTGATTGTAAAAAGTCGTATGTGACCTTGCGGAAAAGGTTGGGAGAGGCGTTGTTTAGCAGATCAACTGCCTGGTCTAGAAATCGATCCATATTGCCCTGATATTCACCTAAGGCGTCTAGGTGAGAGAGTCGGAAGGCAAGGGAACGAAGAACTAACTCTTGATCTTGCATGCGCACGCTGCCAACACTTCCACAGGTCGCCTTAAGGAAAGCGCTTGATTTTGAAAGTTCGCCGATCAGATTCCTTGTCTCCGCAGACGACATGCAATTGCGAATTTCTTGTGCATTGAGTGGTCGTCCACCTTGGTTGATTCGCTTAAAAATATCGAATTTCACATCGGAAGGTGTTTGCGGATCAATGATATTCATCATGAGCTGAGTTTGAATGATTCTCTTTCGGTACCGCTGGTCGATGCACTCCTCAGGAGAGTCATGCCGAAATACCTTTCCTTCCTCATCCTTTAAATATTCTAGATTTTTAAGGCGGAATTTGTTATCCAAAAATTGACGTATTACGGTTAGGCGCTGCAAGCCATCTACTACATGGAGGCGTCCAGTTTTATCTTGTGCCATATAGAAGACGGGTAAAGGTATCCGCAGCATAATTGATTCAATGAGCCTGGATCTTGCGCCAATATCTGTCCAAACGAACTGGCGCTGGAAGTCTGGCGATAAGTTTATGTCGCCATCTTTAATCATTTCGTAGACTAAGCTGATGTTGAAAGGCTTCGTGTCGACACGGATAGTTTCAGGGTCGTAAGGGTAAGTTTTTAACTCGGAAATGTCATCAAGACTCGATTCCGAAAACTCTACTCCACCTGCTTCTTGAAGGGCGACATCAGAAAATGCTGCAAGAAATTGCTCGGTAATTTCCTCGCTTGTTGACGAAATGGGAGCTGAGGCCGAGGCCTCAAGCTGGCCGTCAGCATTTTGAACAATAGATACCACTGGCGCTCCCGGTGCGGACCGCCACACCGTCGCACCTCCAAAATCGCCATCGCTTTTAACGAGCAGGACCGCAATCTGTCCGTTATTTTCAGTCCGTAGCTTTAGCAGCAAAATTTTACTCCAAGGCGTAGCTATCAAAAAATATTTTAGATTATGTAAAAGGACATCGCGAGTCACGGGGCTAGTCTGATGTGTGATGATGCTTCCAAACCGAGTCGCGCTTCAAGGTGCCAAGCTACGACATCGATGAGCTTAGCTCGAGGTGAGCGTTGTAGAGGTCCGTCAGTCAGCAGACCTCAGAGCTTGGATACCGCATGCCTTAGGTGAGGCGCTGAGAGCTTTCTGTCAGCTTTCAGCCCGCTAGTAAGCCAGTCCCCCTAAACCTAAAGATTTTCAGGGGCTGCTCGAATGGTGCAGATGAGACTGCGAGCCAGGTTGCTGACACATCCAGCCCCCAGTTATCAATCCTCAAAAAGGATGGCAAGGGTTAGGAGGGCTCAAGCCCCCACCTTTCGTAGCGCAATATCTTCTGCATTTGGAGGATGTATGCCTGACCTCGGGTCTACAGCACAGCGACGCAAAATCATGCAATCCGTCGACACCGCAAACACGGGGCCGGAAATGGTGGTACGTTCAATCCTCCACGCCATGGGCTATCGATACAGGTTGCATCGGAAGGATTTGCCCGGAAAACCAGATATCGTTTTTGCGAAAAAGAGTAAGATCATCTTTGTTCACGGCTGCTTTTGGCATGGGCATGCTTGCCCAAAGGGGCGCCTACCCAAGAGCCGCCTGGAGTACTGGGAACCTAAAATTGATCGTAATCGCTGCCGGGATCGCAGTACCGAGGAAGCCCTTCGTCTCACGGGGTGGGACGTTTTGACCATATGGCAGTGCGAGCTCAAGGATCTTCACTCCTTGCGGTGTCGTCTGTCGGCGTTCCTTGGTCCTTGCAAAAAACCGATCGACATCTGATCCAGAATCGCGTAAATTCCACGCCTCGTATGAAGGCGAAGATTTTCTCGCCGAGGGAGGAATGCAGATGACACGACCAATTGGAATAGATCTCTTCGCAGGGGCTGGTGGAATGTCCCTGGGCTTCGAGCAGGCAGGCTTTGACGTGGTTGCTGCCGTTGAGATCGACCCAATCCATGCTGCCGTCCACTCTTACAATTTCCCCAACTGTGTGGTGATTCCTCAGTCGGTATCCTCATTGACTGCTAAGGATATTCGTGATGCTGCGAACATTGGCCGCCGAAACGTAGATATCGTCTTTGGTGGCGCGCCGTGCCAAGGCTTTAGCCTAATGGGGCAGCGTGCCCTTGACGATCCGCGTAACTCGTTGGTCAAAGACTTTGTTCGTATTGTCGTAGGCTTGGAATCCTCATATTTTGTTTTTGAGAATGTTAAAGGCATTACGGTTGGTCGACATAAACAGTTTCTTGCTGAGCTCATCGAGGAGTTTCAGAGCAACGGCTATGACGTTCTGCCCTGGAGAGTACTCAATGCAGCAAACTATGGCGTACCGCAGGAACGAGAGCGCTTGATTCTGATTGGAGCTAAGCGCGGACTAAGACTTCCTGAGTATCCGGAGCCGACAACCAGATCGCCTAGATCCTCTCTGCTACTCGATACACAGTTGCCAGAAGGACCGTCCTGCCACGATGCTTTGGGAGATATTCCTGATGCAGAAGACTACGATGCGTTAATCGAAAGTGACTCAACAGCCGTCAAATGGGGACGCCCGAGTGCCTATGCCAAAGTTCTTCGCGACATGGTTGCCGAGTCGACCTACTACGGCTACAAAAGAAACTGGAACAAAGAGCTACTAACAAGTAGCCTTCGCACGAATCATTCTGAAATATCTCGTGCTCGATTTGCGTCAACAGAGATGGGCCAGGTAGAGCCTACCTCTCGATTCTTTAAGCTGCACGCTAATGGGGTGTCTAATACGCTTCGTGCGGGCACTGATTCTGCCCGGGGCGCATTCACAAGCCCTAGACCCATCCACTATAAGTACCCGCGCTGCATCACCGTGCGAGAAATGCTTCGTCTACATGGATTCCCTGATTGGTTTCGCACGCATGTAACGAAATGGCATGGTGCGAGACAGGTCGGGAACGCTGTTCCTCCGCCACTGGCTCGAGCAGTTGCAGCAAGTATCATTGACGCTATTGGCTGGGTGCCCTCCAGTCCTGCCGGGGTTATTTTGATGGGGGATGAGCGACTACTTTCCATGGACATGGGGCAGGCCTCTCGCCATTTCGAAATTAATGTTCCAATCAAGCAGCGAGATCGCAAGGGAACGCCAAAACCTAGGCCGTCAGTCACTCAGCCCGCGTAGTTAAATGCCCTTTACCTTCGGCTGAAGTACGAACATAGCGTCTCGATGGAATGTTGGGACGCTAAACTGAACCAACGAATCTCTAGTCACTGCTGCGAATTCTACCACATAAATCCCTTTGTTTCTGATCGCTACAATGGCTACAGGGATGACGAGATCAGTATCAGTTGACTCGAAAGCGGCTATCACCTGACGGCCAATTTGTTCGGTTAAAATGCGTTGATTACCTTGTTTAGCTTCCACGGTAATGAGTACTTCAGACTGTTTTCCATCAGGTGCGGCGTGCAGCGCTCGGAATAATGCATCTATCTGAACCTTTCTCAGTTTGATGTCCATTTGCAGGTGGGTGAGCTCCAATGCATCAATCTGGCTGCTTGCTGCGTTAGCAAAGTGGCTCTCGATGATTCGTAGATTCACGGCTACTTGAAGCAGCCATGATTCATCTGTCCGACCTAGCGCTTTTGACGCCAGGGGTAGGCTGAGGCTTTGCACCGGGAAGCTTGGCGTAGAGTCAGATGGAAGAAAATCTTCGTCGAGACTGTCCAGGGCTCCAGCTATCCCGTGAACAAACTCGAAAATTGCTCCATCACCTGTCCTTTGCACCCCGCCGATCCCCAAATCCTTCAGTCGTTGCGGCCAAATCTTGGAGGCGCTTTTACCCCTGACAATGTCCTTCATGAAATTGAACGGGTTTGCGTCTAGCTTCATTTTGATGCCGTGGTGCTCTGCGCAGTAGCGTTTCGCCTCTTGAACGTCTGCTGCGCTGACCAGTGTGCGTGAGAGCGTCTTGGTCTCTTCGTCGTAAAGCGTCTCAAATATCCGCTCGATGATTATCGTTTTCTCGCTGACGGCCATCCACCAAGCTCCATCTAAATTTATGATTTGGAATGGTAGCAAGAAAGATCTGGGACGAGGAGGGCGAATTTCGGCAATCTGCTGGCTACAGGCGAGCGCGATGATCTGTTATAGGAAATGCTGGGGGCACTTCAGAAAGCAGTAGGCAGCGCTATTATTAAGAGGATGGCTCAAGTGTGTATGTATTCAAAGAGAAACCAAAAAATAAGGCACGGAATTTCCGTGCCTTATTTTAGTGAATGCCTACTGGCTTGTCATCTTTATTATAGCAAATAGGATGTTCGCAGTAGCCGCCAGCGTTCAATACCTCTATTTCGTAAATTTCAGGGAGGTACTCTTTAAGCTGAGCCTTAGGCACCTTCTGACCGTTAATTGTACAATCATCATCTGAGCGTGGGTTGCACCAGGCTTCTTTTACTTCGATTGTTCTTGTGGGTTTTGTCATGGGCTTTTCGTCGATCTGTGTCTCGTCATCGACTGACTCGTCGCTCGTTGCGTTCGCGTCCAACGAGTAGGCAGCAATAGAATCTCCTGCGCTAGTATTACTGATGCCATGATCAAGTAAGAAATTCTGAAGTGCTGTGCGTGCTTGGGCGTAAGTAACCCCTTTCCCTTTTTTGGCCGGCCCCCCATCCATGCGATAAGCAATTGGATAGCCATCCTCACTTTCATAAATGTAATAGTAAATGGAAAGACTAAAGCTAAGGTCTTGGCCATACATACCGTAGATGCCTGAGCCATTGGATGCACGGCATGTGCCTCGCACGCATTTCCCGCTGATGTGGTTACTGAAGGTGATGTTGCGCTGTTGTTGTTCACTCCACTGAGTGATGTTTCTTGGAACGTTATACCAAGTGCAACGATAGAATTTCGCCCCATACTGATTTTTGGCCTCCGCACAAGGAATGGCATACGGCAAGTCGTTCATGGTTTGTTCATTTGGCAGCATGGGCGGATACATGTATCCGTAGTCAACCTCGGCTTGAACGTTTAGGGAGAGTGCGAGGGCAAGACAACTGGTTGCTTTTAGTATAGCTGACTTAATTTTCAATTTATTAAAATCTCATGTGCGCGCTGTTGCGCTAGTTGATATTGTTGTCTTTTATTTTTTATAGATGACTTTTAGTTTTTTATTGACGTAGTCTTTTATGATTTCATAGTCGGGGTTGTAGGTGGCTAGAGTATGACCGGTGCTGACCACGGTAGCAGCGGCGGCTAAAGCGACCCCGATGGGGAGAGAGGTAGCTCCAATAACTGTGCCCAATATGCCGCCCTGAGCTATAGCACCTTTCAGATCGACTTTTACTCGACACTTTAGATTTAGGCTTTCTATCCTTTTTTCAATAATTGCTACACTCTTGGTGAATTGACCTCTCAAACCTATAACCTCAAATGATTTTTTGGCTTTTAAAAGGGCTTCTATTTGATATTCGTTTAATCCATTTACTGTTGAAAGAGACATATTTTCAGATTCTCTGTAGCGGGGGTTAGGAAGGTCCACTGCTAGCTCTGCTCTACATCAAAGAAACGTCTAGATGGGTCGTAAATGCCGTGGCCATGGAAGCATCATAGCGCGACGATTTTCGCCATGGCAAGAATCTCTGCGACTCATGATAAAGACGGCGACCTGGTACAGCTTGGTGCGGCGGTACGCGCACGGCGACTAGGGCATACGCTGTCGCAAGAAGCCTTGGCGGATGCTGCCGGGATCGATCGTTCCCACATGGGGAAAATAGAGCGAGGGGAGAGGAACGTTACCTTTTTGAATATCCTTCGGATCGCGACTGCTTTGCGCTGCAAACCGTCAGATTTGCTCATCGACGCAGGATTATGACCTTTCCATCAACCAGCGGTTTTTTCGTAAGCCGTTCTTAGTTCCTGGACCTGCCCATCCTTTGCGTAGTTCAGTTGCGGTGTAACAAACCCTGTTCCCATCGGACATAAGGCACCCAGCCAGTAGGCACTGGCTAGGTGGTGTTGGTGTGCGAAACTGTTCAGGTCAGGCCACGAGGCATAGAGCCGCATCCAGTGCTCTCTTCTTAATGGCTGCACCTTGTCCAAACCATGCGGAGTCGATCCGGTATTCAACGCTCCTTGCTCGCCGCTCGTGGTCGACATATTCGGTCACGGCGTTGAGCAGTCCCCACGCGGTACCTTTAGCGGACTGCAAGGTCGAGCCTCGACCTTGTCCTTCATACAGGCTTTGTACTTTGCGTAGTGCTCGTTCGTTGGATAGTACTTCAGGAATGGGGCTGTTAGCAGGGGTGTCACACAGCACGCTGAGGAAGAAATTCATCGCTTCCGGCCACTGCACCCTACGCTCTGCGAGCATGTGCATACGTTGCATGAATTCGTCCCAGTGCGATACCGCGATCCCCAACTGCTTCTTTACCGCCTGTGGATCAAACTGAGTACTGTGCGGAACCCTGATAGCGCGGCTTGCCCCATCCAGGGCAATGGTCAGTGTGTTGTTGCAGACGACTCGAATGGTGGTGGGTGTGGCGGTGGTAGCTAACGTACCGTCGCACGAGGTAGCCAGTAGTAGATAGCCATTCACTTCATCATGACCCGCCAACGCAGCGGTTTGCCCTGTCCGAGCCAATGCCCAAAACTTACGGCCTCCTTTTAGCACTCCCGCAGTTTCCAGTTCATACCCAGAGACCTCAGTTAAATCGCGGTAAAATTCCAGCACATCTCGAGGCTGCACTACTTGGTAACGCTGTGAGACTACTGAAAGCGCTGCCTTGGTGTCGGAGCGGTAGAGAACCTTCTGTTCTGGGAATGTATAAATTGATCCCAGGTTACCTACCGTGTTGGCCTTGAAATGGACGGGACTGTCTTCTATGCGCCAGTTCATACCGGCTTCTTTCTGCCAGACCTCAATAGGTTGTTTAGGTGAGAGCGCGGAGCCGAGGCCATGCCACGGTGCATGCCCGACATAGGCCATTTGTTCAACATAGTGAGCCATGTGTGTTTTCTCGTTCGGTAGGTACGGCAGCGCTACTGATATTTATCAGCAGCGAGCGTGCATATGTAATTTAGTTGTCAATCTTCTTGATTTGCTTAAAATGTGCGTTGAACTGGTGCGGGGGTTGTGAGGAATACATGCGGAAAGAGCAATTACATAGGTTGCATTGGTAGGCGTCGAAGACATAGTGATCAATTACTGTGCCTACCTTCGCTCCTGCAATACATCCTGCTGCACCACTTACAAATGCCGCAGTAATAGCCGAGGCTAACCGCCCGATTATGGTACTCAGCCCAACACTTGGGCTACTGGTTATGGGGATGACGCTGGCGCCGATAGACATGGCGGACAACCCTCTCAGTACACCGCTAACTCCGCCGATTGCGGCACCTGCTTTCTTGGCTATGGCCGGCTTCACGACGGCTAATGAGCCGCAATGTGGACATCTATTCATTCTTTAGCTTCCAGTTTGTTGAATGTATTAAGGGCTATTGTTGACTCGTGAGCGTCATGTAAGGCCAAAATTCTTTCGAGTAGAATCATGGCATTGGTAAAGCGAACCGAAGCTCGTTCCCGCGCTGAAATGTTGGTTCCTGTTTAGCGGGGAACTAACTTTTCGCACTGGCAGGTTGGCTTTGAGCTTGCATCCGTCGGTGTCATGGTCGGAGGATTCTGGTTATCCTCCCGGGAATTTTTTACTGGGTGTTAAGTCGAGTGAATACAGACAGAAAGTATTTTACCTTTGGGTTTCATTACAACCCGAGGTATCTACCATGCAGCAAGCTTCGGCAATACATCCAAGTGTTATCAGGCTCAAACAGCTCTCAGTTAAGGTGGGGCTGTCGCGATCAACCATTTATGATCGTATCAATCCAAAATCTTCGCGATACGACGCAACGTTTCCTAGGCCTTTTAAATTAGGAAAATTTGCCGTGGGATGGCTGGAGGAAGACGTTAATGCTTGGCTACATCGGTGCGCTAGCTCCACCTGTACCGGTGATAATCCGGCATAGCTACCAGTACTAACTTTCATTTTTCAATTTGTAAATGTTCCCGGCGCGCGTTGGAGTTTTCTGCCCGATTCGTTGGTCTGGCCGGAGGAAACGGAGAGCCTGAATATTGGTATCTATGTTATATCTAGTATTTATTCCTACTATTTACCTCTAGTAACCATGTGCAATGCAAGTCATGCTAGATGCATTGGTCTGTAGGAGGTATGTAACGATGAGCAGAGCAGTAGCCACAGATAGCTTCCGCGTGTGCAATGTTAGTGAGCGCTCTTCGTGAGTGATCAATAGAGTGCTGAACAGTATAAGGTAAGTCTATGAAATTCGATGATGAATTGGAGTTCTACTTTGAACATGGGTTGTGCATGTACGCGGATGTCAACGGTGAGACGGTTGAGCAGTACACCGATCAAGCGTTATTGGCGAGTGATATCCGTTCGATTGTAGACGTGATGGCGCGCCTGAAGGCCTTTCAGAAGGGATTGTTTCTTCCTCGTACAACAGCAATGTCTAAGCAGAAGAAGGTCAGGGCGCTGGAGCAGGACTGTCTAAGCTTGCTAAAGGTGGATTTTGGGATGATCAAGGAGGTTTATCCCTATCATGAGTTTAACCCGCTGCTGAGGGTCTTTATGAAGTACTTTGCTGGGGTGGAACTGAGGTCGAATGTATATAAGGTCGAGTTGGTTCTGGCTGATGAGTTATCCCTGCTTCACGACTTAACCGAAAAGGTAAAGCAAGAAATTCGGGGGGTAGAGTTTCAAGATACTTTGAAAAGTTTCTGCCGGTCTGCCAATAAGAATTATAAAAGCCTTGTTGAATACATTGATGCGCTATTTGTTTGTTACGCTAGGATGCTAGTAATTCGTGTCGATTTCACCTATCGGAGCCAGTACTGCGTTCCTCGAGGGGAAACAACTATCAGCCATGCCGAAGCCAGGATGCACCGCATAGCCCTACTGAAATATCTTAGGAGCTCTAAATCACTGGGTGTCGTAGGGTATGCATGGAAGCTGGAGTATGGTCTTGATAAATCCTACCATTATCACTGCTTGTTATTTTTGAATGGGGTTTATCATCGAGAGGATATTGTCATTGCCAAGCTTCTGGGTGAGTACTGGGTAGAGACTGTGACGGAAGGGAAAGGGATTTACTATAACTGCAACAAAAACAAAGCGGCGTTTGAGAAGAAAGGAATCTTAGGAGTTGGTATGATTAGCCATCATCAGACCGGCCTCAGGGCGGGGCTAAAGCTTGTCGCGGCGTATCTGACCAAGCCGGATTACTTTATCCGGATGATCGCACCTGACGGAGGCAGGTGCTTCGGGAAAGGAGGGAAGGTATTTCCCAAGCAAACCAAACGAGGTAGGCCCAGAAAGCAGCCTGATGTGCTACCAAGTGAATAGCTTATTCACTGGTGCCAAGAAAGGCCGCTCGGCATTCGGAGCCTTCCTCCTTCATCCACTTTGTGATGAGGTTGGCAAGATGGGCCTGAGTAAGATTCATGTTTGACTTTTTATTTAGCTTTACAGCTTCATCGTAGATACAGTTCGCAGCGTCTCGCTCTTTCTTCCAACCTTCCTTTGGTCGCAGCGAGCTGATTAAGACTGCCATTTTTCTCTGGTTTTCTTGACTGCTCTTTGATCGCCCTCGAGCCCCTTCATTAATTCGAGGTTCGACCAAGCCACTTGCATATCCTTCGTAGTAGCTAGCGTGGCAGATGAGTTTCGAAGCGCTAGCGATGGAGCCTCTCTTACACTCCGCGTCGAATAGAAGGAGGTAGGTGAGTGCGACTAGAGTGTTTTTTCGTTCTGGTGTGACTTGCGAGGCGTCTACACTCATCCCCCACTGAGATATATTCTGGTCCTTGTGCTTTTCTCCCGTCTTAATTTGGGCTTCTATACTGTTTCTGATATGGTGGTAATCATCAGAAAGAGAGTGTGTTATCAGGTAATACAGTGACTCTTCAATCCTGAGTCTCTCCTTATTCCAGTTTGTTCGTAGCTCTTCTTTTAGTTGCTCAAGCTCATGCAAGGCTTGAAATTGATGTTGCGACGAATTGCTCATGTCGACTCCCTAAAGGTGGTGCTTGATATAATAGGTGCTCAGACTTATAAATTGCCGGTGAACGTTGGGTTTAGGAAAGTCGCCCAGTCCCTCATTAGTAATCGGCGTTTATCGAGGAAGTCTGATCGCGAATAGGCCCCTTCAGTCTGATCGCGTTCATCATGCGCCAACGCCATCTCGCAAACCTCGCGTGGATAATGAGTGCATTCACTGGCCCAGTCACGAAACGAGGATCGAAAGCCGTGTCGTGTTACATGTTCATACTCCATGCTGTGTAGGAGCGTACGTATCGCGTTTGCGTGCATTACTCCTGTCTTGCCCTGGCCTGGAAATAGAAAGGCGCTTTCCCCGTTCCGCGGAATACTCTTCAACAGCTTTACGACTTCGTCAGCAAGCGGGATTATGAAAGCTACCCGCATCTTCATTCGCTCACCTGGTAGCGACCAAGTCCCAGCTTCTAGATCAAATTCATCCCAACGAGCGAACCTGACCATGTGAGCGCGTGCGCTGGTCATGATCAACAGTTGAGCAGCCCAAGATGGAGGCGTGGAGTTTGCCCTGAGCTTTATCATCAGATCCGGCACATCCTGCCAGCGCAAAGCCTTAAAGTGCTCACGCTTCCGAGCCTTTTTCTTTTCAGCACGACTCAGCAGGTTGTCTAAGTGCCCGCGCCAGCGAGCAGGGTTTTCACCCTGTCGTAGATTCCGTGCCTTGGCGGCGTCCAAGACTTGTTCGATCTGTCCGCGTAACTCGTCGGCGGTTCGAGTCTTAGTCGCCCAGATGGGTTGCAACACCTTGAGCACCTCGGGAGTACCGATGTCTGCGGCTGACAGCTTGCCTATGTGATCAAACGCATACAGCTCCAGCTTTCGCATCCAGCCTTTACGCCACTTCTCCGACCACGCCGCGCCGTGAGCATCACGGTATTCCGTTGCAAGAGTCTCGAATCTGAGTTGCTTGGCTTCACTTGCTCGCTGGGCTTCCCGTTGAGCAGCGCGCGCTATGTCGCGAGCGGCCAATGGGTCTATGCCATCACTCAGTTGGGTGCGTTTAGCACTGGCATCTTGTCTGGCCTTCTTGAGACTCACCTCAGGGAACGAGCCCAGCCCCATCTCTCTACGCCGGCCCGCCAGCTGGAAGCGAAACAGCCAGGATTTACGCCCGGTAGGTTTGACGACCAAGCGAAGTCCGTCTCCATCTTCATAAGTGCCGGGTTCGGTAAGGTTTTCGACTTGTTTCGGATTCAGTTTACCCATTGGATTTCCCCTATCGTCCCTTTTGTCCCCCCACCTGTCCCCCCACTTCATCGTCGGATGAGGTCAAATGGTGTTGAACACCATCGGACAGGGGAATGCCTGAAGCGCCCGTTATAGCTAGGTTATCGGCAGTATGCTCAGATGGGATAAGATTATTTCGGACAATTAAAAAGCCGGCTTGTGGCCGGCTTCTCGGGGACGCTTCCGACTAATTTATGGTAAGCCGCAATCGCCTTAACGGTGTGGCCAAAAGAGGCCTGAAAGAGATGGCTGATGCCCGTATGGGGTATCGCCGAGCCCTCTGGACTGCGGCTTGCGCCGGTCGGGGCTGATGTGCGCGTAGCATACAAGGGCACGCACCTGATGCCCAGCAAAAAATGGCACAGGGTGTTTCAACCGGGTCGTTGCCGGCGAAAATGCGACCAGTGATAGACCCACCCCAGGATCTCCAGCCCTTGCGCCTGGCGCTGGCTGGGGGTCAAGCGCTCGACGGCGTAGTTGTGCCGGTCATGACTATGCAGGTAAAGCGTGCCGTGCTCGCCCATGGTCAGGTTATGCACGCGCAACGCGCCATTGATCAGCAGGGCATAGGTTTCGCCCTCGACGATCTGGGTCATGCTCATGTCGATGGCCAGGGTCGCTTCGACGGGGATCAAAGGGGCCATGTTGCCGCCTGGCATGGCCATGCAGATGGACGTGTCGTGTTTGACGCCCAGCATTCGCAGGGCGTTGGCAGGCAGGCGCAGGGCACGCCCTGACACCTTGCACAGCAGGCCATTGCGCACCTCGTGGAACGGCACGTGTACCACGCGCCCGCGATGAACGGCACGCGGAATGGGGGCGTCTATCGGCACCGGGCGTGGCGGACAGGTGCGCAGGATGGCATTGGGATGTTTGGCGCCTTCGCCGGTGCGCAGCCAGCGACGGTGCACGCAGAACAGGTCGGCGAGCTCGTCCAGGCGAGCCAGCGGCACCCCGCGATTGAACCAGTTGTTGACGTGCTGAGGCGTCACGCCGCGCTGGGCTGCGAAGTTTGCAGGGGTCAGGCCGCATTCCTGAAGAAGGGCTCTTAAACGTTCACCAGATGTGTTCATGGAGAAAGTGTAGCGGCACGGTGCCACCAAGGGTATGAACAGGATGTTGATGTGCGGAAGGGGAGATGTAGGAGCAGTCAGACGCGGGTGTAGGACGTTTTAGAACGCTTAGGCCTAGATTGGCTGTGAAGCCTATCGCGCGCCAAAAAAAACCCGCCGAAGCGGGTTTTTCCATGCAATCAGGATCAACCTTTGTAGGCTTCGACCGATTTGGTGATCGCAGCGCGGGCGGCGTCGGCGCCGTCCCAGCCTTCGATCTTGACCCACTTGCCCTTCTCGAGATCTTTGTAGTTGGCAAAGAAATGCTCGATCTGCTGGATCAGCAGGGCAGGCAGGTCGGTGTATTCCTTCACGTCCACGTACAGCTGCGACAGCTTGTCGTGGGGCACTGCGATGACCTTGGCGTCGCCGCCGCCATCGTCGGTCATGTTCAAGACACCTACCGGGCGGGCGCGGATGACCGAACCCGGGGCCACTGGGTAAGGGGTAACCACCAGCACGTCCAACGGATCACCGTCGTCAGCCAGGGTGTTGGGGATAAAGCCGTAGTTGGCCGGATAGAACATAGGGGTGGCCATGAAACGGTCGACGAACAGCGTGTCGCTGTCCTTGTCGATCTCGTATTTGATCGGCGCGTGGTTGGCCGGGATCTCGATGGCGACGTAGATGTCGTTCGGCAGGTCTTTGCCCGCCGGAATCTTGCTGTAGCTCATTGGGCAGTGCCCCCGTGTTTGACCAAAAAAGTGGCGGCGATTATAGGCATATTCCGACGGGGCATGCCACGTCTGGCCCAATGGACCGGGCGCTACACGGGGGGATGGCGATAGTCGGGATGCTCGTGTTGCAACCGGGCCAGGCGTGCAAGCGGGTTCTGCCGGTAGAACAGCGACAGTTGCTGGTAGACCTCGGGGTAGGCCTGGTGCAGCAGGTCGGGGGCGCTGAAGAAGTACTCGCTGGTCACGGCGAAGAACTCGGCGGGGTTTTCGGCGGCATAGGGGTCAATCGGCGTTTCGGCTTCCGGATCCAGGTCGAGTTGTCGGTTGAGGTCGTCGAAGGCCTGTTGCATGGCGTTCGCCCAGCGTTGCACAGCCATGTCGCTGTGCAGGGGAGGCAGGCCATTGGCATCGCCGTTGAGCATGTCCAGCTTGTGCGCAAGCTCATGGATGACCAGGTTGTAGGCTTCCCAGCCGCCACTGCCGAACACGCCATTGCAGGCCAGGATGATCGGGCCCTGCTGCCAGGCCTCGCCACTGTGTTCGCCGTCCCAGGCGTGCTCCACGCCGCTGCCGTCCCGGTGGCGCTGCGGGCTTTTGAAATCGTCGGGGTAGAGGATGATTTCGTGAAAGCCCTGATACCAGTTCAGGTCACCCAGGTGCAGTAACGGCAGCTGAGCTTGTGCCGCCAGCACCAGGCGTTGCTCATCGTCGAGCTCGACGCCTGGCAGGCACGTCAGGTGCTTTTCGTTCAGGAACAGGATGCTGGCCTCGCGCAACCATTGGTCCTCGGCGTCGTCGATACCGTCCAGTATGGGCAAGCGCTCGCGTACGGCTTGCCATTGCTGGACGCTGATCGGGAAGCGCGCCAACGTGCGCTTGCGCCGCCAGGCGCTGAACGACCACATGCCCGATCAGGCGCCTCAGTGCGCCTTGGCCGGGCGACCCAGGCGGGTGCGCAGCAGGCCGAGAATCATCGGGACCAGCGACAGCAGGATGATACCCACTACCATCAGCGACAGGTGCTGCTTGATGAACGGCACGTTGCCGAAGAAGTACCCCAGCGTGACCAGGCCGCCTACCCAGAGCAACGTGCCGGCAATACTGAAACCGAGAAAGCGCGGGTAGTGCATGCGGGCAATACCGGCCACGAACGGCGCGAATGTGCGCAGGATGGGCAGAAAACGCGCCATGGTGACCGTTTTGCCGCCGTGACGCTCGTAGAAGTCGTGGGTGCGCTGCAGGTAGTCGCGGCGGAAGATCTTCGAGTTCGGGTTGCTGAACAGGCGCTCGCCGGCCGTTCGCCCGATCACGTAGTTGGTGCTGTCGCCCAGGATGGCGGCGATCATCAGCAACCCGGCCAGCAGGACAGGGTCCATGCCGCCGCCTGCAGCGACTGCACCGGCGATGAACAGCAGGGAATCACCTGGCAGGAAGGGCATCACCACCAGCCCGGTTTCGCAAAAAATCACAGCAAACAAAATGGCATAGATCCAGGGCCCGTAATTGTTGACCAACAGATCAAGGTACGCATCGAGATGGAGGATGAGGTCCAGCGGGTTGAAATCCATGTACAGCACCTGTGGTCTGGGTCGAAGGCTCGGTGACCTGGAGGAGTGAAATTTCACACATGACAAGTGGGCCATTATACGGCGAAGTCAGGATCACGCCCGCAGAGTTTGTAGCGAGGGGTTACGGCAGTAGGAAGGCGTGAGCTGCGTCGTAGTACGGCAGACAGACACCGAGGCCGTGGACATCGTTCATCGTCCACGCTCGCCGCATGGAGGATTCGGCGAGCGTGTTCAGTGGCCCGCCTGTAGCGAGCAGCAGGGCAGCCGGTGCAGCACCACCCTCCTGCGCAGGTGCTCAGCCCTTGCCCAGAAGAAAGTTACCTTTCTGGCTGGCCAGTTCGTCACTTTCCAGGCTGTGAACTTCAGCCTCATCCTTGAGGTTCACGCCTGACAGCTGGCGCCGACAGGCTTCACGCATGAGGTACAGCAGCCGATGCGCGGCCATGCCATAGCTCAACCCCTCCAGGCGAACATTGGAAATGCAGTTGCGGTAGGCGTCGGTCAGCCCGACCCTCGGGGCGTAGGTGAAATAAAGCCCCAGGCTGTCCGGCGAACTGAGCCCTGGCCGCTCACCGATCAGCATCACGGTCATGCGAGCGCCGAGCAGCTCGCCCACCTCATCTGCCACCGCCACGCGTCCTTGCTGGACCAACGTTATGGGCGCGCAAGTCCAGCCTTCGGCGTTGACCTGCTCCTCAAGGCGCGTCAGAAACGGGAGCGTATGACGGTGTACCGCCAAGGCGGACAGTCCGTCGGCGACCACGATTGCCAGGTCGACCCCGCCTGGGTTGGCCTGGGCATGCTGGCGCAAGGTGGCGACCGAATCCTCGTTCAGGCGCCGGCCCAGATCGGGCCGCTGCAGGTATTGATGACGGTCGGTTGCGGCGCTGTGCAACACCAGGCTGTCGCGCCCGCGCTGATCAAGTTGTGCCGTCAGCTCAGTCACGTCGAATGGCAGGTGCACGGCGTCCCGAGCCTGGGCATGGGCGAACTGGAAGTCCAGTTGCGCACTGGTCGGAAGGCTGGTGCCCACGCGCCCCAGGGCGATACGGGCGGGGGTCAGGTTGCGCAGGGCCAGCCAGGGATTTTCGGGGGTGGGGGTGCGGTTATCCATGATCGGCGATTCCTATGCAAGCTGTGCCAGGGCCTGCCGGAAGGCTGGCGGCAGGTTGTCACCAAAGCGTATCCGGCCGTCGGCCTGGGTGAAGATGCCGGTGCGCGCCAGCCATGCTTCGAACTCAGGCCCAGGCTTGAGGCCCAGGGTTTGGCGGGCATACAGGGCGTCATGGAACGAGGTGGTCTGGTAGTTGAGCATGATGTCGTCCGAGCCGGGGATACCCATGATGAAGTTGATCCCGGCGACCCCCAGCAGCGTCAGCAGCGTGTCCATGTCGTCCTGGTCGGCTTCGGCATGGTTGGTGTAGCAGATGTCGCAGCCCATTGGTACGCCCAGCAGCTTGCCGCAGAAGTGGTCTTCAAGGCCCGCACGGATGATCTGCTTGCCGTTGTACAGGTACTCCGGACCAATGAAACCGACCACGGTATTGACCAGGAACGGCTTGAAGTGGCGTGCGACGGCATAGGCGCGGGTCTCGCACGTCTGTTGGTCGACACCATGATGAGCGTTGGCCGACAGCGCACTGCCTTGGCCGGTTTCGAAATACATCAGGTTCTGCCCCAGGGTGCCGCGCTTGAGCGACAGCCCTGCTTCGTACCCCTCCTGCAATACGTTCAGGTTGATGCCGAACCCCGCATTGGCCGCCTCGGTGCCGGCGATGGACTGGAAGACCAAGTCCAGTGGCACGCCCCGGTTGATCGCCTCGATCGAGGTGGTGACATGGGTGAGCACGCAGGACTGGGTCGGAATGTCGTAGCGCTGGATGATGGCATCGAGCATTTCCAGCAGCGCACAGATGGAAGCGGTGCTGTCCGTGGCTGGGTTGATGCCGATCATGGCATCGCCGTTGCCATACAGCAGGCCGTCGAGAATGCTCGCCGCGATACCGGCCGGTTCGTCGGTGGGGTGGTTGGGCTGCAGTCGGGTCGACAGGCGCCCGCGCAGGCCCATGGTGCCTCGAAACTGGGTAACGACGCGGATCTTCTGGGCCACCAGCACCAGGTCCTGGACGCGCATGATCTTCGACACGGCGGCGGCCATTTCTGGCGTCAGCCCCGGCGCCAATGCGCGCAGGCTGTCTTCATCGGCCTGCTCGCTCAACAGCCAGTCACGCAAGCCGCCCACCGTCAGGTGACTGACCGGTGCGAACGCCTGTGCATCGTGGGTATCGATGATCAAGCGGGTGACTTCGTCGCTTTCGTAGGGAATCAGTGCTTCGCTCAGAAAATGCGACAGCGGAATGTTGGCCAATGCCATTTGCGCAGCCACGCGCTCGCCATCGCTTGAAGCCGCGACCTCGGCGAGGTAGTCGCCGGAGCGTGCGGGGCTTGCTTTGGCCATCACCTCCCTGAGGCTGTCGAAGCGATAGACCAGGTTGCCCACGGTGTGTACGAAACTTGCCATGCAGATTCTCCAAGGCCGCGGGGTGGCCCGCGGCGAGTGTCGTCGATCAGTGCAAGGCCTCTTCGGCCTTCTGGATCGCGGCGAATTCCTCTTCTGGCGTGCCCGCTACCAGGTGGTGACGGCTGTAGAACGCAAAGTACGCGATCAGCACCGCATAGATCACGGCAGCGCCGATCACCACGCGTGGGTCGACCAGGAAGCCGGCGACCACGGCGATACAGGCCAGCACCAGGGCCAGGCCCGAGGTGAAGATGCCGCCTGGGGTGCGGTAAGGGCGCTCCATTTTCGGGCGACGGATGCGCAGGGTGATGTGCGCCGCCATCATCAGTACATAAGACAAGGTAGCCCCGAACACGGCAACCAGGATGAGCAAGTCGCCTTGACCTGTCAGCGACAGGGCAAAACCGATGATGCCCGGAATCACCAACGCCATGACCGGCGCCTTGCTCTTGTTGGTCTCGGACAGCTTGCGCGGCAGGTAGCCGGCCCGCGACAGCGCGAAGATCTGGCGCGAGTAGGCATAGATGATCGAGAAGAAGCTGGCGATCAAACCTGCCAGGCCCACCAGGTTGACGAAGCTGCCCATCCAGGTGGAACCGCCGTAAGCTTTGGCCAGCGCCTCGACCAGGGGGTTACCGGAGGCCTTGAGTGCTTCGGAGCCTGCGCCGCCGGGGCCGACGATCAGGATCAGCAGGGCGAACGCCACCAGCACCAGCATCGCGCCAATCAGGCCGCGTGGCAGGTCGCGCTTGGGGTTCTTGGTTTCTTCGGCGGCCAATGGCACGCCCTCTACCGCCAGGAAGAACCAGATCGCATAGGGGATGGCTGCCCAGACGCCTACATAGCCGAACGGCAGGAAGCTGCTGGCCCCTGCGGCATCGGTGACGGCGATGTCGAACAGGTTGGCTGCATCAAAATGGGGCACCATGGCCACCAGGAACACGGCCAGTGCAACGGCGGCGATGGCGGTGATGATAAACATCAGCTTGAGCGCCTCGCCCACGCCAAAGATGTGGATGCCGATGAACACCACGTAGAACGCCAGATAGATCATCCAACCGCCGATGCCGAACAACGATTGGCAATAGGCACCGATGAAGGTGGCAATGGCCGCCGGCGCGATGGCGTATTCGATCAGGATGGCGGTGCCGGTCAGGAACCCGCCCCAGGGCCCGAAGGCGCTGCGGGCGAACCCGTAGCCACCGCCGGCAGTAGGGATCATCGACGACAGTTCGGCCAGGGAGAAGCACATGCACAGGTACATGGTGGCCATCAGCAGGGTGGCGAGGAACATGCCGCCCCAACCACCTTGGGCCAGGCCGAAGTTCCAGCCGGCGTAGTCGCCGGAGATGACGTAGGCAACGCCCAGGCCGACCAGAAGCACCCAGCCGGCGGCGCCTTTCTTGAGTTCACGTTGTTGGAAATAGTCTGAACCGACTTTCTCGAAATCTACGGAAGAGCCTGCCGGGCTACCGGCTGGGTGTTCGCTTGGCATGGTTTCACCTGTTCTTTTTCTTGGTGGCCGCAAGGGGTTCGGGCCGCTGGTGATCTGTACTGCAGGAAGCGAGCCAGAGCGGTTGGTGCATGACAACCGCCCTGGACAAAGGGCCAGTCAACACCGGCCTTCACCGTGACCGGCGAAAAGACCGGCGCAGGGCTTAGAAGAAGCCCAGCGGGTTGATGTCGTAGCTCACCAGCAGGTTCTTGGTCTGCTGGTAGTGATCGAGCATCATCTTGTGGGTTTCACGGCCTACACCGGACTTTTTGTAACCACCGAAGGCCGCGTGCGCCGGGTAAAGGTGATAGCAGTTGGTCCAGACACGCCCGGCCTTGATGCCGCGGCCCATGCGGTAGGCACGGTTGATGTCGCGGGTCCAGACCCCGGCGCCCAGGCCGAACTCGGTATCGTTGGCAATGGCCAGGGCTTCGGCCTCGTCCTTGAAGGTGGTGACGCTCACCACCGGCCCGAAGATTTCCTCCTGGAACACCCGCATCTTGTTGTTGCCCTTGAGCAGGGTCGGCTGGATGTAGTAACCGGTGGCCAGCGCGCCTTCGAGTTTCTCGACCTTGCCCCCGGTCAGCAGCTCGGCGCCTTCCTGCTGGGCGATCTCGAGGTAGGACAGGATCTTCTCGAATTGCTGTTGCGAGGCCTGCGCACCGACCATGGTGTCGGTGTCCAGCGGGTCGCCGCGCTTGATCTGCAGCACCTTTTTCATCACCACTTCCATGAACTGCGGGTAGATCGACTCCTGTACCAGCGCACGGGATGGGCAGGTGCACACTTCGCCCTGGTTGAAGAAGGCCAGGACCATACCTTCGGCAGCCTTGTCGATGAAGCTCGGTTCGGCCTGCATGATGTCTTCGAAGTACACGTTCGGCGATTTGCCGCCCAGTTCCACCGTCGACGGGATGATGTTCTCGGCCGCGCACTTCATGATGTGCGAGCCCACGGGCGTGGAGCCTGTGAAGGCAATTTTGGCGATGCGCTTGCTGGTGGCCAGCGCCTCGCCCGCTTCACGGCCGTAGCCCTGCACCACGTTCAGCACGCCCTTGGGCAGCAGGTCGCCGATCAGCTCCACCAGCACGGTAATGCCAAGGGGCGTCTGTTCGGCGGGCTTGAGCACCACGCAGTTGCCTGCTGCCAGCGCTGGCGCGAGTTTCCAGGCGGCCATCAGGATCGGGAAGTTCCACGGGATGATCTGGCCCACCACGCCCAGCGGCTCATGGATATGGTAGGCAACGGTGTTTTCGTTGATTTCCGCAGCGCCGCCTTCCTGGGCGCGGATGCATCCGGCGAAGTAGCGGAAGTGATCGACCGCCAGCGGGATGTCGGCATTGAGGGTTTCCCGCACGGGCTTGCCGTTGTCCCAGGTTTCGGTGATGGCCAGGACTTCGAGGTTCTGCTCGATACGGTCGGCAATGCGCAGCAACACGTTGGAGCGGTCCTGGACGGACGTGCGGCCCCAGGCATCGGCAGCGGCATGGGCAGCGTCCAGGGCTTTGTCGATGTCTTCGGCGGTGGAACGGGGGAATTCGGCAATCGGTTGCCCGTCCACGGGCGATGTGTTGGTGAAGTACTCACCCTTTACCGGAGGAACGAACTCACCACCGATGTAGTTGCCGTAGCGGCTCTTGAAGGAAACCTTAGCGCCTTCGGTACCGGGATGTGCATAACGCATGGTGTGTCTCCTGGCTATTGTGTTTGTGTGGAGTGCAAAGCGTAGAGCAAAGGTTGGGCCATCGTTTTGCACTTCAATGAAATCAAGCAGTTGACGGGTACCGACGCTCTCTGGCGACCCGCGATGTATCGTGCTCGATACAGGCTTGGGTGACAGTGTGTACCGCCAGTGGCACGCCTCGTGGCGGGTGCATTGCAAACCGGCCTGCTGTAGAGGATGCTGGCTTGAGCCTCTATCTGCGGAGAATCACAATAATGCAGAGCAACCCATTCACCCAGCATGCCCGGCAAGTGCACACGGTCGCCCATGGCGGGCGTGTCGAAGGCGGCAGCGACCCGTCCATTGCCCGCTCCTGGCTGCGCTGCCTGGAGGACTACCACCTGGATCCGGCGCTGGCCGAAGCACCGGTGGTCCTCGAACATGGCCGCCTGCTGGAAAGCCGCGAACGCATGCGCCAGGTGCTGCAAATCGCCGATCAGGAAATGAACAGCCTGCACCAGCAGCTTTGCGGTGCTGGCCATGCGGTGCTGCTGACCGATGCCCGCGGGGTGATCCTCAACTGCGTCACCGCCCCCACCGAACGGCGCAGCTTCGAACAGGCCGGGCTGTGGCTGGGCGCTGACTGGAGCGAGGCGCGAGAGGGCACCAACGGCATCGGCACGTGCCTGGTCGAACGTCAGGCGCTGACCATCCACCAGCACGAACACTTTCGTGGGCGGCATACGGGGCTAACCTGCTCGGCCAGCCCGGTGTTCGACCCTCAGGGGCATTTGCTGGCCGTGCTGGACGTGTCTTCAGCGCGGCCCGACGTTTCGCGCCAAAGCGAATTCCACACCATGGCCATGGTGACCCTGTCGGCCAAGATGATCGAAAGCTGCTATTTCATGCGCCAGTTCGAGCATCACTGGCTGCTGCGTTTTCACCTGCAGGCCGAGTCGGTCGGGCTGTTCAGCGAGGGGCTGCTGGCGGTCGACGGCGATGGCCGTATCTGCGCGGCCAACCAGAGTGCGCTGAACCTGCTGGGCCGCGTGCGCGCCGATGTGCAAGGGCAGACCCTGGAGCAGTTTTTCGCCTGCACCCATGACGAGCTGTTCAGCCGTGCCATGCCCGATGGCAGCGCAGCCTGGCCGCTGCTGACCCTGGACGGGCGGCAGGTGTTCGCCAGCCTGCGTGGCCAGGCACGTACGCCGGTCTGGACCGTGCCCGCGGGGCATTCGCGCCGCGTCGTCCGGCAGCCACCGCAGGTCTGCCTGCTGGACCCTGCGCTGCAACAAGATTTTCGCCGCAGTGTGCGGGTGTTCGAGCGCAATGTGCCGCTGTTGCTCAGCGGCGAGACAGGTTGCGGCAAGGAAGCCTTCGCCCAGGCCGTGCATCAGGCCAGCGAGCGTCGGGACAAGCCATTCGTGGCCATCAACTGCGCGTCCATCCCCGAGAGCCTGATCGAAAGCGAGTTGTTCGGCTATCGGGCCGGCAGCTTTACCGGGGCTCGCAAGGATGGCATGCGCGGCAAGTTGCTGCAGGCCGACGGCGGTACCTTGTTGCTGGACGAAATCGGCGACATGCCGCTGGATCTGCAAACACGGTTGCTGCGCGTGCTCGAAGAGCGGCAGGTGGTGCCAATCGGCGGCGAGCCGCAGGCCGTGGATGTTCGCATCATCAGTGCCACCCACCGGGACCTGCTGCAACGGGTTGCCCAGGGTGCGTTCCGTGAAGATCTTTATTACCGCCTCAACGGGCTTGAAGTGGCTTTGCCTGCCGTGCGCGAGCGCAGCGACAAAGCGCAGTTGCTGGACTTGCTGCTGCGCCAGGAAACCCAGGGTCAGCTGATCGAGCTCGACCCCCAGGCGCGTCAGGTACTGCTGGACTACCCCTGGCCTGGTAACGTGCGGCAGATGCGCAACGTGCTGCGCACCCTGGCTGCCCTGTGTGACGAGGGCCGCGTCACGCTGGCAGACCTGCCTGCCGTGGTGCGCACGGCGCGTCGCCAAGATGCAGCGCCAGTGGCCACGGCGGCCTTGCCGGATGAGGGTTCACCGGTACCTGAGAGCAAGACCGCATTGGAGACGGCCGAACGCCAGGCACTGCTGGCCGTTCTCGAGGCCCGGCATTGGCAGCTCACCCGGGTCGCCGAGCATCTGGGCATCAGCCGTAACACGCTGTATCGCAAACTGCGCAAGCATGGCATCACCCGGCCCGACTGACGAAACAGCGGGTGCGATTTGTCGCGCCCTGGGCTACCCTGCCTCGATGTTTTGCGAGGTCGACCATGCATATTCACATTCTCGGTATTTGCGGCACTTTCATGGGTTCGCTGGCGGTGCTGGCCAAGGAACTTGGCCACCGCGTCACCGGATCGGACGCCAACGTCTATCCGCCGATGAGCACCCAGCTCCAGGCCCAGGGCATCGAGCTGACCCAGGGTTATGACCCTGCCCAGTTGGAGCCGGCTCCCGATCTGGTGGTCATTGGCAACGCCATGTCCCGTGGCAACCCGGCGGTGGAGCATGTGCTCAACAAGGGCCTGCCCTATGTGTCGGGCCCGCAATGGCTGGCCGACCATGTGCTGCAGGGCCGCTGGGTGTTGGCCGTCGCCGGCACCCATGGCAAGACCACCACCAGCAGCATGCTGGCCTGGGTGCTTGAGCATGCCGGCATGAGCCCTGGGTTCCTGATCGGTGGGGTGCCGCAGAATTTCTCCGTATCGGCGCGGTTGGGTGATACGCCATTCTTCGTGGTCGAAGCGGATGAGTACGACAGTGCCTTCTTCGACAAGCGCTCTAAGTTCGTGCATTACCACCCGCGCACGGCGATCCTGAACAACCTGGAATTCGACCACGCGGACATTTTCCCTGACCTTGCTGCCATCGAGCGACAATTTCATCACCTGGTACGCACCATTCCCAGCGAAGGCCTGGTGATCCATCCCACGTCCGAACACGCGCTGGCGCGGGTCATCGACATGGGCTGCTGGACGCCCGTGCAGACAACAGGCGACGGCGGGCAGTGGCAGGCACGCCTGCTCAGCCCGGACGGGTCGCGCTTCGAGGTGCTGTTCGACGGGCACGTGCAGGGCGTGGTGGATTGGGCCCTGACCGGTCAGCACAACGTGGCCAATGCCTTGGCGACCCTGGCGGCCGCCCGTCACGTTGGCGTGGCACCGGCGATGGGTATCGAAGGCCTCAGTGCGTTCAAAAGCGTCAAGCGGCGCATGGAAAAGGTCGCCGAAGTGCAAGGCGTGACCATCTTCGATGATTTTGCCCATCACCCCACGGCCATTGCCGCCACCCTGGACGGCCTGCGCAAGCGCGTGGGTGATGCACAGGTGATTGCCGTCATCGAGCCGCGCTCCAATTCGATGAAACTGGGCGCACACCGTGATGGCCTGCCTGAGAGCGTCAACGATGCTGACCAGGTGATCTGGTATGCCCCGGCCAACCTGGGGTGGGACCTGGCAGCCACGGCCGCGCAATGCAAGGTGCCCAGCGTAGTGGCCGACAGCCTCGAGGCGATCATCGAGCAGGTCAAGCGCCAGGCGCGGCCAGGTACCCAGGTGGTGATCATGAGCAACGGTGGCTTTGGCGGCCTGCACGGCAAGCTGGCCGAGGCGCTCAAGTGAGCGGGCCGGAACGCATTACCCTGGCCATGACCGGGGCATCGGGTGCGCAGTATGGGCTGCGCTTGCTCGATTGCCTGGTGCGCGAAGATCGGGAGGTGCACTTTCTGATTTCCAAGGCCGCACAGCTGGTCATGGCGACCGAAACCGACGTACTGCTGCCTGCCAAACCGCAGGCGATGCAGGCGTTCCTGACCGAATACACCGGCGCTGCCGACGGGCAGATTCGGGTGTACGGCAAGGAAGACTGGATGTCGCCCGTGGCGTCGGGTTCCGGCGCACCGGCGGCCATGGTGGTGGTGCCGTGTTCCACCGGCACGCTGTCGGCGATTGCCACGGGTGCGTGCAACAACCTGATCGAACGGGCTGCCGATGTCACCCTCAAGGAGCGTCGGCAGTTGATCCTAGTGCCTCGTGAGGCGCCGTTTTCCACCATTCACCTTGAAAACATGCTCAAGCTGTCGCAGATGGGTGCGGTGATGCTACCGGCCTCGCCTGGTTTTTATCATCAGCCAGAGACCATCGACGATCTGGTCGACTTCGTGGTAGCGCGCATCCTCAACCTGCTGAACATCCCACAGGACATGCTGCCGCGTTGGGGTGAGCATCATTATGGGGTGGATGATTGAAAAGAGGGCTGGCCGGTACGTTGGCTGTGTTGATGCTCGGTGGCTGCGCCACGGTACGCACCCTGGATGGCACCAAGCCAGGGGCGCCTGTGGTGTATGCAGGCACCCGGCTGGATTGGTATGCGATCAGCGGTGGCTGTTGCCCCCAGGCGCGCTTCGGTGTCGACGCGCCCCGGTTTGCCTCCCTCGATCTGCCGGCCAGTTTTCTACTCGATACCTTGTTACTGCCGTTGACCCTGCCAGCCGCCGCCGGCATCTACTATCACGGCAGCGGCGGCTTTTGAGTGCTGCATGCAGCCGCTAGCAACCCGTCAGCGGCTCAGTTTTTCCCCAGCTTGCGCAACTCGTCCGACTCTACGATCCGGATGCCGTCCTCTTCCTCCAGCGCCAGGCGCCACAGCGCTCGGGCCAATGTGCAGGCCTCGATGCCCCGGTACTTGCCAGGCATCAGCTTGGAAAAGGGAGCGGCCAGGGTTTCGGTGAGCCTTGGCTCGGTGCGTTCTCCCAGCAACAGCGACGGGCGGACGATGGTCAGTTGAGGCCAGTCCTGGGCTTTGAGGGCTTCTTCCATCTCGCCTTTGACGCGGTTGTAGAAGATCGAGGATGTCGGGTCGGCGCCCACGGCACTGATGACCAGCAAGTGCCTGGCCCCCATCTCACGGGCTCGCTTGCTGAAGGCCACTACCATGTCCAGGTCCACAGCTTTGAATGCGGACTCCGAGCCTGCCTGCTTCAATGTCGTGCCCAGGCAGCAGTAGGCAATGTCCACGCGGCCCTCCAGCTGGGGCAAAAATACAGCCGGATCGCCTACGGGGTTATCCAGATGGGGATGTTCTGCCAAAGGGCGGCGTGTAGGCGCCAGCACGCGGGTGATGGTGGGCTCATTGAGCAGGCGGTCGAGCAGGTGCTCGCCAGTCAGGCCGGTCGCTCCGGCAAGCAGGACATGCTGAGGCGTCAAGTACATGATGTCTCTCCCTTGTTACACACAAGCTTAGTGGCTGCGCGGCGTTTTTGCCTGTGCCCCCACCGCTGCCTGTGTCGTATTGCGCAAGGCTTCTTCGGCTTGGTGCCGGCGTAGGCGCTGCCAGTGCTCCAGCACGTTTGGCGGTGCCCACAGCTGCGGCTCGGACGCTTCAAAGCCTTCGTTTCGTTCACGTTCGGCAACATGGGTACGCGCCAGTTCAAACGCCTGTTTCAGATCGTCCGTCTGATTCAGGGCCTGGGCGAAAAGGGCGTCGCCAAAGTAGGTGAAGTCGGCTTCTTCCGAGCAACCGAAGGACACCCGGTCGGCTCGGGCGGCTGTCATGAGCAGCGTGCGCGAATCTTTCAAGGCATCGATGTAGCCACCGGAATAACACGCGGAAATGACGATGACCTTGTCTCGATTTTTCAAGGGGGCCAATGCATCGGCCAACTCGTCGGCGGAAATATCGGCCAGTTGCAGGCGTGGTTGATCGAGGACCAGTTGGTGGTCCTGGCTACCGTGGCTGGTGAGGTAGATGAACAGCAGGTCTTCCGGACCGCTGCGCTCGGCCAGGGTGCTGGCGGCTCGGGTGATGCTCTGCCGCGTGGCCATGGGGCGCGTCGCCATGAAGTCACGATGGTTGACCAGCGTGACCTGGCCTTTGGCACCGAAGCGTACCTTCAGCAGGTTGCTCACGTAATCGGCTTCGCGCAGAAAAACGCTCTGCTGCCCGTCGCCCCCCACCACCAGGCTGTACAGCTCGATTGCCGGCTGGGACCGGGGCACGGCGGCCAAGGCTTCCTTGAGCAAGCGCCCTTGATTGAGCAGTGCCATGTCGAGCGGGTCCGGCAGCAAGGTGCCATGTTCATCGCGAACCCGAACGCCATTGGCCCAGGTACCGCTATGTACCTTGCCGTCGGCCAGTGTCAGGCGCCCTTGCCCGTGGTAGGCATCATCGAGCATATGGCCCACGTACTGACTGCCATCTGCCAGTTGCAGGCTGCCCTGGCCCGACATGCGCCAGTCGAGGAACGTGCCTTTGTAATGGCTGCCGTCACTGCCTAGCATTTCGCCTTCGCCGCTGAGCGAACCGTCCTTGAACTGGCCGATCCACACATCGCCTTCGGCGTTTTCGTAGCGCCCGCGGCCTTCGAGGCGGTTGTCCTTGAACTCGCCGATGTACTGCTCGCCTTCGACACTGTCGTAGGTGCCAGTGCCTTGCAGTTGGCCGTCCACGAACCTGCCGCTGAACTGATTGCCGCTAGCATCGCTGCGCACGCCGGCGCCGTTGGGCTTGCCCTTGGCGAACAGGCCCCGGTAGCGACTGCCGTCGGCCAGCTCCAGTTCGCCTGCGCCTTCGTAGAGGTCGTCCTTGAACTGCCCGCGGTAGGTTTGCCCAGTCTGCTTGAGGGTGCCTTCGCCATCGCGCCGGCCATGGCGGAAGGTGCCCGCATAGTGGCTACCTGGTGTGGTCAGGTCGCCAAGCCCTTCGAACAGGCCGGCGACGAACTGGCCGCGGTAGACTTCGCCGTTCTGCCCGTGCCATTCCCCCTGGCCGTGCCATTGGCCATCCTTGAACCCGCCGGCATACCAGCTGCCGTTGGGGTAGTCGATACGGCCCTGGCCCTGCAGCAAGCCGTCGACGACCTGGCCTCGGTAGCGACCGCCGTCGGGCAGGCGGGCATCGGGTGGGCTCAGGGATTCGCCATCACCACAGGCAGCGAGCAACAGGAGCAGGGTCAGGGGAAGCAGTGGACGCATGGCGAGGACCGGGCAGTGAGTGCGCCGATTATGACTCAGATCGAGCGCCTGAAACAGCGAGTGGCGGGTGGGGCGAGGGGGCTTTGCGCCACGTTTGCAAGCGATGGGGCCTCGGGTAGGTGCGGCCTGATCAGGCCGCACCAGGGGAACTTCGATACCGTGCGCCTAGCGACCCAATCCCGGCGACACGATGATCTTCACGTTTTCCTCCTTGTTGTTCACCAGTTCCTCGAACCCCAGTTCGACGATCTGCTCCAGCCCGATGCGGCCGGTCACCAGCAGGCGTATATCCAACCGACCGTCGGCGATGAAGGCGATCACGTCGGCGAACTCGCCGTTATAGGCCAGCGCACCGATCACCTGCTTCTCGGTGGACACCAGTTCGAAGAAGTTGAATTCGCTCGGCTCCTCGAAAATTCCCACCATCACGCACTTGCCGGCCTTGCGAAGGGTGTCGATGGCCAGCTTGGCCGTGTGCTTGTTGCCGATGCACTCGAAGCTCACGTCAGCCCCCAGCCCGGCGGTGAGCGCACGAATCTCGGCCAACGCATCGCACTGGTTGGGGTCCAGGATCACGCTGGCGCCCACTTCCAATGCCTTGGCCTTGCGCGCCGAAGACATCTCCAGGGCGATCACCCGCGCCGCGCCTGCCGCCTTGGCGCACATGATGGTGCACAGCCCGATGGTACCGGCGCCCACTACCACCACGGTCTGGCCCAGCAGGCTGCCTGCTTTTTTCACCGCGTGCATGCCGACCGCCAGCGGTTCGATCAGGGCCCCTGCCTCGGCCGGGAAACCGGGCGGCAGCCGGTAGAGCAGATTGGCCGGCACATTGACCCGCTCGGCGAAGGCGCCATTGTTCATCAAGCCTGTGAACGCCAGGCGCTCACAGATGTTGTACATCCCGTGGGTACAGTAATAACAGGTGCCACAGTGCTGGCAGGCGTCTGCCGCCACCGGATCGCCCACGGCATAGCCCTCGACGCCTGCGCCGAGCTTGGCGATCCGGCCGCAGAACTCGTGGCCGAGGATGCATTGGCCTTGAATACCGGTAAGCGGGTGTGGCGCGTCCACCGGGATGAAGACCGGTCCGGCCACGTATTCGTGCAGGTCCGAGCCGCAGATGCCGCACCAGTCCACCTGGATCTGCACCCACCCAGGTGCAGGGTCGGCCGGCAGGGGTACCTGCTCGACCCGGATGTCGTTGCGCCCGTGCCAGACTGCCGCGCGCATGTGTGGATTGCTCAAATCGTTCATAGGAATCTCCAGAAGCCGGGAAGGGTCAGTGGCTGCGCAGGAAAGCGAGCAGGTGCTGGTTAACCGTGTCGGCGGCCTCCATCTGCACCATGTGGCCAGCTTCCGGCACGACCACCACCTGGGCCTCCAGACCCTGGGCATGACTGGCCGGAATGATCGCGTCCTTGTCGCCCCAGATCACCAGGGCCGGGTGCTGGCCCAGGACGCTGCGCAGGTCGTGGCGTTGCCGGTCGCCGTCGGCCAGGGCCGAGGCCAGCACTTGCAGCGCCTGATCCACGCCCTCCAGGCGCTTGAACTTGAGCATGTCTTCGAGCAGTTGCCGCGTGACCAAGGCCGGATCGGCGAACAGTTGCACCATCTGCGGCTTGAGGGCGTTGCGGCTACTGGCCGCGACGAACCCTTGCAGGTACTGCCCATTGATGGCCTCGCCCAGACCCACGCTGGCGATCAGGCCAAGGCTGGCCA
The DNA here is from genome assembly GCF_007680745.1 of Pseudomonas sp. DE0010. Taxonomy (NCBI): domain Bacteria; kingdom Pseudomonadati; phylum Pseudomonadota; class Gammaproteobacteria; order Pseudomonadales; family Pseudomonadaceae; genus Pseudomonas; species Pseudomonas sp. DE0010. Next base: position 96,500 of record NZ_VEJQ01000012.1, read on the forward strand.
CCCGGTGCGGTGCCAGGCGCGCAAGGCCCAGGCAAACCGCGCCGCCCATGGAGTGACCGACCAGATGAGCACGTGGAATGTCCAGGTGATCGAGCAGGGCCAGCACCGTTTCGCTCAGTTCCTCCAGGTCACCGCGCTGCAAGGCTTTGGCCGACTCGCCATGGCCCGGCAGGTCGAGGGCGATTACCCGTCGCTCGGCGGCCAAGGCAGGGTGGTTGAACAGCCAGTTGTTGAGGTCGCCGCCAAAGCCATGTACCAGCACCAAGGGCGTCCCGCCTTCGCCCAGTTCGAACCAGCGCAACAAGCGCCCCTTCACCTCGGCTTTCTGCGGCGCCGGGCCTTGGGCCTGGTCGGTGCTACCGTCGGCCATGAACTCGGCCTGGAAGCGCTGTACCACGGCGTCGATGTCGGCGTCGTCGGCTTCGCCTTCTACCACCACGGCCAACAGCGCGCCCACCGGCAGGGTCTCGTCCGGCCTGGCCACCAGGCGGCGCAGCACGCCACTGAACGGCGCCTCGACGCTGCTGCTGATCTTGTCCGTCTCCACGTCCAGCACTTCGTCGCCCTTGGTGATGACGTCGCCTTCCCGCTTGAGCCAGGTGTCCACCCGGCCTTCGGTCATCGACAAGCCCCATTTGGGCATGGTCAGGGTGTGGATCTGGCTCATGCGGCGCTCCTTGCAGCATCGATAACGGTGCGCACGGCTGTTTCGATTTTGGCAGCGTCGGGGATATACAGGTCTTCCAGAGCGTCGGAAAACGGAACGGGCGTATGCGGCGCCGTCACCATTTCGATGGGCCCTTTCAGCGCACCGAATGCCTTCTGCGCAACCAGGGCGCTGATGTCCGTGGCCATCGAGCACCGGGGGTTGGCCTCGTCGATCACCACCAGGCGCCCTGTCTTTTCGACACTTTCAAGGATGCTGTCTTCGTCCAGCGGGCTGGTGGTGCGCAGGTCCAGGACTTCGCAGTCGATGCCCTGGCGGGCCAGGCTGTTGGCGGCTTCCATGGCCACATGCACCATGCGGCCATACGTCACCAGGGTGACATCGCTGCCATCGCGCAGGTAATTGGCTTCGCCGAACGGCACCGTGTACACCTCCTCCGGTACTTCGCCCTGCATGCCGTACAGCAGCTTGTGCTCGCAGAAGATCACCGGGTCGTTGTCACGGATGGCCTGGATCAGCAGGCCCTTGGCGTCGTAGGGCGAGGACGGGCACACCACCTTCAGGCCCGGGATGTGCGTCCACAGCGAGGTGAGCATCTGCGAATGCTGGGCCGCGGCACGCAGCCCGGCGCCGTACATGGTGCGCATGACCAGCGGGGTCACGGCCTTGCCGCCGAACATGTAGCGAAACTTGGCCGCCTGATTGAGGATCTGGTCCAGGCAGCAACCGGCGAAGTCGACGAACATCAGTTCGCAGACTGGGCGCAGGCCCTGGGTGGCCGCACCGACGGCGGCGCCAACGTAGCCGATCTCCGAGAGCGGCGCATCCAGTACGCGGCCTGGAAACTGGTGATACAGGCCCTTGGTCACGCCCAGCACGCCACCCCAGGCATCGTCTTCGCCAGGCGCGCCTGCACCGCCGGCCACATCCTCACCAATGATGAACACGGTATCGTCACGGCGCATTTCCTGGGCCAGGGCTTCGTTGATGGCCTGCTGGTAACTGATCTTTCTTGCCATGGTGGTTCTCCTGTTGTTCTTGTTTTGAGCGGCTCAGGGATAGGCGACGTAGACGTCGGTGAGCAGGTCGGCAGGTTGTGGCTTGGGGTCGGACTTGGCGCGTTGCACGGCATCCTCGATCAGGTCCTCGACGCGGGCATCGATGCTGTCCAGTTGGCCTGCTTCGAGCAGACCCGCGCGCACGGTCTTGTCGCGAAACTGCAGCAGGCAGTCGCGGGTTTCGCGCAGGTTCTTCACTTCATCGGGGGCGCGGTAGGTTTGCGCATCGCCCTCGAAGTGGCCGTAGTAGCGGCTGAGCTTGACCTCGATCAGCGACGGCCCCTGGCCGGCACGTGCGCGCTCGATGGCGGCACCGGCGGCCTCGTGAACCGCGAAGAAATCGAAGCCGTCGATGGTGACCCCTGGCATGCCGAAGCCGGCGGCGCGGTCGGCTATGTGATCGCAGGCCACTGACCAGTTGGACGCGGTGGCTTCGGCATAACCATTGTTCTCGGCGACGAAGATGCACGGCAGGTTCATGATCGCAGCCATGTTCATGGCTTCGAACACTGCGCCTTCATTGGAGGCGCCATCGCCGAAGAAGACCACGGACACATCGTCGCGACCCTTGAGCTTGGCTGCCAGCGCAGCGCCTACCACCAAGGGTGCGCCAGCGCCGACGATACCGTTGGCGCCGAGCATGCCCTTGCCCAGGTCGGCAATGTGCATCGAGCCGCCCTTGCCGCCGCAGACCCCGGTCTTCTTGCCGTAGATCTCGGCCATCATGCCGTACACATCCACGCCCTTGGCGATGCAGTGGCCATGGCCGCGATGGTTGGAGGCAATGCAATCGCTGTCGCGCAGGTGGGCCATCACCCCCGCCGCGCTGGCCTCTTCACCGGCGTAAAGGTGAACGAAGCCGGGTATTTCGCCTGTGGCGAACTCGACGTGCAGGCGTTCTTCGAAGGCACGAATGGTGCGCATCACTTCATAGGCATGCAGCAGTTGTGCGGAACTCGGTTGATTGGACATCTTGTTGTTCTCCGGGGTTGTCTCAACGGGTCGCGGGGTGCAGCGGGTGGCCCAGGGGTACAGCCAGCAGACGATGCTGGGCGGCATGCGTGAGCACTGCCTGCACGTCCACACTCAACGGGCCCAGGTGATCGAGGGTGATGGTGGGGGTGTCATGGGCGCAGAATTCGATTTCCCGCTCGCCGTCCAGGGCCAAGGTGCCCTGGACGAGGGCTGGGCGGTACGGTTCGTCGGGCGCCATGTGGCCGGAGGCGGTGATGCCGCAGCCTTGCAGCACGCCAGGGGCCACTGGGGCCAGCAGCGCCTGCCCGGCGTTCTCGTCCAAGCGCACCCAGGCACCGTGAGGCGCTTGCCGCGAGACCGGATTCCACAGGCCGCACAGTGCCGACAAGCCAATGGCGTGGGGCTCGGCGAAGCAGGCGAAGATTTCGCTCAGGTCTTCGCTGCGGCTCAGCGCCCGCGCGCCGATGAAACGCTGGGGCGACACCGCTACCTCCACCAGCGCCCATTCGCTCAGTTGCTGCTGGGGCACCCTGACCAGCAAGCGTTTGTTGCGGCGCAGACCGATGGAGGTTGGCACCTTGCCGCTGACGAACAGGCCGCCTGCAAGCCCCGCGCTGGTCGCTTCGCGCAGCTCCGGGAAGGCGTTGTTGGTGCCGGTGGACAAGGTCAGCAGGGGTACGTCGCCAGCTTCTGCCGCCACGGCCTTGTGGGTACCGTCGCCCCCCAACACAGCGATCAGCGACACCCCCCGCGCGACCATGTTGCGCGTGGCAAGCCGGGTGTCGCTGACGGTCTGGGTCAGCGGCAGGTCGAGTATCTCGAGGGCAGGCCAGTGCTGATCGCGCGCCATCGGCCCGGCGCAGGCCTTGACCACGGCAGCGGCGATGCCGGTCATGTCGCTGGGCATCAGCACGTGGCCGACACCCGTGGCGCCGAATGCGGCGAGCAGGCGGGCGATGGCGGCGGCCTTGTCGGTGCTGGAGTACAAGCCGGCAGTGGCGGTCAGGCGACGCAGGTCTCGGCCTGAAGCAGGGTTGGCAATGATGCCGACCAGTGGGGCGGGTAGCGGCATGGCGCACCTCGTGTTCTTGTTTGCAAGGACCAGAGCAAGCGCGGTGCCAGCTTTGCACGAAACCCCGCAAAGGCCCGTCGCAGAGGCCTTGCATGGTCTTCACCGCTGCCAGGCGGGCTACCGTGCTGAGACGCCAGGTGCCGGCCTGGGCGTTGTGCGGCGAGACGTTGAGACGCTGCGTCTCAACCACACCTTTGATCACACCGTGCTTGTCCAGGCCTGCGCGCAGGCGCTTAATGGCTGCACAACCACAAGAACAGCAACGAGAACCGGAGGGCCTGAATGCTTGCCGCGAACTCCCGCGCTCACGTCGACTGCGTCAGCAGGGTACTGAAGAACGCCGACTGTCTGCCCCAGGCGCCAGTACCGCCGTTGATCCTCGATTCCTGGCGTCGCTCCATGGAGCTGTACCGTCTCGATCCCGCCTCCGAGCAAGGGCCGCGTATTCTTTCCCAGGCGCTGCTCAATGAATGCCGAGAGCACTCGGAGCTGTTCCTGCGCATTGCCGGGGACGCCGTGGCGCGCCTGCACGAACAGGTGCGTGAGGCCGACTACTGCGTGCTACTGACCGATGCACAGGGCCGCACCATCGATTACCGGGTCGAATCGACCATTCGCACTGACTGTCGCAAGGCCGGTCTGTACCTGGGCACCTGCTGGTCGGAGGGGGAGGAGGGTACCTGCGGGGTAGCGTCGGTACTGACCACCAAGGCATCGGTCACCGTGCACAAGCGCGATCACTTCCGCGCTGCCTTCATCGGCCTGACCTGTAGCGCGGCGCCTGTTTTCGACCCCTTTGGCGAGTTGCTGGGGGTGCTGGACGTCTCTGCCCTGCGCTCGCCCGACGACCGCCGCAGCCAGCACCTGATCCGGCAACTGGTCGAGCAGACCGCACGCGAAATCGAAAACGCCTTTTTCATGCACAGCGCCCAAGGCCATTGGGTGATGCGTGCCCACGGCACGCCAGGCTATGTGGAAAGCCAGCCTGACTACCTGCTGGCCTGGGACGCCGACGGCCGCCTGCAGGCGATGAACAGCCTGACACGGCAACGCCTGATGCAGCGCCTGGGGCGCTTGCCTGCGCACATTGGTGAGCTGTTCGACCAGGCGCAATTGCGACGTGTCAGCAACGCGTCGGCGCAACGTCTGCCAGGGTTGGGCGAGCTGTATGGCCGGGTCAGCGCCCCACAGCGCAAGCCGCCGGTCGAGCCCTTGCTGCAAGGCCTGGACCGGCGCATCGAACAACACTTGCGCCTGGCCACGCGGGTCAAGGACTGTAACCTTGCCGTGCTGGTGCAGGGTGAGACGGGTACAGGCAAGGAAGTCTTCGCTCGCCAGTTGCACCAGCAAAGCAAGCGCGGCAACGGCCCGTTCGTCACGCTCAACTGCGCCGCCATCCCCGAGAACCTGATCGAGAGCGAGCTGTTTGGTTATGTCGCGGGAGCCTTCACCGGGGCGTCGAGCAAGGGTATGCAAGGGCTTGTACACCAGGCCGATGGCGGCACGCTGTTTCTGGACGAGATTGGCGACATGCCACTGAGCCTGCAGACCCGCCTGTTGCGGGTACTGGCCGAGGGTGAGGTAGCACCTTTGGGGGCTGCGCGGCGCCAGCGCGTGGACATTCAGGTGATCTGCGCCACGCACCGCGACCTGGCGGCGAGGGTGGAGCAGGGGCAGTTTCGTGAGGACTTGTATTTTCGCCTGGCCAACGCCCGCTTTGCGTTGCCGGCGCTGCGCGAGCGCGAAGACCGGCTGGGGCTCATTCACCAGTTGCTGGCCGAAGAGGCCGATGCGTGTGGCGTGAGCGTGGCGCTGGCCGACGATGCCTTGCAGGCCTTGCTGGAGTATCGCTGGCCAGGGAACCTGCGCCAGTTGCGGCAGGTGTTGCGGTATGCCTGCGCTGTGAACGAGGGTGGGCAGTTGCGCCTGCTTGACCTGCCAGAGGAGATTCGTGGGCAGGAGGTTGGCCAGGTAACGAGCGAGGCGTCCTGCCCGGCGCGGCAACGGTTGCTGGATGCGTTGATTCGCCATCGCTGGAAGCCCGCCGAGGCTGCCCAGGCGTTGGGTATTTCGCGTGCGACGCTGTATCGCCGGGTGCACGAGCACCGCATCGAGATGCCTCGTATGAAGGGGTAGAGTCGCAGCTGCAGCTTGTTGCGGCTTCTGCCCGCGCGACAGTTCAGGCAGCGCTGATCGCGACTTCAGGGGGCCTTCCTACACAGAACCTGCGTTCGGACTCCTGCGGTCTTCAGATCGAACATACAAGCCAGATCATTGATTCACGCCAGTCAGAGAGGGTCACGGGGATGCGCAGATTGCTCTGCTAGGTCGGACTTGGCCACAAGCACCCTGAAGGGCCGCATCGGCCATTGATGAAGCCCAAGCAGGCAATAAAAAACCCCGGAGCCAGTCTGTAATGCTGTTCACTTAAGATCGCTGGGGCCGTTTCACGGCCCATCGCGGCACAAGGCCGCTCCTACAATGCCATGCGAGTACCCCAACTAGGGCATCACGCGGTCAGTGTAGGAGCGGCCTTGTGCCGCGATGGGCTGCGAAGCGGCCCTAAGTGAACACCATTACGGAGCCAGTCCGGGGTTCTTGTACTTCACACTACGCGATCAGTCCTGGTTGGCCAGTTTGTGCTCGAGGTAGTGAATGTTGACGCCGCCTTTGCAGAAGCCTTCATCACGCACCAGATCACGGTGCAGCGGGATGTTGGTCTTGATGCCATCGACGACGATCTCGTCCAGGGCATTGCGCATGCGGGCCATGGCTTCGTCACGGTCCTTGCCCCAGGTGATCAGCTTGCCGATCAGCGAGTCATAGTTCGGCGGAACCGAATAACCGCTGTACAGGTGCGAATCGACACGCACGCCGTTGCCGCCCGGTGCGTGGAAGTGCTTCACCTTGCCAGGGCTCGGGATGAACTTCTTCGGGTCTTCGGCGTTGATACGGCATTCCAGCGAATGGCCGTGGACTACCACGTCCTCCTGACGGAACGACAGCTTGTTGCCAGCGGCGATGCTCAGCATCTCCTTGACGATGTCGATGCCTGTGACCATCTCCGACACCGGGTGCTCAACCTGCACACGGGTGTTCATCTCGATGAAGTAGAAGCGGCCATCTTCGTACAGGAACTCGAACGTCCCCGCACCGCGGTAGCCGATCTCGATGCACGCGTCGACGCAGCGCTTGAACACTTCCTGGCGTGCTTTCTCGTCGATGCCTGGGGCCGGGGCCTCTTCCAGCACCTTCTGGTGGCGGCGTTGCAGGGAGCAATCGCGGTCACCGAGGTGGATTGCATTGCCCTGGCCGTCGGACAAGACCTGTACTTCCACGTGACGTGGGTTGGTCAGGAATTTCTCCAGGTACACCATCGGGTTGCCGAAGGCTGCACCGGCTTCGGTACGGGTGAGCTTGGCCGAGGCGATCAAATCCTCTTCCTTGTGCACCACGCGCATGCCGCGACCACCACCGCCACCGGCGGCCTTGATGATCACCGGGTAGCCGACGTCGCGGGCGATGGCCAGCGCGACTTCTTCGTCTTCCGGCAGCGGGCCGTCGGAGCCCGGCACGGTCGGTACGCCCGACTTGATCATCGCGTCCTTGGCCGAGACCTTGTCGCCCATCAGGCGAATGGTGTCGGCCTTGGGGCCGATGAAGGCAAAGCCGGACTTCTCGACCTGCTCGGCAAAATCGGCGTTTTCCGCCAGGAAGCCGTAACCGGGGTGAATCGCGGTCGCGCCGGTGACTTCGGCAGCGGCGATGATCGCCGGGATGTGCAGGTACGAATCCTTGGACGATGCAGGACCGATGCAGACCGACTCGTCTGCCAGGCCCAGGTGCATCAGTTCACGGTCGGCGGTGGAGTGCACGGCGACGGTCTTGATACCCAGCTCTTTGCAGGCACGCAGGATCCGCAGGGCAATTTCCCCGCGGTTGGCGATCAGGACTTTTTCGAGCTTCCCAGACATCGTTGGCTCTCCGCGATTCAAACGATGGTGAACAGCGGCTGGTCGAACTCAACCGGCTGGCCGTCTTCTACCAGGATGGCGTCGATGACACCGCCGACATCGGCTTCGATGTGGTTCATCATCTTCATGGCTTCGACGATGCACAGGGTGTCGCCTTTCTTCACGCTCTGGCCCACTTCAGCGAAGTTCGGCGAGGTCGGCGAAGGCTTGCGGTAGAAGGTGCCTACCATTGGCGAGCGGATGACGGTGCCCTTGAGGGCCGGTGCCGCGGCGGCAGCTTCGACAGCAGGTGCGGCAGCGGCGACCGGGGCAGCGGCAGGCGCAGCCATCGGGGCAGGTGCGTAGAACTGCTGGGCAGCTGGGGTCTTGCTGTGACGGCTGATGCGAACCGACTCTTCGCCTTCCTTGATCTCCAGCTCGTCGATGCCAGACTCTTCCAGCAGCTCGATCAGTTTCTTGACTTTACGGATATCCATTAATCATCAACTCCCAAAGGTTCGGTCAGGGGGCGAAATTGTTAAAGCGTGTCGACACGCTTCTCTTGACCCTGGCCACCGAGGCCAGGGCTTTCATCATTTGGGCTGTGCGTTGGCAGCCAGCTGTTCCAGCGCAGACTCCAGGGCCAGGCGATAACCGCTGGCGCCCAGACCGCAGATCACCCCTACGGCTACATCGGAAAAGTAGGAGTGATGACGGAACGGTTCGCGTTTGTGCACGTTGGACAGGTGCACTTCGATGAATGGGATGCTCACCGCGAGCAATGCGTCACGTAATGCAACGCTTGTGTGGGTGAATGCAGCCGGATTGATCAGGATGAAATCCACACCCTCGTTGCGTGCCGCATGAATCCGATCGATCAACTCGTATTCGGCGTTGCTCTGCAAATACTGCAAATGGTGGCCCGCGGCGCGAGCACGTTGCTCCAGGTCCTGGTTGATCTGGGCCAGGGTCACGGCGCCGTAATGGCCGGGCTCGCGCGTACCGAGCAGGTTCAGATTGGGGCCGTGAAGCACCAGTAGCGTTGCCATTTGCGAGTTCCTTGGATTTGTAGGGCAATTCGACACAGCGCGGCGAGTGTGCCTAAAGCGACGGCAAGTGTCCAGTTCCCGGCAATAGCCAGCACGATGAGCGAGATTCGCGCGAAGTATGTGACCGGATAGCTGGATCCGGTCACTGATCGCCGATATGTTCCCATGCCAGCGGGCCGTTACAGACCTGCCTGGCCGCGAACGCGGGACAAAATAGACGCAAAGTTCTCGGCATTTATCTCGCCAATCACCCGATCAGCGGTCAGTTCGCTGCCGTTGGCGGCAAAGAACATCAATGCTGGCGGGCCGAACAATCGATAGCGGTCCAGCAGGGCACGCTGGGCCGCATCGCTGCGCGTCACATCCAGGCGCAGCAGTTTGAAACCCGCCAGCTGGGGCAGCACCTGAGGTGCATTCAACACCTCGTGCTCGATGACTTTGCAGCTGATGCACCAGTCTGCGTACCAGTCCAGCAGCACTGGCTGGCCTGCGGCCTTGGCATCGGCCAGTGCAGCATCGAGCGCCTCGGCGGTGGTCAGTGTTCGCCACGCCTGGGCAGGGGACGCAGCCTGACCAGCCGTGCTCCCTCCTGTAGGGGGCAACGGTCGCAGCGGATCACCCTGGCCGCTGAGGGCGCCATACCAGCAGGCCAGGGCGTAGACCAGCAGTGCCAGGCCAAGCAGTTGGGCCAGGCGTTGGCGAGGCGTCTTCACGACGAACTCCAGGGTCCCCAGGAACACGGCCACCCCGGCAGCGAGCAAACCGATCAGCCCCAGGGTGACAGGCCCTGGCAAGACCCTGCTGAGCAAACCGATGGCCAGCCCCAGCAACAGGACGCCGATGGCGTTCTTCACGCTATTGAGCCATGGGCCGCTTTTCGGCAACCAGGCGGCGCCACCGGTGGCGACCAGCAGCAGCGGGGCACCCATGCCCAGGCCCAGCGCGAACAGTTTGAGCGCACCGCCCAAGGCGTCTCCACTGGCGCTGATATACAACAACGCACCCGCCAGCGGCGCCGAAACGCAGGGTGAAACCAACAGGCTGGACAACACGCCCAGGGCCGCTGCGCCCAGCAGCGAGCCGCCTTGGGTGCGATTGGCGACCCCGTCCAGGCGGTTGCTCAGGGCCTGGGGCAGCTTGAGTTCGAACAAGCCGAACATGGCCAGGGCGAAAGCCACGAAGAACAGCGCGAAAGGCACCAGCACCCAGGCCGACTGCAGGCGCGCCTGCAGGTTGAGGCCTGCGCCGAACAGGCCCATCAAGGCCCCGAGGGCGGCAAAGCTGGCGGCCATGGACAGCACATACGCCAGTGACAACGACAGCCCACGCAGCCCACCTGCCTGACCGCGCAAAACCACCCCCGAGAGAATGGGCAGCATCGGCAGCACGCACGGCGTGAACGTCAGGCCCACGCCGGCGATGAAGAACAGCAAGAGCGCTTTCCACTCCCAGGCGTGTGCGGCCTGGCTGCTCGGCGCACTTTCACCTTCAATGCTCAGGCGTTCGGTTTCAGGTGGGTAGCACAAGCCTTTGTCGGCGCAGCCCTGGTAACCCACCTGCAAGGTGAAGGCCCTTGGGTCATTGCGTGGCAATTCAATGTCGACGATGCCGTGATACACCTCCACATCGCCGAAGAACTCGTCATGTTTGGCCTCGCCCTTCGGGATGACCGGCGTGCCCAGTGCGATGTCGGCCGGCTCGGTGCGGAACACGAAGCGGTGGCGGTACAGGTAGTAGCCGTCGGTGGCCACCAGGCGCAGCTTGATGGCATGGGCGTCGGCCTGGATCAGGCTCAGCTTGAAGGCTTCGTGCACCGGGAGGAAATCGGCGTTGCCGGCCAGTGAGGAGGCCCCGAGGGTAGCGCTGGGGCGATTGTCCAGCAGCCCCGTGGCGAACACCGGGCTGGCCAGCAGTAGGCACAACAGGAAAAACAGGCGGCGCATGGTGAACTCGCAAGATCGAACGTGCCGCGCATCATAACGGAGTTGGCGCTCAGGGAACCATGTGTGGGCCCGCCCGCCTTGCAGGTGATGGTCTAAGGCTATTTCGTGGAGCCAGGGCGGGCGGTCGGTTCAGACCCTGAAGGCACCCACCGCCTGGTTCAGGGCGCTGCCCAGGCTGAGCAGGTGATCGCCTTGCTCACGCCCCTCACCGATGCGTTGCAGGTTATCGCCACCCAGTTGATGAATCCGCTCGCTGTGGTCACGGATCTCGCTGACCGCATCACTTTGTTGCGCCGTCACTTCGGCAATGCGCAGGGCAGTGTCGGCGATAGTACGGATCGCACACACGATTTCGTCCAATGCGCCATCGGCAGTCTGGGCCTGGTTGGCAGTGGCCTCGGCATGCTCCAGTTGTACCCGCGTACCGTCCACGGCGCCCTTGGCTGCCTGCTGCAACCTGTCGATCAGGGTCTGGATTTCCCCAGTGGCGCCGGTGGTGCGTTGGGCCAGGGTGCGGACTTCGTCGGCCACCACGGCGAACCCGCGACCCATCTCGCCAGCGCGGGCGGCTTCGATGGCGGCATTGAGTGCCAGCAGGTTGGTCTGTTCCGCAATGGACCGGATCACCGTCAGCACGCCACCGATCGTGGCCGATTCCTCTGCCAGCTGCTCGATCATGCGGGCGTTGCCTTGCACCTCGTCGACCAGCGTGCGTAGACCCGACAGGCTTTGTCCGATCACAGCCTGGCCCTGTTCCACTGCCCGGCCTGCGTCACGACTGGCCAGGGCCGCAGCGCTGGCGTCGCCAGCCACCTGCTGGATGGTCGCTTCCAGTTCCCCAAGCGCGTCGCGAATCTGCCCGGTATCCCCGGCCTGTCGTTGTGCGCCATCGTGCAAGGCAGCACTCATGTCGGCCAGCGCATGACTGCTGCCGGCCACTTGCGCGGCATTGTGCCGCAAGGCGCCTACCAGTTCGACCAGGTACTGGCGCAGGCGATTGAGCGAAGCCTGGATGTCGTGCAACTCGCGGTTGGTCCTGCCCATTTCGACAGGCTGGGTAAAATCGCCCTCGGCCCAGCGCGACAGCGCAGGCGCCAAGCCGGTGAGGGTGCGTGCAAGGCGACGTTGCAGGGTGTCGATGAGCAGGGCGATCATCAGGATCATCATGATCATCGCCCCTTGCAGGGTGCGTACTTCGCCCGCGATGGTGCCATGCAGGCTGCGCACTTGTGGCTCCAGGGCCGCGATGGCCTGGCGCACTGCCTCCAGCTGTTGCGTGGCGCGGGTCGCCAGGGCGGCGCGCTGGGCGATCTGGGCACGGGTACGTTGCAGCTCGGCCGGGTAGCGCCCAACCAGGCTTTGCAGCTCGCGCTTGAGGCCCACGGCGACGTCTTCTTGCTGGGCGCGGGTATCGTTCTGCAAACCCATCAGCGCGGCAAAGTCATCCGCGCCCGATTCGGCAGTACGGGTCACGCCCAGCAGCGGCAAGCCTTCGATGACCTGCGCCTGGGCCTGGATCGATTGCAGCTCGCGCTCCAGCTCGGTTGCCAGTTCGGGCCGGCCGCTGCCCACCAGCTTCTCCCGCGCCAAGCCCAGCCTGCTCAGGTGCAGAGCTGCCTCGACAAGCGGCAGCAGGTAGCGACCAGCATCAGGGCTGGCGCTGTCGCGCGCATAGATGGTCAGTTGCTCCAGGTTGGCCCCCAGCTCGCGTTCGGCTTGCAGCAACAGCGCCTGGGGGTCACCGGCCAGCTTCCCGGCTGCCAGCAACTCGCCCGCGCTGAAGGCCTGGAGGTGGTCCAGGCTGGGGCGCAGTTGGCTGGCCAGCGCCTCGGGCCAGTCGGCCAGCGAAGCTTGCAGTTGCTCCGTGGCCTGCAGTGCCGCCGCATGGCGCACGGCATCGCCGCTACCAAGATAAGCCTGAATGTTCTGGGCAGCCTCAGTCTGAAAATGGCGCGACAGGGTCAGGTAGCGTTCCATCATCTGGTAGGGACGCTCCAGCGCCCGCTGCGACCACCACAGCGTAACGCCCAGGGCGATGCACACCGTCACCAGCAACAACGTATTCAAATTGGTCAGCCATTTCAGGCGCATAGCCGCGTGCTTCCTGCGGGGGAGGGAAGAGTCAGGGGCCTGAAGGTATTGCGTTCGTGTGACGCGATGATGACGGCGGCACGCACCTGAATGGCAAAGTGCCTTTGTTCTTTGCCTACCCCTTCAGGGCTCCACACGCACCACGCAATTTCGTCCTGCATGCTTGGCCCGGTATAGCGCCTCGTCGGCCGCGCTGGCCATGGTCAGGGCATCGAGCCCGTCATCGAGTTGCACGACGCCTGCACTGAATGTACAGCGCAGGTCATGGGGTTGGGCCGGGTATAGGATCTCGGCAAAACGACCGCGGATGTCATCGAGCACCTTGTACGCCGCCTCCAGGGCGGTATTGGGCATGACGATGGCGAACTCTTCGCCGCCGTAGCGGCCAATGAAGTCGGTCTTGCGCAGGCGCTGCTTGAGAAACAGCGCCAGGCTCTTGATCACCCGGTCGCCCATGGGGTGGCCATGGCGGTCGTTGATTTTCTTGAACCGGTCGATGTCGAGCATGGCAAAACTCAGCGGCTGCTGTTCGCGGCGGGCACGGAAGCTGCAATCCTCGAGCAGCTGCAGAATATGCGTGTGGTTGTACAACCCGGTCAGGCTGTCGCGGACCATGCGCGCCTTCAGATGCCGAGCGCGGGCAGCGCGGTTGCGCACGGTGGTGATCAGGTGGCGCGAGCGAAACGGCTTGGTCAGAAAATCATCGCCGCCTTCGCTCATGGCCTCGAGCTGCTTGTCCAGGTCATCCTCGGCCGATAGGTAGATGATCGGCACGCTGACGTAGCGGTCGTTGTGGCGAATCACCTTGGCCAGTTCAGGGCCGGTGCACGCCGGCATGTACAGGTCGAGGATGATCAGGTCAGGCTGGAAATCAGCCAGCTCGGCCATGGTGGCGATCGGGTCGGTCAGGCTGCGAGTGATCATCCCGGCGCCTGCCAACACCCGTTCCGTGAACAGGGCCTGGGTGCGTGAGTCATCGATGATCAGTACGCGCAGGGGATCGTACGGCGCGGCATCGGTCAGCCGCTCGACCTTCTCCAGCAGGCTGGAAGCCTCCAGTGTGCCGGTGAGGAAGTCGCGCCCGCCGGCCCGCACGGCGGCCAAGCGCGTGGGGGTGTCGGTTTCATGATGGCTGAAGAACAGCAGCGGCAGGGGTTTGGCCTGCCGCGCCTGGACTTCGGCCGCCAGCGCCAGGCCTTGGCCGACCCCATTGAAGTCGACGTCCATGATGACCGCCGAAGGCGGGCATTCGCCCACCGATGCGCGAAAGGCATCGGCAGTGGGCAAGGCCTGTACACCCAGGCCGAAGAACTCCAGTTGCTGGGCCAGGCGTTCGGCGCGGTCGTGGTCCTGCAAGAGGATATAGACCGGCCTGCGCTGGGGCGCCAGCAGCAACTGGTCGCGTGGGTCGTCCTTGCGCAGGCCGCTACGCACAAGATGCTCAGGGGGGCACTGCGGGCTCGGCTCAACTGCTTGGCTCATGTCCTGGCTACTTGTCGTTAGGGGTATGCAGGGGCAGTGATGGCTCTATGCTAGCAGCTCTTGAGCTGCGTAGGCGTGCCCCCTTTCAATAAACTGGGCTGAACGACTATTCAGTTACCGACCAAGGGGTCGCTTATGCGTAAGGCGGTGTCTGCTTTATAGTGCTGTCAGGCGGGCTTGCCGTGGCACCCTGGCGTAGGCCTGTGGTCAAAGCCCCTGAACCGTCGTGACTGATCAAGGATATAGCCATGCTGGACTGGAAAAACCGCGAGGCCAAAGCCGAGCCCCGCGAGCGTGTCGACGGCCGCGGCGCTGCCGCCCGTAGCTATTTTGGTGGCCTCTGGGGCCGCACCCTGTTGGCCCTGGTCGGGCTCTACCTGCTGGTGTGTATCGGCCTGTCCTGGTACTGGAGCCAGGAGCCCGAACTGTTCCCCGTCCAGCAGAACGCGCAGAGCGCAGCCGAGCGTAACGGCCAGCAGATGGTGGTGGGCTACACCACCGTCGAAACGCTCAAGACCGTGGCGAGCACCTTGTTGAACAAGCCAGGTGGCTACATCGCCAACGACCGTCTCCCGCCAGGCTTGTGGATGGACAACATGCCCAACTGGGAGTACGGCGTACTGGTCCAGGTGCGTGACCTTTCCCGCGCGCTGCGCAAGGACTTCGCCCGCTCCCAATCGCAATCGACCGAAGATGCCGACCTGGCCAAGGCCGAGCCGCGCTTCAACTTCGATTACAAGAGCTGGATCCTGCCGTCCAGCGAATCGGAATTCGAAGAAGGCATCAAGTCGCTGACGCGCTACCAGGCTCGCCTGGCTTCGGGTGACAAGGGCGCGATCTTCTATACCCGCGCAGACAACCTGAACAACTGGTTGGGCGACGTCGCTACCCGCCTGGGCTCGCTGTCGCAACGCCTCTCGGCCAGCGTAGGCCGCGTGAAGCTCAACACCACGCTCAAGACCGAGTCCGTGGTGGCTGGTCAGGCGCCGCAGGTAGACGAGGAAGTCGTGGAAACCCCATGGCTGCAGATCGACGACGTGTTCTACGAAGCCCGTGGCCAGGCTTGGGCACTGTCGCACCTACTGCGTGCGATCGAAGTCGATTTTGCCGACGTGCTGGCCAAGAAGAACGCGACCGTGAGTGTGCGTCAGATCATCCGGGAACTTGAAGCCTCGCAAGAGCCCCTGTGGAGCCCGATGGTGCTCAATGGCAGTGGTTTTGGCATGTGGGCCAACCATTCGCTGGTCATGGCCAACTACATCTCCCGCGCCAACGCGGCGGTCATCGACCTGCGCCAGCTGCTGTCGCAGGGCTGACATGACCTTCAGCCCTGATGAAGCCGCTCACCGGGCGGCTTCGGACCGGGAGCGGGTCACCTGGGTAGACGAGCACGACCAAGTGCTCGGCGCATTGCCCAGGGCACAATTGCGCGAGCGCGGGCTGATCGGGCGCTGCACGTTCATTCTGCTGTTCAATGGTGCCGGTGAACTGTGCGTGCACCGGCGTACCCTGAGCAAGGCGCTATATCCCGGCCATTGGGACGTTGCCGCCGGCGGCATGGTGGCCGCCGCTGAAACCTACGCCGAATCGGCCGCGCGCGAGCTGGCCGAGGAACTGGGCATAGCCGACGTGACCTTGCGTTTTCACGAGCGATTCTTCTTCGATCAGCCTGACAATCGCCTGTGGTGCGCCTTGTACTCGGCAGTGTCCGATGCGCCGCTGCGGCTGCAGCCTGAGGAAGTGATCGAGGCACGGTTCATCGGTGTGGACCAAGCGCTAGAGGACAGTCGGCTCAGGCCTTATTGCCCCGACTCGATGGCCGCGTTGATGCGCTACAGGAACCGCCTTGTCTAACCCATGCACGTAGGGTCGCAAAACATTCGCAAAATGGCGCAATCCGGTACTTAGCAACTGCACCGTTTATCGTTACACTGCGCGGCCTTTTCGGGCTGCCGCACGTGTTGCGGCAGTAGCGCCGCCCCTGCCAGAGTGGGGCTTCGCGGTCGGCCTCATGTGCAGGTACGACCAGTTTTTGTCCTCAGCACCGAGGCACAAAAGTGGCCAAGAAAGCTTCTTCCCTCTCCGCCCTCGGCGGTCTTGTTTATTCGACCGATGCCGGTCGTCATTGCCCTGACTGTGGCCAGCCCGTGGATGCCTGTACCTGCAAGCAGCAGGTCATCCCCGAGGGTGATGGCATCGCCCGTGTGCGCCGCGAGAGCAAAGGCCGTGGCGGCAAGACCGTGACCACCGTCACGGGTGTGCCGTTGCCGCCCGATCAGCTCAAGGAGCTGGCTGCCACCCTCAAGCGCCGCTGTGGTACCGGTGGCGCGCTCAAGGACGGCGTCATCGAGATCCAGGGCGATCATGTGCAATTGCTGATCGACGAGCTGATCAAGCAAGGCTTCAAGGCGAAAAAGTCGGGCGGCTGAGTCGCTCGACAGGTTTTCGTCCTGCGCTTTCTAAACTCGTCGCGGTGACCAGGGTCTACCCCAGAGCACGGACGAACCGGCATTTTTGGCTTCTACACTGCCTTCCCGGCTTGCCCAGCAGTGTCTTGACTCAATTTATAGGGGACTTGAATGTCCGTACGACGCACACGCAAAGACGATGGTAGCCAATGGACCGTGGCCGACAGCCGCAGTGTTTATGGCATCCGCCATTGGGGCGCAGGGTATTTCGCCATCAATGAAGCCGGGCGCGTCGAAGTGCGCCCCAACGGCCCTGACAGCTCGCCGATCGACCTGTACGAGCAGGTTGATCAGCTGCGCCAAAGCGGCCTGTCGCTGCCTTTGCTGGTACGCTTTCCCGACATTCTGCAGGACCGCGTGCGCCAGTTGACCGGCGCCTTCGACGCCAACATTGCGCGCCTGGAATACCAGAGCCAGTACACCGCGCTCTACCCGATCAAGGTCAACCAGCAGGAGGCGGTGGTCGAAAACATCATCGCCACCCAGAACGTGTCCATTGGGCTTGAAGCCGGCTCCAAACCCGAATTGCTGGCGGTACTGGCCTTGGCCCCCAAGGGCGGCACCATCGTCTGCAACGGCTACAAGGACCGTGAGTTCATCCGCCTGGCGCTGATGGGGCAGAAGCTGGGCCACAACGTCTTCATCGTCATCGAGAAAGAGTCCGAAGTGGCCTTGGTGATCGAGGAAGCGGCCGACCTGAAGGTCAAGCCGCAAGTGGGCCTGCGCGTGCGCCTGTCGTCGCTGGCATCGAGCAAATGGGCTGACACAGGGGGCGAGAAGTCCAAGTTCGGGCTTTCTGCCGCGCAGCTGATTTCCGTTGTGCAGCGTTTCCGCGATGCCGGCCTTGACCAGGGTATTCGCCTGCTGCACTTCCACATGGGCTCGCAGATCGCCAACTTGGCGGACTACCAGCACGGTTTCAAGGAAGCCATCCGCTATTACGGCGAATTGCGCGCCCTGGGCCTGCCGGTGGATCACATTGATGTGGGCGGCGGCCTGGGGGTGGACTACGACGGCACCCACTCGCGCAACGCCAGCTCGATCAACTACGACATGGATGACTATGCTGGCGTGGTGGTGGGCATGCTCAAGGAGTTCTGCGACGCGCAGGGCCTGCCGCACCCGCACATCTTCTCGGAGAGCGGCCGTTCGCTGACGGCTCACCATGCCATGCTGGTCATCCAGGTCACTGATGTAGAGCGCCACAACGACCAGGTGCCGACCATCGAGAACAAGGACGCGCTGCCGGAAACCGTGCAGTGGCTGGCCGATCTGCTGGGGCCCACCGACATCGAGATGGTGACCGAAACCTACTGGCGCGCCACCCACTACATGGGCGACGTGGCCGCCCAGTATGCCGACGGCAAGATCAGCCTGGCCGAGAAAGCCCTGGCCGAGCAGTGCTACTACGCGGTGTGCCGTCGCCTGTACAACTCGCTCAAGGCTCGCCAGCGCTCGCACCGCCAGGTACTCGATGAGCTGAACGACAAGCTCGCGGACAAGTACATCTGCAACTTCTCGGTGTTCCAGAGCCTGCCCGATACCTGGGCCATCGGCCAGGTGCTGCCGATCATCCCGCTGCACCGCCTGGACGAAGAGCCCCTGCGGCGCGCCGTGTTGCAAGACCTGACCTGCGACTCCGACGGCAAGATCAACCAGTATGTCGATGAGCAGAGCATCGAGACCAGCATGCCGGTGCATGCCCTGAACGAAGGCGAGGACTACCTGCTGGGCGTGTTCCTGGTCGGGGCCTACCAGGAGATCCTGGGCGACATGCACAACCTGTTCGGTGACACCGACTCGGTGAACATCTACCAGAATGCCGATGGCAGCGTGTACCACGCCGGTATCGAGACCCACGACACCATCGAGGACATGCTGCGCTACGTGCACCTGTCTCCCGAGGAGCTGATGACTCACTACCGCGACAAGGTGGCCAGTGCCAAGATCACCGCGCGCGAGCGTACCCAGTACCTTGATGCGCTGCGCCTGGGCTTGACCCGTTCGTCCTACCTCTCGTCCTGAGAAGCCTCAGCCCCTGAGGGGTCTCATCGCCGTCACGCCTTCGCAGCGTGGCGGCGGTGAGCACCGCCTTGGGTTGCTCGCTGGCCCATGCCAGTCATCTCACGCCACCCAGGCGTCCTTGCCCTGCAGGCGCCACCCCACCCAGGCCAACGTCATGGCGCGCACGCCCATGAAGCCGAGAAACGCCAACCACAGCCCATGGTTGCCTAGCCCGCTCAGGGCAAAGGCCAACGGCAATGCAATGGCGAGCGATGCCAGCATGGCATTGCGCATTTCCCGGGCGCGTGTGGCCCCGATGAACAGCCCATCGAGCAAATAGCTCCACACGGCGATCAACGGCAGGCACGCCAGATAGGGCAAGTACGGATAAGCCGCCGCCCTGACACTGTCGATATCGGTTTGCAGATCGATGAACAGGTGTCCCCCCACCCAGAACAGAACGGCAAAGACCGAACTTGCAATCAGCGACCATCCACCGGCTACCACCAGCGCACGGCGCAGGGTGCCGCGGTCCCGGGCACCAATGGCGTGACCGCACAGCGCCTCGACCGCGTGGGCCAGGCCATCGAGGGCATAGGCCGTCAGCAACAGGCCGTTGAGCAGCAGTGCATTGGCCGCTACCGTCGCCTCGCCCAGGCGTGCGCCCTGTACGGCGATCAGCAGGAAAACCAGCTGCAAGGCAAGGCTGCGCAAAAAGATGTCGCGGTTCACTGCCAACAGCGGGCGCCAGGCCTGCCAGCGTCTGAGTGCTGCCCAGGCGATGTGCCCCGGATAGGCGCGCAGGGCCGGGCGGGTAAGCGCCAGGCCCAGCAGGGCCGCGCACCATTCGGCAATCACCGACGCGCGTGCCGAGCCCAGGACGCCCCAGTCCAGGCCGAGCACGAACCACAGGTTCAGCACGATGTTGAGCAGGTTGGTGGTCAGCAGGATCGCCAAGGGCGCCCGGGCATTCTGGGTCCCCAGAAACCACCCGACCAAGGCGTAACTGGCCAGTGCCGCCGGCAGGCCCAGCAACCGGGTGTGGAAGAAGGTTTGTGTGGCTTGCCCCAGGGCCGCGCTGGGCTGCATGGCATGCAGGGCCAACTGGCTAAAGGGCAGGGCCAGCAGGCCGATGAGCAATGCGAAGCCCACTGCCAGCAACAGGCCCTGAACCAACACCTGGCGCAGGGCGGCGCCATCCCCTCGGCCCGCGGCCTGGGCGGCGAAGCCTGTCGAGCCCATGCGCAAGAAGCCCATCAAGCCGACCATGAAGGTAAACAGCGTAGCGCCCACGGCCACTGCGCCCAGTTGATGGGCATGGGGCAGGTGGCCAATGACGGTGCTGTCGACCAGCGCCACCAGTGGCACCGAGACATTGGACAGGATCATGGGCGCGGCCAGCCCCCACACCTTGAGGTGGGTGGGGCGGTGGTGCCAGTCGGCGAAGAATCGGGGCATGTTCATTCCAGCGAAAACGAGGACTGCAAGCGCTTGATCGGGGCGCCCGCCGGGCGGCAATGCAAGCCAAGGGCGACAGTGTAACGGCCACGCAACCATTGCGTGCGACCAAGGTCTCATCTGGCGCACAACGCTGGGTGTAGCACCTGGCCTTGCGCTATAGTTGCTGCCTTCATCTACACCCTGCCTTCGAGTGTCTACTCCATGTTCAACAAAGGATTGTTGCTGGCCTGCGCGCTGGCCTTGCTCAGCGGCTGTGACTCCTCAACGCCTGACGCCCCAGCGCCTGCCCAGAAGTCAACCGCCAGCGCCAGTGCCGCCGCCAAGACGCCACAGCGCGAAGATCCTGCGGTGCTTGCCAAGCGCTACGAGGGCCGTGAGCTGACGGTACTGGATGTGTCGGAAGTACAGCTCGATGGCGCGGCCACACTGTCGGTCAGCTTCTCGGCTCCGCTGGATGCCGACCAGGACTTCACCAACAAGGTCCACCTGGTGGACACGGTCAAGGGCAAGCTGGACGGCGCCTGGGAGCTGTCCAACAGCCAGATGGAGCTGCGCCTGCGTCACCTGGAACCGCAGCGCAAGCTGGTGCTGACCGTGGACAAGGGGCTGCTGGCCGTCAACGGCAAGGCCTTGCAGCAAGAGTCGATCACTCGCCTTGAAACCCGCGACATGCAACCCACCGTTGGCTTCGCCAGCCGGGGCTCGCTACTGCCGACGCGGCTGGCAGAAGGCCTGCCGGTCATCGCATTGAATGTGAACAAGGTGGATGTGGAGTTCTTCCGCGTCAAACCCGACATGATTTCCACATTCATGGCCAACTGGGGGCGCAGCAGCAGCCTGGAGTACTACCAGTCCAAGGACACGCTGAGCATGGCTGAACTGGTCTACAGCGGCCGCTTCGACCTCAACCCTGCACGCAACACGCGCGAAACCGTGCTGTTGCCCATTGCCGGCATCAAGCCGCTGCAGGAGCCCGGTGTGTACCTGGCCGTAATGCGCGCCTCGGGAACCTACGATTACTCCCAGCCAGCCACCCTGTTCACCTTGAGCGACATTGGCGTATCGGCCCATCGCTACCGTGATCGCATCGATGTATTCGCCCAGGCCCTGGAAGGGGGCAAGGCGATGGATGGCGTGAACATCGAGCTCCACGACAAGAAAGGCAAGCTGCTGGCCCAGGCCAGCACTGATGGAAAAGGTCATGCTGAACTGCCGATCACGCCCAAGGCCGATAGCCTCATCGCCACCCAAGGCGTGCACACGACCTTGCTGCGGCTCAATACTGCGGCGCTGGACTTGGCAGAGTTCGACATCACCGGCCCCCAGGCCAATCCGCTGCAACTCTTTATCTTCGGCCCGCGCGACCTGTATCGCCCAGGCGAAACGGTGCTGTTGAACGGCCTGCTGCGCGACCAGGACGGCAAGCCCGTCAAGGCACAGCCGGTGAATGTCGAAGTACGCAGGCCGGATGAACAGGTCAGCCGCAAGTTCGTCTGGGAAGCAGACGATAAGGGTCTGTTCCAGTACCAGCTGCAACTGGCCACCGAGGCGCCGACCGGCCGCTGGCAACTGCTGCTCGACCTGGGCGGTGGGCGCAAGCAGGTCTACGAGTTCCTGGTCGAGGACTTTCTGCCTGAGCGGCTGGCCCTCGAACTCAAGGGTAGCAGCAAGCCCCTGGCCCCTGAGCAGGACGCGCGCATCGAGGTGACTGGCCGCTACCTGTACGGAGCGCCGGCCGCTGGCAATCGCCTGAGTGGCCAGGCCTATGTGCGCCCGCTGCGCGAAGCGGTACCTGCACTGCCGGGCTACCAGTTCGGGTCGGTTACCGAAGGCGAACTGGAGCAGGACCTGGAGCTCGATGAAGTCACCCTCGACCAGGCTGGCAAGGCGGTCTTGGATATTTCCAGCCGCTGGGCAGAGGCACGTTCGCCGTTGCAACTGACCGTGCAGGCAAGTTTGCAGGAGTCCGGCGGCAGGCCCATTACGCGCCGCCTCGAGCAACCTGTCTGGCCGGCCGAACGCCTGCCAGGCCTGCGTGGCCTGTTCGACGGCGATGAAGCCGACAGTGAAGGCCCGGTGGAATTCGAGTTTCTGGTCGCTAACCGCGAGGGCAAGAAACTGGCCGCCGACGACCTCAAGGTCAGGCTGATCCGCGAGCGACGCGATTACTACTGGAACTACTCGCAAGGTGACGGCTGGAGCTACGCCTACAACGAAAAATTCCTGACCCAAGTGGAAGAGACGGTAAGCGTCAAGGCCGACGCCACGGCCAAGCTGAGCTTCCCGGTCGAGTGGGGCCCCTATCGCGTGGAAGTCGAAGACCCGCAGACCGGCCTGGTGTCCAGTCAGCGCTTCTGGGCAGGCTACCGCGCCCAGGACAATGCCGAAGGCGGAGCTGTACGCCCCGACCAGGTCAAGCTGGCCTTGGACAAACCCTCCTACGCCGACGGTGCAACGGCCAAGGTCACGGTTACGCCGCCGGCCGCAGGCAGTGGTTACTTGATGATCGAGTCCAGCGACGGCCCGTTGTGGTGGCAGGAAATCCAGGTACCTGCAGAAGGCAAGACCTTCGATATCCCGCTGGACAAAGCCTGGGCACGCCACGACCTTTACCTGAGCACCTTGGTGGTGCGCCCAGGTGAACGCAAGGCCAATGCCACGCCCAAGCGTGCGGTAGGCGTGTTGCACCTGCCGCTCGACCGTGCCGATCGCAAGCTGGCAGTCAGTTTGCAGGCACCGGAAAAAATGCGTCCCAAGCAACCGCTGACGGTCAAGATCAAGGCGGCAAACGCCGACGGCAGCGTGCCTGCACAGGTACGGGTGCTGGTGTCGGCGGTGGACGTCGGCATTCTCAATATCACCGACTTCAAGACCCCGGATCCATTCGCAAGCCTGTTTGGCCGCAAGGCCTACGGTGCCGATCAGCTCGACATTTACGGGCAACTGATCGAAGCCGGGCAAGGGCGTCTGGCCAGCCTGGCATTCGGTGGTGATGCGGCCATGGCCAAGGGTGGCAAACGCCCCAATACCACCGTCACCATCGTGGCCCAGCAGAGCCTGCCGGTGACCCTGAACGACAAGGGGGAAGGGCAGGCCACGGTCGATATCCCTGATTTCAACGGCGAGCTGCGGCTCATGGCTCAGGCCTGGACCGAGGATCACTTCGGCATGGCAGAGGGCAAGACCGTGGTGGCCGCACCGCTGATTGCCGAACTCTCGGCCCCACGGTTCCTGGCAGGCGGCGATCAGACGCGCCTGGCGCTGGACCTGGCCAACTTGTCGGGAGCTGCCCAGCAGCTGACCGTGCAGGTGACCACCGAAGGACAACTGAGCCTGACCGGCAATGCCACGCAGTCTGTAGCGCTGGCCGAAGGCCAGCGGTCGACCCTGATGATTCCGGTGCAGGCCCAAGGTGGCCTGGGACAGGGCAAGGTGCATGTGCAGGTGACCGGCCTGCAGTTGGCCGGCGAGGCGCAGACCACGTTCGAGCGCGAATGGACGTTGGGCGTGCGTCCTGCCTATCCCGCCATGCTCAAGCACTTCCGCGTGGCCTTGAAGGATCAGCCCTGGACGCTGCCCGAGGCGGACCTCGCGGCCTTCGAGCCTGCCGGCCTCGAGGGTACGCTGGCCCTGTCGAGCCGACCCCCGCTCAACCTCGCCGAACAGATCCGGGCGCTGAAGGCTTACCCGTATGGGTGCCTTGAGCAGACCACCAGCGGGCTGTACCCGTCGCTGTATGCGGACGCCGATACCCTCAAGCGGCTTGGCATCGAGGGTGAACCGGCCGAGGTGCGCAAGCGCAAGATCGAAATGGGCATCGAGCACCTGTTGGGCATGCAGCGCTACAACGGCAGCTTTGGCTTGTGGAGTGCTGACAGCGAAGAGGAATACTGGCTGACGGCCTATGTCACCGACTTCCTCCTGCGTGCGCGCGACCAAGGCTATGGCGTACCCGCCGAGGCGCTGAAGAAAGCCAACGAGCGGTTGTTGCGCTACCTGCAGGAGCGCAACCTGATCGACGTGGACTACAGCGACGACGCCGATCACACCCGTTTCGCCGTGCAGGCTTACGCCGCGCTGGTGCTGTCGCGCAGTCAGCAGGCGCCCTTGGGCGCGCTGCGCGGGTTGTTCGAGCGCCGCGCCGACGCGCGTTCCGGTTTGCCGTTGGTGCAACTGGCCGTAGCCCTGGACAAGATGGGTGACAAGCCTCGTGCCGACCAGGCCCTGCAGGCAGGGCTTGCCGTCAGCCGCGGCAAGAACTGGATGGCAGATTACGGCAGCCCCCTGCGTGACCAGGCGTTGATCCTGGCACTGCTGCAGGAGAACAAGCTTGCCAGTGGCCAGGTGGACCAGCGGCTCTTCGCCCTGTCCGATGAAGTGGCTGCCAATCGCTGGCTGTCCACCCAGGAGCGCAACGCCTTGTTCCTGGCCGGGCGTGGCCTGCTGGGCACGCCGGAAGTCAAGTGGCAGGCCCGCCTGGACAGCGCCGGTGAGCTGCGTGACTTCAATAACGCCGAAGCCGGCATGAAGTTGGAAGGGCCACTGCTGGCATCGCCGCTGACGGTGCAGAACCAGGGCAGCCAGACCGTCTACCAGCAGCTGACCCTGTCGGGTTACCCGCGTCAGGCGCCGCCTGCCAGTAGCAATGGCATGCAAATCCGCCGCGAGTACCTGGGCATGAAGGGGCAGCCGCTGGACCTGGCGAACCTGCGCAGCGGCGACCTGGTGCTCGTGCACCTTGCCCTCAAGGCCGATGAGCGCGTTCCCGATGCCCTGGTGGTCGATCTATTGCCTGCGGGCCTGGAGCTCGAAAATCAGAACCTTGCGCAAAGTGCAGCCAGCCTGGATAACGCCAGCGGCGCCGTGAAGCAATGGCGCGAATCGATGCAAAATGCCAACGTGGTTCACCAGGAGTATCGCGACGACCGTTACGTCGCAGCGCTCAAGCTGGACAGCTACGCAACTACGCATCTGCTGTACCTGGCACGAGCGGTGACCCCTGGCACCTACCGGGTACCACCGCCGCAGGTCGAGTCGATGTACCGCCCGAATCTGCAGGCCGTGGGGGAAGGGCAGGGTGAGATGACGGTCAAGCCTCGCTAGGGGCAGGCCTTGTGCGACGAGCAGAGGCTTTCACCTGTTCGTCGCACGGCCACTCAATGGATCACCCAGCTCATTACCCACAGGCCCAATACCAGCCAGATGATGCCTAGGATGATCGAGGCACGCATGAAGGCGCGGATCGCCGAGAACAGCAGCATCAGGCCCACGATCAGGGCCAGGATGCTGACCAGCGAGGTGTCCATGCCCAAGGTGCGCGACAGGCCATCGACGAAATTGCCGCCGGCATTGGCCAACAGGTTGAACAACCCGCTCAGCGCGTCGACGACGATGCGGATCAGCGATCCCAGTGCTTGCCCCAGCCATTCGAAAAAACCTTCTACATGCATAGTTGCTTCCTGATCAACATGGCGGCGTTCTTGCCGTTTCCAGTGCTTTGGCCCTTTTCAGGGCAGGTCGGTTCCCGATGCCAAGCTTAGCCCGCTGGTGGCGATCGCGACCATGCAAAGCAGTGCGTGCCCTGGTGATTGGCGTGGTGGCCTTGATGGGGCTGCTGTGGCTGGCCGACCGCATCTGGCCTTTGCCCATGCCGTCCGACGACCTGGCCCGGGTCGTGCTGGCAGAAGATGGCACACCGTTGTGGCGATTCGCCGATGCCGACGGGGTGTGGCGCTATCCGGTGAGCCCCGAGCAGGTCTCGCCGTTGTACCTGCAAGCGTTGCTGACGTACGAGGACCGCTGGTTCTACCGGCACCTGGGCGTGAACCCGATGGCCCTGGTCAGGGCGGCGTGGTTGAACGCGCGGGGAGGGCGTGTGGTGTCAGGCGGCAGCACGTTGTCGATGCAGGTGGCACGCCTGCTCGATCCCCATGATCGCACCGTGGCGGGCAAGCTGCGGCAGCTGTGGCGCACACTGCAGCTGGAGTGGCACCTGTCCAAGCGGGAGATTCTGCAAATCTACCTGGACCGCGCGCCGTTCGGCGGCACCTTGCAAGGTGTTGCCGCTGCCAGCTGGGCTTATCTGGGCAAG
The DNA here is from genome assembly GCF_007680745.1 of Pseudomonas sp. DE0010. Taxonomy (NCBI): domain Bacteria; kingdom Pseudomonadati; phylum Pseudomonadota; class Gammaproteobacteria; order Pseudomonadales; family Pseudomonadaceae; genus Pseudomonas; species Pseudomonas sp. DE0010. Next base: position 122,814 of record NZ_VEJQ01000012.1, read on the forward strand.
TCGCCCTTGCATCTGACGCCGTCGGAGGCAGCCCTGCTGGCGGTACTGCCGCAAGCCCCCAGCCGCCTGCGCCCCGACCGCCACCCCGAGCGCGCTGAACGCGCACGCAACAAGGTGCTGCAACGGTTGGCGCAGTATCAGGTGTGGCCCGAGCAGCGCCTGCGCGAAGCGGCCGAAGAGCCGTTGGTGCTGGCGCCGCGTCAGGAGCCGGCACTGGCGCCTTTGCTGGCCCGCCGTCTGAACACCCCGGGTAGCCCGCCGTTGATCCGTACCACCGTGGATGCAGGGTTGCAGCGCCGGCTGGAAGACTTGCTGCTGGGATGGCGCGCGCGTCTGCCGGAGCGTACGTCTGCCGCCATCCTGGTGGTCGATGCGCAAACCATGGCTGTACGCGCTTATCTGGGCTCAGTCGACCTCACGGACGCCCGGCGTTTCGGGCACGTGGACATGGTGCGGGCGTTGCGCTCGCCTGGCTCCACGCTCAAGCCGTTTCTGTACGGCCTGGCGATGGACGATGGGCTCATTCATTCCGAGTCGCTGTTGCAGGACGTACCCCGGCGTTACGGTGACTACCGTCCGGGCAATTTTTCCAGCGGCTTCAGCGGGCCGGTGTCAGCGAGTTCGGCTCTGGCCCTGTCGCTCAACTTGCCCGCCGTGCAGCTGCTCGAAGCGTACGGCCCGAAACGCTTCGCCGCGCAACTGCGCATGGGCGGCTTGCCGCTCACGCTACCTCCGTTGGCCGAGCCCAATCTTTCGCTGATCCTGGGCGGTGCCGGTAGCCGCCTGGAAGACCTGGTAGGCGGCTACGCGGCCTTGGCCCGGGAGGGTAGAAGCGCCCAGGTGCGGTTACAGCCCCAGGCACCCCTGGTGGAGCACCGGCTCATGTCTCCGGGCGCAGCGTGGATCATCCGGCGCATTCTCAGCGGCCAGGCTCGGCCCGACCGCGACCCGCATGCCGAACTGGTACGCCGTCCCCAGCTGGCCTGGAAAACCGGCACCAGCTACGGCTTTCGAGACGCCTGGTCGATTGGCGTCGGCCCTCGCTACCTGATCGGGGTATGGATTGGTCGGCCCGACGGCACCCCTGTGGCCGGGCAGTTCGGCCTGGCCTCGGCCGCCCCGTTGATGCTGCAAGTGCACGACCTGCTCAGCAACCGGGACAGCCAGCGCGGGTTAGAGGCCCCGGTGCAGCGAACGCCTGCCAATGTCGGGGTGGCGGCGATCTGCTGGCCTCTGGGGCAGGCGATGAGCCGCCAGGACGGCAATTGCAGGCGCCAGCGTTTTGCCTGGACCCTGGACGGCACCGTTCCTCCCACATTGCAGGCGGCCGATCAGCCGCTGGGCCTGGGTTTGCGCGAACACATCTGGGTCAACGACCGCGGCTTGCGCGTGGACAGCAATTGCCCTGGCGCCCAGGCGCGCGAGGTGGCCCTGTGGCCCGCCCCCCTGGAACCCTGGTTGCCTCGGACTGAACGGCGGGCTGCCCGTCTACCGGCCATGGACCCCACATGCCCACCGCAAGGCCCGGTCAGTGCCCCGCCGCTGGCCATCGTCGGTATTCGTTCTGGCGACCATCTGCGTCGCCCTGCCACCAGTGGGGAACCGCTGCAAGTGGCGGTGTCGGCGCTGGGCGGTAGTGGGCGGCGTTGGTGGTTCCTCAATGGGCAACCGCTGGGCGAAACCCAAGGGCAGGACAGCCTGCTGGTGCGCCTGCCGCAGGCAGGGCAGGCCGAGTTGAGTGCGTTGGACGAAAGTGGTGAAACGGCGCGGGTGGTGTTTCAGGTCAACGAGTAGTATGGCGGAGTGCCGGTGCCGTGGCACCGGCACCTGTCAGTGCGCCGTGAACCGTTGATTCACCGGGGATGAACCTGGTGTCAGTGCCAAGGCCAGTTGCGTGCGGTTGTGCATGTGGGTGAGGCGCAACACCTGGGACACGTACAGTTTCACCGTGTTTTCGGTGATACCCAGTTCACAGGCGATCTGGTAATTGGTCTTGCCCTTGCCCACCAGCCGCGCCACTTCCAATTGACGTGGCGACAGCTTTTCGAATACCGAGGGCAGCTCGGCCTCGGCTTCCTCCATGTCGCCGGCGCGCCGGTGAGCCCCTTGTCCGCGGGCTTTTTCCAGGTCCTGATACAACTCGTCGACGGACTCTGCCAGATCCTGCAGGCGCTGATTGAGCCCGCTGAGGTCGTGGAAGTCGCGCTGACGTTCCTGCAGCACCTGCTCCTGGCGGCGTACCCCTTCAAGCAGCTCGTCGAGATCCATCGGTTTCTGGTAGTAGTCGGCAAAGCCTTCGCGCAGCGCCCGAATGACGTCCTGCTTTTCGGCACGGCCGGTCAGCATGATGGCTTCGAACATGCGGTGGCTACCGTCGATCTGCTTCAGGGCGCGCATCAGCTCGATGCCATCGCGTCCGGGCATGTGAAGGTCGCAGATGATCAGACCAATGTTTGGGTCGGCCTCATAGCGTTTTACCGCCTCATCTGTGGAGAGTGCCGATACGCAACTGTATCCCTTGGCTTGCAAGAACTCGCACAGCTGTTCGACGATGACTGGCTGATCATCGACTACCAGCACTTTCATTTCACTTACAGGTTTGGACACGATCAACTCCCTGTGAATATACGGCCCTGCTCCCGGGCTAGACGCTCTGGCAGATTAAAAGTAGCCGTACCTCTCGTAGTTGTACAAGATGTGTACAAGATTAGGGACCGCTGGATTCTTCATCTGATCCATACAGCTGTCAGAAGGTAGCCAGCCAGCACGTAAGGGACGAATGCCTGCTTGTCGCCCATGGCTTCGGTCAAGGCCTGCAGGCGTTTTTTCACCTTGGGGTTGAGCAGCGTCCACAAGCGCCTGCGGGTGGTCAGCCAGATCAACAGCGCGACCCCGGCCCCGATGAAGGTCCCGAGCACATGATCGGTGCCGGTAGCCAATGCCAGCGCGCCCATCAGTTTGACGTCATCGGCGCCGAAGTGGCCAAGCATGTAGCCGGGCAAGGTGAGCAGCATGACGATGGCCAGGCCCCAGCCTGCCGAACCGGGGTCAGCGCCAAGCCAGGTGTGGCCGGTTGCGAACAGCCACAGCAGGGCCCCTACGGCCACGCCCAGCGTCAACAGGTCCGGGAGCTGGCGCTGGCGCACATCCTGTTCGGTACACAAGGCAAGCCACAGAAGAAGAACAATGCTTTGCATCGACAGGTCGCCTTTCCTGGTAGATGAACACTTACCCGTTCAGTCAGGTTTCCTTAGTCAAGATAGACCGGAACCTGCATGACGGCCGTGTGCCGCGAGGAAAAGGCGTTGGGAGAATGGGTTTTGTCGCAGTCGTCGCCTGTCGCGGGGCCTCTGCCTGCACCCCGCTACGAGGCGGGATGCAGGCAGAGCGTGCCCCCGCTAGCGTTTGCTGCCAGGTGGATAGTTGCCCAGTACCTGAGCCACCGTCTTCTGAATAGCCTCGTTGCGTTCCTGCGGGCTTGGCGGGTAGTTGTTCATGATCTGCTCGGCACTGCCGCGCCAGACCAGCTTGCCATCGCGCCCATCAAGCAAGTCGACCTGGATAGTCGCGACCTTGTAGTCGACGCTGCGGGTTTCGTTGTACATCGGCCCGCCCCAGTACCCTCCCCAATAGCCACCCCAACCGCCGCCGTAGTTGGTGGTGACCTGTTGCTGACGCTGTTCCACGATCAGGTAGGTGCGCACGTTGAGGTCAGCACGCGCGCCAGGGGGCGCTGGGCGTAGGCCCCGCTGATCGAGCTGGTCGCTGACCGCCTGGCGGATGCGCTGCTCGGTCAAGTCGCTCTTGATGCGTGGATCGTCAGGGCGATATTGCAGGCCGGGCTCCTGCCAGGCCCAGTTGCGGTAGGCGGCAAAATCACGACTCGCGTCGTAGTCCTGCTGCACGTTATGGCTTGAGCAGGCAGCCAGCAAGGCCGCAAACGACACGAGTAACAGGCGGCGCAACATGATGAATCTCCGTTAGGCGTTAACTGGGAGGATAGCCGCTGAGGGCCTTGCGCACGGCGTCGCGCACGGCATTTTCACGGTCCCGCGGTGAATCCTGGTCGTTGCCGCTTTCGGCACTTGCGCTCCAGACGGCCTGGCCGCTGCGGCTGTCGTACAGGTCGATGCGCACTGCCATGACCTCAACCTGATAGGTGCGTACGACCGGAACACTGGCGTAACCCCCATAACCGTTGCGGTAACCGCCATAGCCCACGTTGCCGTAGGGCCCATAGTAAGGGTCGTAGCTGTCGTAGTCGCGCACTTGGCGCAGGCGTTTTTCCAGGCGGATATTGGCGCCGACGAGCAGGTCACCTACGCCGCTGCGGGCGGGGCGCAAGCCCTGCTGATCGAGCGCTGCGGCCACGGCATCGGCCAGCTGTGCAGGGTCGGCACTGGCCGAACCGCTGGGCAGACGCCCGTCACGCCAGCTCCAGCTGCGGTAGCGGCCGTAGTCCCTTGCAGGTGCGGGATAAGCGCTTGCGTCGAACGTGGTCGCTGCCTGAGGCGGGGCCGGTGGCAGTGGGCGGCTGCTGGCGACGTAGGGATTGGTCCCCTGGCACCCGGTCAGAACCAAAGCCAGCAGGGCCAGTGGCAACAGACGGTACGGCATGCTTGCTCCTCACGGCAGGTCAACGTGGGCGACAGACCCAATGCAGGTAACGGCCCAGGCCGGCGAAACTCGGATGGCGGCGGTGAGCGAGCTCCATTTCCAGCACGTCCAGCAGCTCGGCGCGGTCCTGGAATTCCTTGGGCATGTAGTCATGGAAAACACGTATGCCGCTTTCACTTTCGACCTGCCACAAAGGTTCAAGTTGCGCCCTGAGCGCCCGCGGATCAAGTGGTTTCTGCGGGGTAAGGCTCTGCTTTTCACCTTCAAGGCGATTACTACGAAGCTTGCGGAAATGGCCCTTGAGCAGGTTGCGGTAGACCAAGGCATCGCGGTTATAGAACGCCAGCGACAGCCAACCCCCGGGGGCCGTGAGTTGATGCAGAACGGGCAGGATACTTTCCGGCTCAGCCAGCCATTCGAGTACCGCGTGGCACACGACCACGTCGTAGGGCTCGGTCAGCTCACCCAGCAGCGCTTGCCAGGGCGCCTGGATGAACGTTGCCGCCTGGCCGGCCTCGGCAAACCGGGCCCGTGCCCCTTCGAGCATGGGCTCGGCGGGTTCGGCCAGCGTAAGCTGATGGCCGCGTTGGGCCAACCATAGCGCCATGTGCCCCAGGCCGGCACCGATATCGAGGATGCGCAATGGGCGATCCGGCAAGGCTTCGGCCAGGTCGGCCTGCAAGACTGCCAGCCGGATCGCCCCCTTTGCGCCACCGTAGATCTTCTCGGCAAAACGGGTGGCCAGTTCATCGAAATGACGGTCGTTCATCGTGCGAAGCGCCCTTCGCTGTCAGCCAGCTTGGCGCGGACTACCTGGTCCATGTCCAGCCCCAGTTCACTGCACAACAGCAACAGGTAGAGCACGACATCGCCCACTTCCTGCCCGGCGTGGGCCAGCTGTTCGGGTGGCAGGCGACGTGACTCGTCCTCGCTGAGCCACTGGAAGATTTCAACCAGCTCGGCCATTTCGACGCTGGCGGCCATGGCCAGGTTCTTTGGGCTGTGGAAACGTTGCCAGTCATTGGTATCGCGGATTTGATGCAGGCGTTGAGTCAGTTCTTGCAGGTTCATCGGGTTCTCCTCATGGCGCATAGCTTCCGCGCAGGGCCATTGCAAAGCAAGCTTCCCTGCACGGAGCGCAGCATGCGCCAGTCAGCCCTGCAAGCGGGCCCAGCGGCCGAGCATGTGTACCACGTCCGTCTGGCCGTCCAGGCGCAGCTCACCCACAGGGCCGACCTGGCTGGCGCTGAGCACCACCTCCGAGGGCAAACGCACGGGCTTTTTAAAATCCACCTCGAACCGGTAGCCACTGTGAGGCAAGTGCCCGTGCAGCGCGGCCATGGCCATGGCCTTGCTCCACATGCCGTGGGCGATGGCGGTGGGGAAACCGAACAGCTGGGCGCTGGGTGCGCTGAGGTGAATGGGGTTGTAGTCGCCGCAGACCCTGGCATAACGGCGGCCGATATCACTGTCGGCATACCAGCGCGTGACTTCAGGCAAGTGGCTGGCCTGACCCTCGTCCGCCTCTGCCAGGTTGCCGTCGAGTTTCAACCCGCGCACGAGCATGCGGCTGGTTTCCCGCCAGAGCACGCCAATACCGTCTGCCGCCTCGGTGATCAGGTCGAAGGTTCCGCCTTTGGGGTGGGGCTGCAGGTTGTCGGCACGAACCGCCATGCGCAGCGACTCGATGCCCCCAAGCGGGCGGATGACATCGATGCGGTTGTGCAGGTGGACCAGGCCCAGCAACGGAAAGGGGAACTGTTCGGCGGTCATCAACTGCAGCTGCAGGTTGAACGCCATGATATGCGGGTACGTGGCAGGCAGCCGGCCATCGTCGACGAAACGGCACAATTGCCGGTAGGCATGCAGTTGCTCAGGCTGAACCGCCAGGGTGCAGCGCAGCCCGTGCTTGGGCAGTTGATCACCGCTGATGCGGCGTTTGCCCGCTGCGCGCAGGTACAGGCTGGCGCGGTTGGCGGGTTGATGCAGGTCATGCCATTGTCGTTGCATGCTCAAGCCCCCATCAGTGCTTGGCCGCACACCCGCAGCACCTGGCCGTTAACGGCGCCAGAGCCAGGTTGGCTAAGCCAGGCGATGGCTTCGGCCACGTCCTGGGGCTTGCCGCCCTGGCCGAGCGAACTCAGACGTCGCCCCGCTTCGCGCAAGCCCATGGGCATGGCGCCCGTCATATGGGTTTCAATGAAGCCAGGCGCCACTGCGTTGATACTGATGCCTTGTTCGGCAAGCGTCGGTGCCCAGGCCTGGGCCAAGCCAATCAGCCCAGCCTTGCTGGCAGCATAGTTGGATTGCCCCCGGTTGCCGGCGATACCACTGACCGAAGCCAACAGGGTGATGCGGGCGTCCTCGTGCAACGCGCCGTTATCGAGCAGGGCCTGGGTCAACACCTGAGGAGCCTTGAGGTTCACCGCCAGTACGGCGTCCCAATATTCGGGGGTCATGTTCGCCAGGGTCTTGTCACGGGTGATGCCTGCGTTGTGCACCAGGATGTCGAGGCCATCGGGCAATGCCGCCAGCAACTGCTCGGCAGCGTCACCGGCGCAGATGTCCAGGACCAGCGCCTTGCCACCCAGGCGCGCAGCGAGCGCCTGCAATTGCTCGCTGGCCGGGGGCACATCGAGCAGCAGCACATCGGCACCGTCGCGGGCCAGGGTTTCTGCAATGGCGGCGCCGATGCCGCGGGCAGCCCCGGTGATCAGCGCGCGCTTGCCGCTGAGCGGCCGTGTCCAGTCCTCGACCTGAGCTTGGCAGGGCTGTAGGCGCAGCACCTGGCCCGACACGAAGGCGCTCTTGGGCGACAGGAAGAAGCGCAACGCGCCTTCGAGTTGAGATTCGGCGCCGTCACCCACGTACAGCAACTGGGCAGTAGCGCCGTTGCGCAGTTCCTTGGCCAGCGAACGGCTGAACCCTTCCAGGGCACGCTGGGCGACACTGGCCATCGGGTCGGCGACGGCCTCAGGCGGGCGACCCAAGACCACGATATGGGCGCAAGGCGCCAGGTTGCGCAGTAGCGGCTGGAAGAATTCGCGCAACTGCGTGAGCGCATCGCTGTCGGACAAGTGACTGGCATCGAACACCAGCGCCTTGATCTTGGGGCCCAACCCAGCGACCCAGGGTTCGCACTGGAGGCCTTGGCCGTTGAAGCCGTAAACCGCGTCGGTCAACCGCGCTGCGAGTGTTTCGACCTGGCGTGCCAAGGGGCCGCCGCCAAGGACCAACGGCCCGTCCACTGGCCGCATGCGGCCCGCTTCCCAGCGCTCCAGGGTGGCTGGACGAGGCAGGCCGAGGCTGTCGACAAGTTTGCGGCCGAGGCTGGAGTTGGCAAAACCAAGGTAGCGATCGCTCATGGTGGGTCCTCCGAAAGCAAGTCTGACAGTGTGGACCAGGATTGTGGCCAGGTCGTTCGAATGCGGCAAAAACACCTAGGCTCTACGGATCAAATTGTTTCAGGAGGAACATGCGCATGCGCTCACTTCGCCGGGTCGCTATTCTGGGCGGCAACCGAATTCCATTCGCCCGTTCCAATGGTGCGTACGCCACAGCCAGCAACCAGGACATGCTGACTGCCGCACTGGAGGGACTCATCGAGCGTTACCGCCTGCACGGCCTGCGCCTTGGCGAGGTGGTGGCAGGTGCGGTACTCAAGCATGCCCGGGACATGAACCTGACGCGCGAGTGCGTGCTGGGTTCGCGCCTGTCGGCCTCGACCCCCGCCTATGACATTCAGCAGGCCTGCGGCACCGGGCTGGAAGCGGCATTGCTGGTGGCCAACAAGATTGCCCTCGGGCAGATCGACTGCGGCATTGCGGGCGGCGTCGACACTACGTCCGACGCACCCATCGCCGTGAGCGAAGGCCTGCGCCGGATGATGTTGCAAGCCAACCGGGGCAAGGCGCTGGGTGACCGCCTCAAGCCTTTCCTGGGCTTGCGGCCTCACCACCTCAAGCCTTCGCTGCCGCGCAACGGCGAGCCTCGCACCGGGTTGTCGATGGGCGAGCACTGCGAACGCATGGCCAAAACCTGGCGCATTGGCCGGGCCGAGCAGGACGAATTGGCGCTGCGTAGCCATCAATGCCTGGCACGTGCCTACCAGGAAGGTTGGCAAGACGATTTGATGACCCCTTTTCGGTCGCTGACCCGGGACAACAACCTGCGCCCCGACCTGACATTGGAGCACTTGGCCAAGCTCAAACCGGCTTTCGACCGCAGCGATGAGGGCACCTTGACGGCAGGCAACTCCACGCCGTTGACCGATGGCGCCTCGCTGGTGTTGCTGGGGAGCCAGGAGTGGGCAGACCAACATGGCCTGCCAGTGCTCGCCTACCTGGTCGATGGCGAAACAGCCGCGGTGGATTTCGTCGACGGCCGCGAGGGCTTGCTGATGGCGCCAGTGTATGCGGTACCGCGCTTGCTGGCCCGCAACAACCTGACGCTGCAGGATTTTGATTACTACGAGATCCATGAGGCATTCGCAGCCCAGGTGCTGTGCACCCTCAAGGCCTGGGAGGATGCCCAGTACTGCCGGGAGCGCCTCGGGCTGGATGCGCCGCTGGGGGCGATCGACCGTTCTCGGCTGAACGTCAAGGGCAGCTCACTTGGGGCAGGGCATCCATTTGCCGCCACCGGTGGGCGCATCCTGGCCAACTTGGCCAAACTGCTGTCCACGGCGCCTCGAGGGCGCGGCCTGATCTCGATCTGCGCCGCAGGCGGGCAGGGCGTTACGGTCATCGTCGAGCGGTGAGCGTCGGTGTTCATCCGGCTGGGTGACCGAAGGTGCACATCGAGCCGGATAACGCCCAGGGCATTTAGGCTGGTAGGCTTGGCCGATCATCATGATAAGAAATCGCCATGCCTGCCATCGGACATCCTCGTCCCATTCCAACGCTCGATTGTTTGCCTCGACCGCTCTATGCACGCGCCGAGCGACTGGTGGCCGGCTCGTGGACGACGTCGCATCAACATGACTGGGTGCAGTTTTCCTATGCCATCAGTGGCGTACTGGGGGTGTATACCCAGGAAGGCAGCTACTTCGCCCCGCCGCAATGGGGCGTGTGGATACCGGCGCAGGCCGAGCATGCCGTGTCCAGTTCGATGCAGGCCGAAATGCGCAGCCTCTACATACGGCGCGATGCCTGCCCGTGGGCCGCGGAGCGTTGTCGTGTACTGGAAGTGACCCCCTTGGCCCGTGAGCTGATCAAGCAGTTCTGCCTGTACCCTGCACATTACCCCGAAGGCGATAGCGCGCAGGCGCGCCTGGTCGCTGTGCTGCTTGACCAATTGCAGGCGTTGCCAGAAGTGGCGTTTTCGTTGCCGCTGCCACAACACCCAGGCTTGCTTGCCCTGTGCAATGGCCTGATCGCTGCCCCGGATCAGCCGCAGACCTTGCAGCAATGGGCGTGCGAACTGGGGTGTTCGGAAAAGACCCTGATGCGGTTGTTCCAGCGCGAGACTGGGTTGAGCTTTCGCAACTGGCGCCAGCGCATGCGCTTGCTGTCGTCCTTGACCGCGCTCGAGGCGGGGCACACGGTCACTGACGCGGCGCTGGGCTGCGGGTACGACTCGACCTCCGCCTACATCGCCGCCTTCAAGCAGCTGTTCGGTGCCACGCCGGGAGAGTTGAAGCTCTAGCGGCGTATCGGTTGCGGCGCCCCGCGAGCCGGGCGTACGTGCAGGCCCGATGCTCGCGAAGCTCTTGCCGTCAGGTACGGAACCTGCGCACCAGTGAGTCCAGCTCGTTGGACAGGCCGGCGAGGCTTTCGGAGTCCTGGCGGGCGGCCTGGGCCAGTTCCGCCACCAGCTGGGCATCGCCGTGGATCTGGCTGATGTGCCGGTTGATGTCCTCGGCGACCTGGTGCTGCTCTTCGGCTGCCGTGGCGATCTGCGTGTTCATGTCACGGATCACGTCCACCGACTCGCGTATTTGCCCAAAGCTGTCGCGGGCCATGCCGATACGGCTCACCGATTGCTGCGAAACTTCGAGGCTGGCGTGCATTTGCGCCGCCACCTCGGCCGTGCGCCCGGCCAGGTTGCCCAGCAGACCGTCGATTTCGGCCGTGGAGTCGGCGGTTCGCTTGGCCAGGGCACGCACTTCGTCGGCCACCACCGCGAACCCGCGCCCTTGCTCACCGGCACGGGCAGCTTCGATGGCGGCGTTGAGCGCCAGCAGGTTGGTCTGCTCGGCAATGGAGCGAATGGTGCCCAGGATCGACTGGATGGCGTTGCTGTCGCGCTCAAGTTGCTGGATCGACTGCGCCGACTGCTCGATCTCGTGGCTCAGGCGGTCGACGCTGCTGACGGCGGCATCGATCTGCTGCTGGCCTTCGCGCGCCTGCTGCTGGCCGCTGTCGGCCGACTGCGCCGCCTGGCTGCAGGAGCGCGCGACCTCGTTGGCAGTGGCGACCATTTCATGGAAGGCGGTGGACACCATGTCAACGGCCTCACGCTGGCGCCCGGCGGCCTCAGCCATGTCGCTGGACACGCGTGTCGAGCTGGTGGAGGTGTTGAGGATGTTGCCGGCCGCAGCGCTGATGTGCTGGATCAGGCTGCGAATGGCCCCCAGGAACTGGTTGAACCAGCTCGCCAGCTGGGCAGTTTCGTCACGGCCGCGGATTTCCAGGTTGCGGGTCAGGTCCCCTTCGCCCTGGGCAATGTCTTCAAGCCCATTGGTGACGCTGTTGATCGGGCGCACGATCAGTTTGGCGAACGTGGCACCCACCACGGCGAACACGGCAGCCAGTACCAGCGCGACGATCCCGATCAGCCAGGTCAGGCGGGTGGTGGTCTGCATCACCTCGCGCTGCTCGATCAGCCCGATCAACGTCCAGCCCAACTGTTCGTCCGGGTAGATATTGGCCATGTAGCGAACACCGTCCAGCTCGACCTCAGCCAGGCCCTTGCCGTGCTTGGCAAGCTCGGCGTAGCCGTCGCCGAAGCTCGCCAGTTGTTTGAAGTTGTGCGCAGTGTCCCGCGGGTCTACCAGGATATTGCCGTTGTTTTCGACCAGCAGCAGGTACCCGCTCTCGCCCAGCTTGATCTGCTTGACGATTTCGGTGAGGCCTTTGATGGAAACGTCGACGTTGACCACGCCGCCAGGGTTGCCCAACTGGTTGGCCACGGCACGTACGGTGCTGACCAGCACGGCATCGTCGGCGGCCCAGTAGTAGGCACCGGTGCGCAGGGTCTTGCCAGGGTTGGCCATGGCCAGCTGGTACCAAGGGCGTGTACGCGGATCGTAGTTGACGAACTTCTGCCCTGCCGGCCAGCCGACGTAGCCCCCGTCGGCGACCCCGTAGGAGAGGTAGGCATAGGCAGGATGGGCATTGGCCAGGCTGGTCATGAACGCCAGAATCTTGTTCGATTGCTCGCCCAGTTCGTAGGACGGCGTGGCGCTCATGTATTTGGTCAGTTCGTTGCCAGTGGCCGCCACCAAGGGTTGCGAGGCCATGTACTCCACGTTCTGGCTGATGCCTTGGAAGAAGATGTTCATCGCGTTGCTGACCTGACGGATTTCTCGACTGCTGCTGTCGAGGAAGCCGTCCCTGGCCTCGCCGCGTAGGTTCAGTACCACCAAGGTGGCCACCAGCACGATGGGCAGGGCGGCGATGATCGCAAAGGCCCAGGTCAGTTTCTGTTTGATGCTCATCGGCGCTCCCGAATTATTGTTGTCGACACATGAGGCAGGTACCTAATGCATCGGCAGCAACCGAATTTTATGTAGGAAAACGCCCGTAAATATTGGGCGAAGTCGCTATTGATGCCTATTCGGTCGCGTTTGGACGGGTATGCCCTATGAGCTTGATTGCGGGGCTGCCGGGAATGCTCAGCGGCAGCAGCGACCCGGCGCTTCGTTGGCCAGTTCCTTGAGGATCGGGCAGTCCGGGCGGTCATCGCCGTGGCAGCTGGACACCAGCTCGACCAGGGTGTCGCGCAGGCCAACCAGTTCCTCGATGCGCCTGTTCAACGCATCGATATGCTGGCTGGCCAGTGCCTTGACATCGGCACTGGCTCGCTGCCGGTCCTGCCACAAGGTAAGCAACTTGCCGACTTCTTCGAGGGAAAACCCCAGGTCGCGCGAGCGTTTGATGAAGGCCAAAGCATGCAGGTCCGCAGGCTGATAGATCCGATAGCCGCTGTCGCTGCGCAGGGCAGGCTTGAGCAGGCCGATGGATTCGTAATAGCGGATCATCTTGGTGCTGAGCCCGGTACGGGCAGCCGCTTGGCCGATGTTCATGGTGCCTCCTGATCCAGGGCGGGCTTCCAGGCCTTGAGCAACAGCGCATTGCTGACCACGCTGACGCTGGAGAGCGCCATGGCCGCGCCTGCCATGACCGGGTTGAGGTAACCGAAGGCAGCCAGCGGGATGCCGACGAGGTTGTAGATGAACGCCCAGAACAGGTTCTGGCGAATCTTCGCGTAGGTTCTACGGCTGATTTCAAGGGCTGCCGGCACCAGCCGCGGATCACCGCGCATCAGGGTGATGCCGGCGGCCTGCATGGCCACATCCGTGCCACCGCCCATGGCGATGCCGATGTCTGCAGCCGCCAACGCCGGTGCGTCGTTGACGCCATCGCCGACCATGGCAACGGCACTGCCTTGCTTGAGGGCCTCCACGGTGGCGGCCTTGTCCGCTGGCAGCACCTCGGCGTAGACATCGGTAATGCCGAGGGCGGCCGCCACGGCCATGGCGCTGCCCCGGTTGTCGCCAGTGAGCAAGTAGCTGCTGATGTGCTGATTGCGCAGGGTCTGAACCGCCTGATCGGCCCCGGGCTTGAGGCTGTCACCGAACGCGATCAGGCCAAGCACGCTGGGTGAGGCCCCGCTCTGGACGAGCCAGGACAAGGTGCGCCCCTGTGCTTCCCAGGCGTCAGCCGATGCGGCCAGTTCACCGGGCGCCAGGCCAAGGTCTTGCAGCAGGCGGCGATTGCCCAGTGCCAGGTCACGCCCATCGACACGTCCAGCAATGCCGCGGCCGGTCAGGGACTGGCTGTCGGTCACCTCGGGCACACGCAGGCCACGGTCGGCGCAGGCGTCCAGCACAGCTTTGGCCAGCGGGTGTTCACTTCCGCGCTGAAGCGCGCCGGCCAATCGGTAAAGGTTGTCCGTATCGCCGTCCAGCGCTTGGCTATGCACCACTTTCGGGCTGCCGGAGGTGAGCGTACCTGTTTTATCGAATACGACGCGGTTGACGGCCTGCGCGCGTTCGAGTGCTTCTGCATCTTTGATGAGGATGCCGTGGCGTGCGGCAACGCCTGTTCCCGCCATGATCGCGGCCGGCGTTGCCAGCCCTAGCGCGCATGGGCAGGCGATGACCAGAACGGCCACTGCATTGATCACGGCGGTTTCAAACGGCGCGCCGGCCAGCCACCATCCCAACAAGGTCATCGCGGCGAGTATCAGTACCGCCGGCACGAAGACCTGGCTGACTCGGTCGACCAGTTTCTGAATGGGAGCCTTGGCAGCCTGGGCGTCTTCGACCAGGCGGATGATGCGAGCCAGGACGGTCTCTGTGCCAAGCGCTTGCGTGCGGACCAGCAACCGACCCTCGCCGTTGATCGCACCCCCGGTGACGCTGTCTCCGGGTTGCTTGGCGACTGGCAGGCTTTCGCCGCTGATCAGGGCTTCATCGGCATGGCTGTGGCCGTCTTCGACGATACCGTCGACCGGAAAACGTTCACCAGGCTTGACCATGACCAGATCACCCACGCGCAGGTGGGTGATGGCGACCTCCTGCTCCACGCCATCGATGACCCTCAGCGCACGTTCGGGACGCAGCGCTTCCAGGGCGCGTATGGCACTGGCGGTCTGGCGCTTGGCACGGCTCTCCAGGTACTTGCCCAGCATGACCAGGGCGATGACCACTGCACTGGCTTCAAAGTAGAGGTGTGGTGTGGTACCCGATGGCGCGTTGGCCCATTGATAAAGACTCAAGCCGTAACCGGCACTGGTACCGAGGGCGACCAGCAGGTCCATGTTGCCGCTGCGCGCACGCACGGCTTTCCAGGCCGCCACATAGAAGCGGGCGCCCAGGATGAACTGCACCGGCGTTGCCAGCAGAAATTGTGCCCAGGCCGGCAGCATCCAGTGCAGGCCCAACGGTTGTACCAGCATGGGCAACACCAGGGGAAAAGCCAGCAGCAGCGCCGCGGCGACTGCAAGGCGTTCCCGGCGCAAGCGGCGTTGGATCGTCGCCTGTTCACTTTCGGATGCGTGCGGCAGGCTGGCGTGGTAACCGGCTTGCCCTATCGCATCGATCAGCGCCGCATCCTGCACGCCATCGAGGACGTCCAGGTGGGCACGTTCGTTGGCCAGATTGACGCTGACCTTCAGAACCCCCTGCACCTTGGCCAGCGCACGCTCGACCCGGCCGACGCAGCTGGCGCAGGTCATGCCGGCGATCTGCAATTCCACGGTATGGCTGGGCACCGCGTAACCGGCTGCGTGGACAGCGTTGACCAGTGCATCCAGGCTATCGGCCGGCGCCTGTACACGGGCCTGCTCGTTGGCAAGGTTGACGGTGACGTGTTCTGCGCCGGTGACCTTGCGCAAGGCACGTTCCACTCGGCCAGCGCAACTGGCGCAGGTCATGCCGGAGACGGGCAGGTGATAAGTGACGGGCGTGGACATGATTTCCTCCTTGGGCACGCTGCCAGCATCAACCTTGCCATGCGGGGAAGGTCAATAGTCCAACGGCGTTCGCTTGAGCTCCATCCCATACTGGCCCATCGCGATGCGGTACTTGTTGATCTGCCCGGCTTGCAGGTTCAACCGGGTGCTACGTTGATCTTCAAGGCCCGGGGCGCAACCGGGTGTCTGCCCAGGCAGCAGGCGCAGGCGCACATCGACAGGGCCCGCAGGCAGGTTGAACGACGTGGACTGTTCCTGGAACAGGCGCCCCGACAGTTGATCGTTCAGGTAGACACCGATCTCGCAACTGGTGGCCACTTCAAGCCGTTCGCGGGAAATGATCAGCACGCTGTAGGCCGAGTTGTCTTCGGCGATGGCCGGCGGCACCGCCGCGAGCGCACCCAGCAGCCCGATGAAGCCCATTGCTGTCCTGAACATGAACACTCTCCTGCTTGCCTGTTTCAAAGTCGCAGCTTGGCCGAGGTGGACGCGAATTGCCACCTCCAGACACGCACGCTTGACCTTGCCCCCATGGCAAGCTTGAAACTCGCTGAAAACCCAGAGGAGGTATTCCCATGCACGTATTCTCGGTAGAAGGCATGACCTGTGGCCATTGCGTGAAGGCGGTTACCCAAGCCGTCCAGGCGCTTGATGGCGCTGCCAAGGTAGATGTCGACTTGGCAAAGAAGCAGGTCCGCGTCGATAGCAGTGCCAACCCAGCGCAGATACGGGCGGCCATCCAGGAAGAGGGTTACCAGACCGAGATTGCATAAGCGCTCGAGCCAGGTAACGCGATTGTTGGATTGTTTTGCGCAGGACGGGGTCCACAGCAGGTAGAATGTGCAACTTTGTTAGCTTGCTATGGATTCCCGATGAACCTGCGAATGGTCCTTATCCTGGGCGCACTCAGTGCGTTCGGGCCTTTGGCGATCGACTTCTATCTGCCTGCCTTTCCGGCGATAGCCCAGGCGTTCGCCACTGATGAAAAACACGTCCAGACTACCCTGGCCGCCTACTTTCTCGGGCTGTCCATCGGGCAGTTGCTCTATGGCCCGGTGGCTGACCGTTTCGGTCGGCGCAAGCCATTGCTGTTCGGCGTGGCGCTTTTTACCCTGGCATCGCTGGCCTGCGCCTATGCGCCCAACCTGGACACCCTGATCCTGGCGCGCTTTGTCCAGGCACTGGGCGGCTGCGCGGGTATGGTGCTGTCGCGGGCGATTGTCAGCGACAAGTGCGACCCGGTGGCTTCGGCCAAGGTATTCTCGCAACTGGTGCTGGTCATGGGCTTGGCGCCGATCCTTGCGCCCATGCTGGGCGGCGTGTTGGTCAACCACGTTGGGTGGCAGTTCATATTCCTGTCCCTGAGCCTGTTCAGTGCCGGCTGCCTGCTCGCCGTTAGCCTCGGGCTGCCTGAAAGCATGCCTGATCATATTCCCCGGCAGCCATTGTCAGGCGCTTTGCGTCAGTACCTGCGCCTGCTCGCCGACCGCGTGTTCCTGGGGCACGCCTTGACGGGCGGTATCGCCATTGCCGGCATGTTCGCCTACATCGCAGGCTCGCCGTTCGTGTTCATCAAGTTGTACGGGGTTCCTGCCGAGCATTACGGCTGGTTCTTCGGTGCCAATGCTGCGGGGTTCATCCTGATGGCTCAGGTGAACGCCCGCCTGCTGGCCAAACGCGGACCGGCCTGGCTGCTGACCCGGGCGGTATGGGTATACCTGGCAGCAGGCCTGACATTGCTGAGCATGGCGGCGATCAGGCCTGCAGCGCTCTGGCCGCTATTGGTACCACTGTTCGTATGCATCGCGAGCCTGGGTTTCATTCTGCCCAATGCCTCTGCATGCGCCATGAGCGGGCAGGGCGCTCGGGCGGGTAGCGCTTCTGCCTTGATGGGCTGCGTGCAGTTCAGTGTTGCCGCAGGAGCCGCGGCGTTGGTCGGTGTACTGCACGATGGCAGCGCGGTGCCCATGGCGCTTGTGATGAGCCTGTGCGGGGCGCTGGTGGTCACGGTTGCGCTGTTGACGCGGCGCCTGCAATCCAGGCGCTCGGTGTGAGGCATGAAGAACCTTCGATAATACCTGCGCTATTTGGTGAAGACGGCTGTGGGCATCTTCCGAATTTGCAATAAGCGATACGCCTTGACTCATCCCATGCTGAGCCATTTTTTCTGTCAAACCGCCGATATACAGGCTGTTTTGCGAACATGCCGCTGAAGAAGTCTCCTGCAAAGGGTAGCCCTACCCAGTGGCATTTTTGCGACAACTAGGCCTGGCAGTGGCGCCAGGGTGGCTCCAGGTGCGGCTTATACTGGCGAGCCAGGCCAGCGCGAGCGAGGGCGTTCGTGGGCCAGGGTCGGCCATCGCATCTACACAGTGAATTTGCAGGGAGTCACAGGGACATGAACGCAGCCAGTAGCATCAGCCAAATCGCCAGCCTGATGGCCGACCCCAAGCGCAGTGCCATGTTATGGGCCTTGATCGATGGCACACCCCGCCTGGCCAATGAGTTGGCCATCATTACCGGGCTAAGCGCCTCATCGGCTTGTGCACACCTTTCGCTGCTTTCTTCAGCGGGTCTGCTTCGGCATGAGGCCCGGGGGCGCAAACGTTATTTCCGCCTGGCAACGCCTCAGGTGGGCGCCGCTGTGGAGGCCCTTGCCAGCGTGCAGCTCGAACAGGAAAGAAGCCGTCATGCCCACACGCCGCGCCCTACATTGCCCATGTCCGTGCGGCGCGCCAGACGGTGCGGCGATCACCTGGGCGGTGAGCTTGCGGCCGAACTCTACCACCGCCTGGTAGTGGCCGGATGGCTGGATGGTTGTGGGCGGCAGTTGGTGGTCAGCGATGAGGGGCGGGCGCAACTGGCTAGCCTCGGCGTATACATCGATGCGTTGGCACCGCATCAGCCCCGAGCATGCACGATGTGCCGCTGCACCGAGTGGCATGACATGGAGCCGCACCTGGGGGGCGTTCTGGGCCAGGCGCTGTTCCGCCTGTTCCTGCAATCGGGATGGATACGCGAGGCCGAGGATACCCGGGCGCTGCACATATCACCGCTGGGTATCCAGCAGATCAATCGCATCGCCCGGGTCGAGACGCTGCAGGTGGGCTGAGTGCGTCAGACCAGGCGCGCATCCAGGCTGTTCTGGGCAAGCCGGCTAGCCTGGTCTTGGGTCATTCCCAGGTGAGTGTGCAGGGCATGGAAGTTTTCCGTCACGTAGCCCCCGAAATAGGCTGGGTCGTCTGAGTTGACGGTGACTTTTACGCCTTTTTCCAACATGTCGAGAATGTTGTGTTGGCTCATGTGGTCGAACACGCACAGCTTGGTGTTGGACAATGGGCACACGGTCAAGGGAATCTGCTCGTCGATGATGCGCTGCATCAGGCGCTCGTCTTCGATGGCGCGCACGCCGTGATCGATACGCTTGATCTGGAGCAGGTCCAGCGCTTGCCAGATGTACTCGGGCGGGCCTTCCTCGCCGGCATGGGCAACGGCCACGAAGCCTTCGCTGCGTGCCCTGTCGAACACACGTTGGAACTTGCTGGGTGGGTGGCCCATTTCGGAACTGTCCAGCCCAACGGCAATGAATGCATCGCGAAACGGCAGGGCCTGGTCCAACGTCTTTTGGGCTTCGTCTTCGCTCAGGTGGCGAAGGAAGCTCAGGATCAGGCCGCTGCTGATGCCCAACTGGTCACGACCATCCTTGAGTGCCTGGTTGATGCCATTGAGCACCACTTCAAAAGGAATACCGCGGTCGGTGTGTGTCTGTGGATCGAAGAAGGGCTCGGTGTGAATCACACTCTGCGCTTTGCAACGCTGCAGGTACGCCCATGTGAGGTCGTAGAAGTCCTGTTCGGTGCGCAGAACGTCGGCGCCCTGGTAGTACAGGTCGAGGAACTCCTGCAGGTTGTTGAAGGCGTACGCACCGCGCAACGTCTCGACATCAGCCCAGGGCAGGGCAATCTTGTTGCGCTCGGCCAGGGCGAACAGCAGCTCGGGTTCCAGGGAGCCTTCAAGGTGCAGGTGCAGTTCGGCCTTGGGCAGGGCGTTCAACCAGTCATACATATAAGGTGATCTCAATCAGGTACGGTTGCCGCCATTCTACAGGGCCAGGCCTGGCCGTGCGCCCCAATGGCGGCAACCTGCCCAATCACCAGACCAAGGGTTCGCCCTTGTAGTTGATGAAGCGAAGGCCCGCTGTGCCACTTTGGGCCTTGATCTGCTCAAGCATGCCACGGGTGCTGGTCAGCACGTCGATCTCCGCGTTTTCTCCGCCCATGTCGGTTTTCACCCATCCTGGATGCATGGCCAATACGCACAGGTCATGGCGCGGCTGGGCCACCACAAAACTGTTGATCATGGAGTTCAGGGCAGCCTTGCTGGCCTTGTACAAGCAGATCTCCCCGCCATCAGGCACTGCGACACTGCCCAGAATTGAACTCATGAAGGCGAGTACACCGGTCTGTTCACATACATGTTCAACCAGACGGCGTGCGACACGAATCGGTGCAACGACATTGGTCATGAACAGGTCACCAATTTCTTGGTGCGTAACGTTTTCCACATCCTGGGGGAGAGGGCCCATGACACCTGCGTTGACAAATACCAGGTCGAATAGCTGCCCGGTCAGGCGCTCAGCCAGGGTGTCGAGTTGGGCTGGGTCATTCATCTCCAGCTGTTCGATACGCACGCCCGGAACATCAGCCAGAGCGCCTGGTTTTTGCGGATTGCGTACTGTGGCAGTGACCTTCCATCCGTCTTCGTACAGGCGGTTGACCAGGCCCAATCCCAGGCCGCGGGAGGCCCCGATGATCAGAGCGGTTTTTGAATCGGCCATGAGCGTGCTCCATAGGGTTGTTAGAGCCTGTGAGCATAATTCATAGGACGCCTGGGTGTGCCCGGCCATTTGTGACGTTGCACTGCGGCGCCTGACTGCTTGAAAAATGAGCAACCCTCGGCGCGGCCATGTGCAACAGGTGCCCTGTCGTTTCACTCACGGGTTATCCACAGGCTGCTCCACAATTAATGTGTGCAAACCGCAGTCATCTGGCCGCATGACCGCCTGCGCATGGGGATAACTTGGGCTGGCTTAACTGAAACTGCCGATTTCGCAAACCTGGTCAAATTTTGAACAAGTCTAGCGAGGGGGCATGTTCATTGGGTTCTAGGCGTATGCCCCAAGCTTATCCACAGCCAGGCCCACAGTTGCTGTGGGCAACACTCAGCAACTTGCCAGCAGGATTCGGCCGCGACTCAGGTCTGCCAATTGTTGTTGCAGTAGTTGCCTGTGGACATCTTCAAAGGCAATCCTCAGATCTACACCGTTGGCGGTGAAGTGCTCGTCCAGCACTAGACCTTCAACGTCGGCGATCCGCAGTTTCACCAGCGCCAATTCGCTGAATGCACAACTGCAAGTGAACTCGCTGCGCTGTACCAGCAGGCGCTTGGGTGCCTGTTGCAGGCATTTGTTGGCGCCGCCGCCGTATGCCCTGGCCAGTCCGCCGGTACCAAGCTGAATGCCACCGTACCAGCGGATGACCAGTACCACCACCTGATCGCAGTCCTGTGCCTCGATGGCTGACAGAATCGGGCGGCCGGCCGTGCCGCCGGGTTCGCCGTCGTCGCTGCTGCGGTATTGGGGCCCGATTTTCCATGCCCAGCAATTGTGGGTGGCGTCGGGGTCGCTGTGACGCTCGATGAAGCTCATGGCATCGCTGGCACTGGCGATGGGCCCGGCCAGGGTAATGAAGCGGCTTTTGCGAATGTCCTCGCGGTATTCGCAGAGGTCGAGCAGGGTAGAAGGCATAAATGTCGGTCAGGCAACTGGCGCGATGCCGCATCCTTTGAGAATGATGTGGATAAGGTTGGTGCTGGCATCTTCCATATCTTGCTTGGTCAACCGGCTGCGACCGGTCACTTGGCAGATCTGCGTGGCGAAATCGGCGTAGTGCTGGGTACTGCCCCACAGCAGGAAGATCAGGTGGACCGGGTCGACAGGGTCCATCTTGCCTGCATCCATCCAGGCTTGGAACACTGCCGCCCGGCCCCGGAACCACTCGCGGTAGTCAGCGCTGAAGTACTCGGTCAGGCAGGAGCCGCCGCTGATCACTTCCATGGCGAAGATTCGCGACGCCTGCGGGTTGCGCCTGGAGAACTCCATCTTCGTGCGAATGTATCGGCTAAGCGCCTCGCCCGGGTCGTCCTCGACGCTCAAGGCGTTGAAGGTGCTGTCCCATAGCTCGATGATGTTGCTGAGTACGGCAATGTACAGGCCCAGCTTGTTGGTGAAGTAATAGTGCAGGTTGGCTTTGGGCAGCCCTGCCTTGAGGGCAATGGTGTTCATGCTGGTGCCCTTGAAACCATGACGGGCGAACTCGTCTTCGGCGGCCTTGATGATGGCCTGTTCATTTTTCTGTCGGATACGGCCTGCGGGTTTGCCGGAGGCGGATAGGCGGTGCGCAGGGACTTCTAATGTCATGAACGATTCCGTGCAGGGGGATGGCTGCGTCTGTAGGACAAGATTACCTTCCCACGGCAAAGTAACAAGCATTGGCGGCAGAGAGTGGCATCAACGTGTCGCAGCCAGACTTTCCAGAAAACTCTCAAGCACCAGGTTGGGCCGTCTGCCTTTTCGCGTCACCCAGCTCAAGCTCAGGTCATAGAAGCGTTGCTGCGGCTTGAGCGCTCGCAGCCGTCCTTGCTGGACCCAGAGCGCAGCGTAATGATCAGGCAGGTAACCCATGTAGCGCCCTGTCAGGATCAGGAACGCCATGCCTTCGCGATCCGACGCGCTGGCCGTGCAGTTGAGCACCTGGTAGTGCGCCTGGATTTCGGCAGGCAAGCGGAAGGTCGGGGCAATGGCCTCCTGGCGATTGAGGCGCTCATCGTCGAGCAGATCGTCATCGGCGTAGAACAGCGGATGACCGACGGCGCAGTACAGCAGCGAGCGTTCGCTATACAGCGGTTGATATTCCAGCCCCGACAACGGGCTGGTCTGGGGGACGACGCCCACATGCAGGCTGCCATCGAGAACACCGTGCTCCACCTGGCTGGGTGCGATCATGCGGATCTGGATGCGCACGTCCGGACCCCGGTCCTTGAGTTCAGCCAGGGCATGGGTGATGCGCATGTGCGGCAAGGTGACGAGGTTGTCGGTCAGGCCGATGTTCAACTCGCCGCGCAGATGCTGGTGCAGGCCGTTGACTTCGGTACGAAAGGTTTCCAGCGCGCTGAGCAGTTGCAGCGCCGAGTGATAGACCTCTCGGCCTTCCTCGGTCAGCGAGAACCCTGCACGCCCGCGCTGGCACAAGCGCAAACCCAAACGCTGTTCAAGATCGTTCATCTGCTGACTGATAGCCGATCGCCCGATACCCAGCACGTTTTCTGCGGCGGAAAACCCGCCACATTCCACGACGCTGCGGTAGATTTTCAGCAGGCGAATATCGAAGTCGCTGACTTGTGCAAGCGGATCGGGGCGTCGGCTCATCAGTTTAGTCGTGGCCTGTGTAAAGGTTAGAAATGCAGGCTTTTTCAGACTTTATCGCCGTGCCAAGTTAGCTGCAACAACATCCATCGTTGCCTAATCGTCTTCCGAGGAACCGCCGATGAACATGCTCCAAACCGCGCCTGCCGGTATCGCCAGCCAGCTCAAGCTGGATGCGCACTGGATGCCCTATACCGCCAACCGCAATTTCCAGCGCGATCCTCGGCTGATCGTGGCGGCCGATGGCAATCATCTGGTGGACGACAAGGGGCGCAGGATCTTCGATGCCCTGTCAGGGTTGTGGACATGTGGCGCGGGCCATACCCGCAAGGAAATCACCGAGGCGGTGTCGCGCCAGATCGGCACCCTGGACTACTCGCCGGGGTTTCAGTTCGGGCACCCGCTGTCCTTCCAGTTGGCTGAAAAGATTGCCGAACTGACGCCGGGTGACCTGAATCATGTGTTCTACACCAACTCAGGCTCCGAATGTGCCGATACGGCCCTGAAGATGGTGCGAGCCTACTGGCGCCTGAAAGGTCAGGCCACCAAGACCAAGATCATTGGCCGCGCCCGTGGCTACCACGGGGTTAACATCGCCGGTACCAGCCTGGGCGGCGTCAACGGCAACCGCAAGATGTTCGGGCAGTTGCTGGACGTCGATCATCTCCCCCACACCGTATTGCCGGCCAACGCGTTCACCAAGGGCCTGCCGGAAGAGGGCGGCATCGCGCTGGCTGACGAGATGCTCAAGCTGATCGAGCTGCACGATGCATCCAATATTGCAGCGGTGATCGTCGAGCCGCTGGCAGGTTCGGCCGGCGTGCTGCCGCCGCCCAAGGGTTACCTCAAGCGTCTGCGGGAAATCTGCAGCCAGCACAACATCCTGCTGATTTTCGACGAAGTGATCACCGGCTTCGGCCGGATGGGCGCGATGACCGGCGCCGAGGCCTTTGGCGTTACGCCAGACTTGATGTGCATCGCCAAGCAGGTGACCAACGGCGCGATCCCCATGGGGGCGGTGGTTGCCAGCAGCGAGATCTACCACACGTTCATGAACCAGCCGACGCCGGACTATGCCGTGGAATTCCCACATGGCTATACCTATTCCGCACACCCAGTCGCCTGCGCGGCAGGGCTTGCCGCGCTGGATCTGCTGCAGAAGGAAAACCTCGTACAGTCCGCTGCCGACCTGGCACCGCATTTCGAGAAGCTGCTGCACGGCGTCAAAGGCACCAAGAACATCGTCGATATCCGCAACTATGGCCTGGCAGGCGCCATCCAGATCGCCGCCCGGGACGGAGATGCCATCGTGCGCCCTTATGAAGCGGCGATGAAGCTGTGGAAAGCGGGCTTCTATGTGCGATTCGGCGGCGACACCTTGCAGTTCGGCCCAACCTTCAACACCAAGCCTGAAGAGCTGGACCGTCTGTTCGATGCCGTGGGCGAGACGCTGAACCTGATCGATTGATTTTCTGCGTTCAAGGCAGGCGCCCGTCGCAGACACGCCTGCCACGCCTCTTTTTTATCTGGAGTGTTACATGAGCATTGTTCAGCACCTGATCAACGGTGACCTGGTTACCAAGGGCGAGCGCACCGCCGATGTGTTCAACCCCTCCACCGGCCAGGCCATTCGCAAGGTCGAACTGGCCAGTCGTGCGACCGTGCAGCAAGCCATCGATGCGGCCAAGGCCGCGTTCCCGGCCTGGCGCAACACCCCGCCCGCCAAGCGCGCCCAAGTCATGTTCCGTTTCAAGCAACTGCTCGAGCAGAACGAAGCGCGAATCGCACAGATGATCAGCGAGGAGCATGGCAAGACCCTGGAAGACGCCGCCGGGGAGTTGAAGCGTGGTATCGAGAACGTCGAGTTCGCCTGCGCTGCACCTGAATTGCTCAAGGGCGAGTACAGCCGAAACGTGGGCCCCAACATCGACGCCTGGTCCGACTTTCAACCGCTGGGGGTAGTAGCGGGGATCACGCCGTTCAACTTCCCGGCGATGGTGCCGTTGTGGATGTATCCACTGGCAATCGCATGCGGCAACGCATTCATCCTCAAGCCTTCGGAGCGTGACCCCAGCTCGACGCTGTTCATCGCCCAGCTGTTGCTGGAAGCGGGCTTGCCCAAGGGCATCCTCAATGTGGTGCACGGTGACAAGGAAGCGGTGGATGCCCTGATCGAGGCGCCGGAGGTCAAGGCGTTGAGCTTCGTGGGTTCTACGCCAATTGCCGAGTACATCTACGCTGAGGGCACCAAGCGTGGCAAGCGCGTCCAGGCACTGGGCGGCGCGAAGAACCATGCAGTGCTGATGCCCGATGCCGACCTGGACAATGCCGTCAGTGCGCTGATGGGGGCTGCCTATGGTTCGTGCGGTGAGCGCTGCATGGCCATTTCGGTCGCGGTGTGCGTGGGTGACCAGGTGGCCGATGCGCTCATTGCCAAGCTTGAGCCGCAAATCAAGGCACTGAAGATCGGTGCGGGCACATCGTGCGGCCTGGACATGGGGCCCCTGGTCACGGCGGCGGCTCGCGACAAGGTGGTTGGCTATATCGATGAAGGCGTAGCGGCGGGCGCCAGGCTCGTAGTGGACGGGCGCGGCTTGAGCGTGTCGGGTAATGAAGAGGGCTATTTCGTCGGCGGCACCTTGTTCGACAAGGTTACCCCGCAAATGCGCATCTACAAGGAAGAGATCTTCGGGCCGGTGTTGTGTGTAGTACGGGTCGACAGCCTCGAGCAGGCCATGCAACTGATCAATGATCACGAGTACGGCAACGGTACCTGCATCTTTACCCGTGACGGTGAAGCGGCGCGGTTGTTCTGCGATGAAATCGAGGTAGGCATGGTAGGGGTGAACGTTCCGCTGCCGGTCCCTGTGGCCTATCACAGCTTCGGCGGTTGGAAGCGTTCGCTGTTTGGTGATCTGCATGCCTACGGGCCAGACGGCGTGAGGTTCTACACGCGGCGCAAGGCCATTACCCAACGCTGGCCGCAGCGGGCCAGCCATGAAGCATCGCAGTTCGCATTCCCTAGTTTGTAAGCGTGCTGTTGGGGAGCAAGGAGGCCATGGGGCCTCCTTGTTCTATATAACGCAGTGCTTCATCCATCAGCGGCGCCTTCCCTGCCCACGGCCAGAATATTTCAAATACATGAAATTAATGGTTGACGCGGTTTCGAATCCCCTTATAATGCGCCCCACTTCCAGCGACATCGGAACGCGAAACTCCTTGAGATTCA
>NZ_VEJQ01000130.1:0-311 GCF_007680745.1 Pseudomonas sp. DE0010
CGTTTTTTGGTTACTTTTTGTCGCGTTTGACAAAAAGTGACTCGCCGTAAGGGCGAAAAGGTGATTAAGCGTCGCCACCGCAAATGGACCATGCTCTCTTTCAACACCCACACCAACGCAATAAAAATCCAAACTTCAAACTTCAAACTTCAAACTTCAAACTTCAAACTTCAAACTTCAAACTTCAAACTTCAAACTTTAAGCTTCAAAGCGTGGGCACATATAGCAAGTTGATATTCATTAGCGCGGGTGGCGCACAGTCACCTTTCCGCCCTTACGGCGGCTCACTTTTTGTCTTGTCAAAAAGTGAG
>NZ_VEJQ01000131.1:0-311 GCF_007680745.1 Pseudomonas sp. DE0010
GCCTAACGCCCGAAGCGCCCACCGCGTCGCTCGCCGCGACCCTGGCGGCGGCCGCCCTTGCCCTGGCCCTTTTCCTGGCCACGCGGTCGCCGCCGCCGCGACAACTCGCGGGTTATGGCGTCGTTGAGCAGGTCGCGATGATCCTGCCCGCGTTCCAGGGCCGGAAACAGCTCGGGCAGGCTGCGGGACAGGTGCAGATAGGTCTCCACCACGTGCAGGGCGCTTTCCAGTCCGGCGAGATCGGTGCCCGTGGGGATGCGCGGCAGGTCCACCGGCTCGCCGCGGGCGACGATCCGTAGCCAGCGCTGGGC
>NZ_VEJQ01000132.1:0-311 GCF_007680745.1 Pseudomonas sp. DE0010
CCCAGGGCCTCGGCCAGCCGCTGCAGGGCCGCGTTGCGCGCGCCGGGGGCGTTGCCGTTGCGATCGATGGGCCCCGAGCCGGAAACGAAGAGCACCACCGGTTGCGGCCTGTCGCTACGGGGCAGGATCAGACTGCCCTTGAGTACACCGCTGCCGGTGTCGAGCTGGAGGGGACGATAGAGCACGGGATCGGCCGCCGTGGCGAGGGCGGGCAGGGCGAGGCACAGCAGCAGGGAGAACAGCAGACGCATGGCGGGAAGGGCACCGGAGAGCTGGGGTGTGGGGGCCTATCCCGCACACAATCCGTGTAA
>NZ_VEJQ01000133.1:0-308 GCF_007680745.1 Pseudomonas sp. DE0010
CCCAACGCACCCAAGTGGGAGCGGATCGACGACATGCCCCGGCGCATCGCCGAGATCATGGTGGCCGGCAATCCGGTGGCCTGGTTCCAGGGTCGCCTGGAATTCGGTCCGCGCGCCCTGGGCGGTCGCTCCATCATCGGCTGCCCCAGCGTGCCGGGCGTGGCCGATCGCATCAACGCCCAGATCAAGTTCCGCGAGCGCTGGCGGCCGTTCTGCCCGTCCATGCTCGACACCGTGGCGCCGCAGATGCTCAAGGTCGACCATCCCTCGCCCTTCATGACCTTTACCTTCGAGGTCAACGAAGAGTG
>NZ_VEJQ01000134.1:0-307 GCF_007680745.1 Pseudomonas sp. DE0010
GCTCGAACACCATCCGGAAACCCTGGTGTTCATCGCCGTGCGCAACACCTATCTCGATCCGCTGCACCTCCTGCAGATCGAGCTGCTGGCCCGGGCGCGGGCGGCCGGCGAAAGCCAGCCGGCGGCGCTCGATCAGGCCCTGCTGGTAAGCGTGGCCGGGATCGCCGCAGGACTGCGCAATACCGGTTGAACAGACTGTCGCTTTTGCCGGCGCCCGGGGTCGTCTGGACGGGCCCGGCACCTGCGACGCTTGGTAACTTGTGCGGCCAGGGGGCGCTGTGTATGGTTGGTCCCTTTGGCCGTCTCG
>NZ_VEJQ01000135.1:0-306 GCF_007680745.1 Pseudomonas sp. DE0010
GGATCGCTTCGGCGCGCGCCTGACCCTGGGCCTGGGCATCTGCCTCTGGTCCATCGCCCAGGGCGTGCTCGGGCTGCTCAGCAGCCTGCACCTGATGATCCTCGCTCGCGTCGGCCTGGGCATCGGCGAGGCGCCGCAATTCCCGGCCGGCGCCAAGGTGGTCAGCGAGTGGTTCAACGTGCGCGAGCGCGGCCTGCCCTCCGGCATCTTCAACCTCTCCTCCTCGCTGGGACCGGCGATCTCCCTGCCGATCCTCACCGCCCTGCTGCTGTGGCTGGGCTGGCGGCAGATGTTCATCGCCATGGG
>NZ_VEJQ01000136.1:0-306 GCF_007680745.1 Pseudomonas sp. DE0010
GCCATCAGTGCCCTGCAGCCCTCGGTGGCCGGTCAACGTTACATTGGTGCGGTAGGCAGCAACGAGGATTATGCGCCTACCGCCAAGACGGTCACGACTCTCGCCAACATCCGCGGCTTGGCACCTGAAGAGCCCACCAAGCAAGGCAGCTACTATTCGGCCTCTGTGGCCCGCTATGGCGCGAACACCGATTTGAACAGCGCCTCGGGCGATCAGAAAACCAATACCTACGTTGTCGCCCTGGCATCCTCCCTGCCGAAGTTCGAATTCAACGTTGGCGGCAAAACCGTTTCCCTGGTGCCCTTT
>NZ_VEJQ01000137.1:0-306 GCF_007680745.1 Pseudomonas sp. DE0010
GATCTGCACGCTGTTCTGGGCCACGCTGCGGCGGAATTCGTCGAAATCGGTGACCACCATGTTGGTGGCCAGGGGTATGCCGGTGCGCCGGTGCAGTTCGGCCATGCTGTCCAGGCCCGGAGTCGGATCCTCGTAGTTCTGCAGGTCGTCCTTCAGCACCTCGGCGATGCGCAGCGACGTTTCCAGCGACCAGTTGCCGTTGGGGTCGATACGCAGCGGCGCCTGCGGGAAGGCCTGGCGCAGGGCCTTGATGCAGGCCGCCTCGTGATCCGGACCAAGCAGGGTGCCCGCCTTGAGCTTGATGCT
>NZ_VEJQ01000138.1:0-306 GCF_007680745.1 Pseudomonas sp. DE0010
TGGGATTCCTGTTCAATGCCATCAAGCGTGGCGCCCTCGAGCAACTGGCCCAGGCCGGCACCATCATCGTCGATGCCGGGACCGAACTCGGCGCTGGCAAGCTGGGTGACTATCAGATCATCGCCAACTCGGTCAGCGACGTCTTTCTGGACTGCCTGCGCGATCCCCTGCTGGCGCCCATCCTGGCCCCGCTGCAGGCCTCGCCGACCTTTCGCCACCTCAAGCTGAATTCCCAGGAAGCGCCGGCGCTACCCATCGTCGGCCAGCTCTTCCAGCAGGCCGCCGGCCTGGTCCTGCCCTGGCTCG
>NZ_VEJQ01000139.1:0-305 GCF_007680745.1 Pseudomonas sp. DE0010
TGGCCATCGACAGCATCACAGCAGCGGTAGAGGTGATCAGCAGCTTTTTCATGAGTTCGGCCTCGTCGAAATAAACCTGTGAATCTGATGGGGCCCGCGCCGGAACGGTGGCGGGCATCAGCTGCGGACGGGCAGGTCCACAGCGCACGTCACAGTTGACTGCGGCCTGGAATGCCGGGTTCCAGGGCATTTGTGAACATTTGTGGGCGAATGGCCGCTCCGCTGCCGGGCATTTGCCCAGCGCCCTCGTCGTAGCGCTTCCCAAGCATCGCTAGGCGCCTGACAATTCGTCAGACGAACCCCCT
>NZ_VEJQ01000013.1:0-132904 GCF_007680745.1 Pseudomonas sp. DE0010
GTACGGCGTGGTGAAATCTGGAAAGCCGTTCGACCCTCAAATCGCGCTTGCGAGGTGAGGGTCAAGACGGTATCTACCCGGAAATCGGCTAGCCTCAGAGGCGACGCTAGCAGTTGCTTCTGCAAAGTCCAAGCCTGCGCTATCTCAGCCAATACAGGACCAAGATAGATACCGTCTTAACCCTCAAATCGTACTTGGGAGGTAGAGGATCAAGACGGTATCTACCCGCAAACAGGCGGCACGGAGGATTCCCGATCAACGGTGGATTGACGCGCACAGGTGTTTTTGTTCTAGTGAAACCGGTTTCATCATGATCACAACAACCATAAGGTCCCATCATGAGCCCAGCACCCGCGCCAGTGCGCGACCGTGTCACCATCAGCGAGGTGGCCCGTGTCGCAGGCGTCTCGAAGGCCACCGTTTCCCGGTACATCGGGGGCGATCGCCAATTGTTGGCCGATGCCACGGCCCAGCGCCTGGGCGAGGTGATCGAGCAGCTTGGCTATCGGCCGAACCAGATGGCGCGCGGGCTCAAGCGCGGGCAGACACGGCTGATCGGCATGTTGGTCGCCGATATCCTCAACCCCTATTCGGTCGCCGTTATGCACGGCGTGGAGACGGCGTGCCGCCAGCATGGCTACAGCCTGGTCGTGTGCAACACCAACCGCGATGACGAGCAAGAGCGCCACCACCTGCGCGCCTTGCAGTCATACAACGTGGAAGGACTGATCGTGAACACCCTGGGCCACCACCCGGGTGAGTTGCTTACCGTCATGCGTGACCTGCCCATCGTGCTGGTCGACCGGCAGTTGCCTGAGCTCAACGCCGACCTGGTCGGCCTGGATAATGCTCACGCGATGCAGCAGGGTATCGAGCATCTACACGCCCGTGGTTACCGAAACATTCTCGCCATTACCGAGCCACTGGACGGTACCAGCTCGCGAGCCGAGCGCGTCCAGGCATTGACAGCCCTTGTCCAAACCCGTGCTGACATGCAGTGCCAGGTGGTGCCAACCGGCCCTGGATTGTCGCAAGCGCTCACCCGCTTCCTGGGGAGCGACGGCACCCGTCCCAAGGCACTTTTCACCCTCAATGGCGTTGCGACGCTGGCGGTGACCACCGCATTGCGCGAGGCCGGGCATGCGCTGTTCGGTGAGGTCGGGGTGATCGCATTGGACGACCTTGACTGGTACCCCTTGGTTGGCAACGGCATCACGGCCCTGGCGCAGCCCACCGAACGCATCGGTATGGCAGCCTTCGAACACTTGCTCAGTCGCCTGCACGGTGAACAAGGCGCCGCCCGGCGCATCGATTTCAAAGCGTCGCTGATCATACGAGGTTCCACCCACCCACGCTGAACACAACGGCGGCTTGCGGCTTGCCCGCGATGCCTGCCGTCTAAAAATGAAACCGGTTTCATAGGACAATAACAATGCATGCAAATCCTGTTTCCATCAGCCTGTCCAGCTACGGCGCAGACTTCGTCCGACAACGCGGCCAGGAACAGTTCATCGATCTGCTGGCCAGCGCCGGGGCAAGCCGCGTGGAGTTACGTGAGGAGTTGTTCTCATGTCAGCCCGACCCGACTGCTCTGGGTGCATTCATCGCCGGTGCAGGGCTGCAGTGTCTGTACTCCACGCCGCTGGAGCTCTGGTGCGCCCAAGGGATCCTCGCGCCCGAGTTGAAGGCCAAGCTGCGCATCGCCAAGGTACTTGGGGCTGTGGCGGTCAAGGTGTCCCTGGGGCATTACCGGGGTGACGTCGACATGCGGGCATTACGGGCGCTGCTGTCCGAGGACGGCCCGGTATTGCTGGTCGAGAACGACCAGACTGAGCACGGTGGGCGGATAGCGCCGCTCGTGGGTTTCTTCGAACAGGCACAGGCGTGCGGTGTGCGGGTCGGCATGACCTTCGACATCGGCAACTGGCAGTGGCTGGACGAGCCTGTGCTGGAGGCGGCCAACCGGCTTGGCCGTTGGGTCGAGTACGTGCATTGCAAGGCAGTGACCCGCCATGCCACCGGGCGACTGGCAGCCGCGGCACCCCAGGCGCCCGACCTTGAGCACTGGCAGCAGATACTGGCCCATTTCACACCTGGGGTGGTATGCGCGGTCGAATACCCGCTGCTCGGCGAAGACTTGCTGACCGTAACGCGCAGCCATGTACGTCAACTGTCCGCACTGGGTGCGCGCCATGACGCACGGGAGCTGAGCCATGCCTGATCATGACGTGTTGTGCTTCGGCGAGACCATGGCCATGTTCGTGGCCGATGATGTGGGGGATCTTGCACAGGTCGGGCGGTTCGGCAAACGCATTGCCGGTGCCGACAGCAATGTCGCCATCGGCTTGTCGCGGCTTGGCTTTGGCGTGCGCTGGATCAGCCGGGTAGGCAACGACTCGCTGGGGCGCTTCGTGCTCGACAGTTTGCGTGCAGAAGGGCTCGACTGCGCGGATGTGCAGGTGGACCCCACGCACCCAACCGGTTTTCAACTGAAGGCGCGCTGCGATGACGGCAGTGACCCTGTCGTCGAGTATTTCCGGCGTGGCTCTGCAGCCAGCCACATGAGCGCTTCGATGCTGGACCCGGCCTGGCTGCGCGCGGGCCACCTGCATGTAACCGGCATTCCGCTGGCGCTCTCGGATGGCTGTCGCACGCTGGCCCAGGCGTTGGTCAGCCAGATGCGCACAGCCGGTCGCACCATTTCATTCGACCCCAACCTGCGCCCGACGCTATGGCCCGACAAGCAGCGCATGATCGAGGAGATCAACGCCATTGCTGCCCAGGCCAACTGGGTGTTGCCGGGGCTGGAGGAGGGGCGTCTGCTCACGGGTCGTCAGACACCTGCCGAGATCGCCGGCTTTTACCTGGACCTTGGTGTGGACCTGGTGGTGATCAAGCTGGGCGAGGCGGGCGCCTATTACCGCAGCGCCAACGACGAGGGCCAGGTCGCGGCCGTACCCGCGCCATGGGTGGTCGACACCGTGGGCGCTGGCGATGCCTTCGCCGTCGGTGTGCTCAGCGCCTTGCTCGAAAGCCAGCCCGTCGAGCACGCCGTTGCCCGTGGCAATTGGTGCGGCAGCCGCGCCGTGCAATCGCGCGGTGACATGGAGGGCTTGCCGCGCCGGCACGACCTGACGACATACGAACTCCCACATAACCCTGAAATACGCACGGCCTGAATCACCTGTCGCACAAAAACAACAAGCTCAGGAGAAACTCACCATGAAACGTACAAGCCTGGCGCCACGCCGCTGGTGGTACATCATCCCCATCGTGTTCATCACCTACAGCCTTGCCTACCTGGACCGTGCCAACTACGGCTTCGCAGCAGCATCGGGCATGGCCGACGACCTGCACATCACCCCTGTGCTGTCCTCGCTACTGGGTGCGCTGTTCTTTCTGGGCTACTTCTTCTTCCAGGTGCCGGGTGCGATCTATGCCGAAAAGC
Organism: Pseudomonas sp. DE0010; assembly: GCF_007680745.1. Lineage (NCBI taxonomy): Bacteria > Pseudomonadati > Pseudomonadota > Gammaproteobacteria > Pseudomonadales > Pseudomonadaceae > Pseudomonas > Pseudomonas sp. DE0010. The sequence continues at coordinate 3,449 of NZ_VEJQ01000013.1, forward strand.
GCAGCGTCAAGAAGCTCATCTTCGTCTGCCTGATCCTGTGGGGCGGGCTGGCCACGCTGACTGGCATGGTCAGCAACGTGTACATGCTGATCGGCATCCGCTTTCTGCTGGGCGTGGTGGAGGCGGCGGTGATGCCGGCCATGCTGGTCTACCTGTGCCACTGGTTCACCCGTGCGGAACGCTCACGCGCCAACACCTTCCTGATGCTGGGCAACCCAGTGACCATCCTGTGGATGTCGGTGGTATCGGGCTACCTGATCAAGCATTTCGACTGGCGCTGGATGTTCATCATCGAAGGCTTGCCGGCGGTGATCTGGGCGTTTTGCTGGTGGCGCCTGGTCGATGACCGGCCTGCGCAGGTTTCCTGGCTGAGCGAGCAGGAGAAAAATGATCTGCAACAGGCACTGGCGGCAGAGCAGCAGGGCATCAAGCCGGTCAAGAACTACCGTGAAGCGTTTCGCTCGCCGCAGGTGATCATCCTGTCACTGCAGTATTTCTGCTGGAGCATTGGCGTGTATGGCTTCGTGCTGTGGCTGCCCTCGATCCTCAAGCAGGCGGCCAACGTCGACATCGTCGAGGCCGGCTGGCTGGCCTCGGTGCCTTACCTGGCGGCGGTGATTGCCATGGTGGGCGTCTCCTGGGCCTCTGATCGGATGCAACGGCGCAAGCGCTTCGTGTGGCCACCGCTGCTGGTGGCAGCGCTCGCTTTCTACGGCTCCTACGCGTTGGGGACCGAGCACTTCTGGTTGTCGTATGTCCTGCTGGTGGTCGCCGGGGCCTGCATGTATGCCCCCTACGGCCCGTTCTTCGCGATCGTGCCCGAGATTCTGCCGGCCAACGTGGCCGGTGGCGCCATGGCCTTGATCAACAGCATGGGCGCGCTGGGCTCATTCGGTGGCTCGTGGCTGGTGGGATACCTCAACGGCGCCACGGGTAGCCCCGCAGCGTCGTACCTGTTCATGTGTGGCGCGCTGCTGTGTGCCGTTGCCCTGACCGCAGCGCTGAACAACTCAACCACCTCCGGGCGCGCCAAGACGCCTTGCCTGCGTCCGGCCACCCCCTTCAGGAACCCAACATGAATAAACGCATCGTGTTGTACAAGGCGTTGTCCCACGACTTGCTCGCGCGCCTTCAGGCCGCGGCAGAGGTCACCACCGTCGACCTGGCCCGCCCCGATGGGATGGCGCGCTTGCGTGATGCGCTGCCCGGCGCCCACGGCTTGCTAGGCGCCAGTTTGCGCCTGGATGCCAGCCTGCTCGACCTGGCGCCCGAGCTTGAGGTCATTTCCAGTGTGTCGGTGGGGGTGGACAACTACGACATCACCGACCTTGATCGACGCGGCATCGTGCTCACCAATACGCCCGATGTGTTGACCGAAACCACGGCCGACACTGGCTTCGCACTGATCCTGGCCACGGCCAGGCGGGTGGTGGAACTGGCCAACTGGGTGCGCGATGGTCATTGGCAATCAAGCCTTGGCCCTGCGCAGTTCGGCAGCGACGTACACGGCAAGACGCTGGGCATCGTCGGCATGGGGCGTATCGGCGAAGCACTGGCGCGGCGGGCGGCCGCGGGTTTCGGCATGCAGGTGATCTACCACAGCCAGCGACCCAAGCCTGACGTCGAGGCCCGCTACGGGGCCAGACGCGTTGCGCTGGACGCGCTATTGGCGCAGGCAGATTTCGTCTGCCTCACCGTCCCGTTGAGCGCAGCTACCGAGGGGCTAATCGGGCGCAAGGAACTGGCGCTGATGAAACCTGCGGCCATCCTGATCAACATCTCCCGAGGGCGTGTCGTGGACGAACAGGCGCTGATCGATGCCCTCGAAACACGACGCATCCGCGGCGCGGGCCTGGATGTGTTCGTTCAGGAGCCATTGGCGGTCGACTCGCCTTTGCTGCGGCTGGCTAACGTGGTGGCCACCCCGCACATAGGTTCGGCCACCGAAGAAACCCGGCAAGCGATGGCGCGTTGCGCTGTGGACAACATGCTCGCCGCGCTGGCGGGTAGACGCCCAGCCAACGCGGTCAACGGCTGATGCGCCGCCGCTGAGGATGGTCGATCAGCGGCAGTTGCCGGCTTTGCGGTAGCCCGCTGCCTGGGCTTCTACCTCGGTCGCGAAGGCGACCTGGTTCTTGGGCGCGACCTGGTGATAGCCCGGGCACCCGGCAGACAAGTGATACACGTGGCTGTTGCGGTTGCCCAGCACGGCGCCCACGGGGGCTTGGCTTGCTACGGTGGTACGGGCAGGCGCCGCCAGCGACGGCTGCACGCCATCGCCCGTGGGGGTGTAGTTCAGGGTCCACTTGCGTTCGCCCGTGACGAACGGGTTGGCGTGGCCCATGATGGCGGAAATGCGTCTGTCGCGCTCTTTTTCCCAGGCTGAAACGGGGTGCTGGCGGTCCCATGCCATCAGTAGCTGTTGCTGTTGGCGCGACATGTTCAAGCGGTAGCGATCGAACATGTAGAACGTGGTACGGGCGACCAGGCCCTTGACTTCATCCCTGGGCTCGGCCGAGCGCTGGGCAAAATCCACTTTGGTCGTGCACTGGCCATATTCGCCCTGGTTGCCACTGACCATGCCGTAGTTGAAATTGCTGCGGTCACCGTTGACCTCACCGACGGCAGGGTAGAGGTTGAAGAGGTCGGCCTCCATGGCGCGGAATACCGGGTCGCTGTCCACGCAGTGCTCCCGGCCACCGTTTCTCCAGCACTGGCGTTGGTTGCCGAAGGTATGGGCCGGCACGATGTGCTCCCACTCGGTGCGTTCGGCGCGGTTTTGCTGTTTGCGGGTCTGGTAGCCGCACGAAGCCGCGTCGATCCGTCCGCCTGACTTGCCTACCCATGTCCATTGGCAGCCGCAATACAGCTCGCCCATGGCGCTCTTGCCCTGGTCCATGTAGACCTGCTGCTTTGCCACGACCTTGGCTTCAGCAAAAGTGGAGGGCGGGTTTGCCCAGGCAGGGCTACTTAGAATCAGAAGTAGATGAAGGGCGTAACGCAATGATTTCATGGGTAAACAACACGCAGAGTACTGGGGCGTGCATTGTAGTACTTCTACCCAGAGCAGACAGCACGCATTGACCACCACGCGTAGGAAAACGGGTGGCCAATGGTCGCAGGGAAGGCGTGATGCTATTTGAAACCCGTGACTGCATGGGGCACGTAGGGTGCCTCGAGTCGAGCGGTCTCCTCAGCCGTCAGGCGCAGGTCGATGGCGGCCAAGGCGTCGTCCAGGTGCGCAGGCTTGGACGCACCGACGATGGGCGAGCTGACCCCTTGCTTGCCCAGTACCCAGGCAAGCGCCACTTGGGCCATCGGCACGCCACGCTCCTGGGCAATCTGTTCGACCACGTCGATGACGCGTCCGTCTTGCGCCTCGGTTTTCTCGAAGAATGACTGCCCGGACAGATCGGTGCGGGTCCGTTCGGTCTGCTGCCCGTTGGGGCGGGTCAGGCGACCACGTGCCATGGGGCTCCAGGGCATCAGCCCGACGCCCTGATCCAGGCACAGGGGAATCATTTCGCGCTCTTCTTCACGGTACAGCAGGTTCAGGAAGTTCTGCATCGACACGAAACGGCTCCAGCCGTTGCTGGCGGCTACCTGCTGCGCCTTGGCAAATTGCCAGGCATACATTGACGAAGCGCCGATATAGCGGGCCTTGCCCGCCCTGACCACGTCATTGAGCGCTTCCATGGTCTCTTCGATGGGTGTGGTGTAGTCCCAGCGGTGGATCTGGTACAGGTCGACGTAGTCGGTGCCCAAACGCGACAGGCTGGCGTCGATACTGGTCATGATCGCCTTGCGCGACAACCCTTGCTCATTGGGGCGGCTGGCGCCCTGCCACATGTTGGCCGGGTAGAACACCTTGGTGGCGATCACCGTCTCGTCACGCCGGGTGAATTCCTTGAGCAGTTTGCCGAGGATCACCTCTGAGGTGCCCGCGGAATAGCTGTTGGCCGTGTCGAAAAAGTTGATGCCCTGCTCGACGGCATGGCGAATGATGGGCCTGCTCGCGTCTTCGCCCAGTGTCCAAGGGTGCGTGCCGGCATCCGGCTCGCCGAAGGTCATGCAGCCCAGGCACAACCTGGAAATGTCCAACCCGGTGGTACCCAATTTCACGTATTGCATCAGTGTGTCCTCGTCAGCCTTTGAATAGGTGCAGCGTACCCGCGTTGGCCATGCGGGCAAATTCCGTGTTGCTGCAAGTGGGACCTGCAGGAATTCACAAGCGCAACAGGGGCTTGATCTGCTGGTGCAGGAAATCGGTCACTGCCTTTATCCGCGGCGTGGCGCGCACGTCTTCATGCACCGCCAGCCAGATCTCGATGCTCATGGTCTGCTCAGGCTGGCCAGCCACGGTCAACCCGTGCTCATGGGCCATGAAGGCGGGCAGGCAAGCGATGCCTATACTTCCGGCACACGCCTGGGCCTGGATGCGTAAGTCGTTGCTCAGCAGGGCGAAGGGTTGCTCGCCCGCCTGGCGGTTGAGCCACTGTTGCTGCGGTGAATGGGCCTGGGAGGCGTCATAGCCGATGTACCGGCGTGCAGAACCGCTGGCTTGGTAATCGGCACTGGCATACAGACGGTAGTCCAGGTGCCCGAGCAGGCTGACCACCAGGGTCGGCTCGGTGGGCCGTGACAGGATGATGCTGACGTCGGCCTCCCGCCTGGCCAGGGATGCCCGAGACTTGCTGCCCACCAGCCGCAGGCGCAGTTGGGGGTAGCGCTTGTAAAGGTCCCCCAGGCGCCTTGCGATGATGCTGCCCAGCAAGGCGGGCGGCGCCGAGAGGATCACTTCACCTTCTACCGTCTGTTGACCGGCGCTGGCAAAGTGTTCGAGGGCGAAGGACGATGCGGCCATCTGACCGGCCAACTCGCCCACGCGCTCGCCATCCTCGGTGAGCACATAGGCCCGTGCGCGGCGGTCGACCAGCTTCAGGTTGAGCGAAGCTTCGAGGGATGCGATCCGCCGAGCGACGGTAGCGTGGTCGACTGACAGTACCCTGGCGGCGGCAGACAGCGACCCGGTCGCGCAGAAGGTCGAGAAATGGCGTAGGTCTTCCCAATCGAACATGAGCGGGCTCGGCAGTTATAGGTCTGAGAGGGCCAGACACCGTCTTGGATACCAGCCCGTGCGGGAACGTAGCCTTGCCTCAAGCGCCGCCTTTCATGCGCCGTGCGACAACATAGAGCCCCAGCCCCAGCAGCGCCATGGCGGCGCCGATGTAGCCTGTACTGGTCCAGCCCAACCCCGCCGTGATCGCCATGCCTCCCAACCATGGGCCCAGGGCGTTGGCCAAGTTGAAGGCGGCATGGTTCGAGGCCGCTGCAAGGCTTGGGGCTTCGTGAGCGATGTCCATCAGGCGGATTTGCAAGGGCGCTGCCAGGGCGATCATGGTACCCACCAGGCCGATGCCCAGCAGCAGGCTCCACAGGTTCGCGGCGGCAAAAGTGAAGAACAGCAGGACCAACACCGACCACGCCAGCACCAGCCCCACGGCGCGGAACTGCAAGCGGTCGAACAATTTGCCGCCGACGATATTGCCGACAATGCCGCCCACGCCGAAGGCTGCCAGGCCAAACGGAATCCACTGCGGCGCCACGCGGGTCACTTCGAGCATGGTCGGGGCCAGGTAGCTGAACACGCAGAACATCCCGGCAAAGCCGATGGACGCAATGCCCAGCGCCATCCAGACCTGGGGCAGGGTGAAGGCCTTGAGCTCCTTGCGCGGGTCACTGCGCAGCTCATCATGACGCTGGGGCACGAAGCGCCACACCATGGCGATGGTGCACACGGCGATCAGCCCGACCAGCACGAACGCCGAACGCCAGCCAAAGTACTGGCCCAGGAAGGTGGCGATCGGGTTGCCCAACAACATGGCCAAGGTAAGCCCCATCATGACCCGAGCCACGGCGCCTGCGCGCTGGTTGTTGGCCACCATGCTCGAGGCCACGACTGCGGCAATGCCAAAGTACGCACCGTGAGGCAGGCCGCTGATGAAGCGAAACGCGATCAGCCCGCCAAATGAAGGGGCGAAGGCGGTGGCCAGGTTACCCAGCGCATACAGGCCCATCAGCAACAGCAGCATGTGCTTGCGCAGGATCTTGGCGCCAAGGATGGCCAGGGTGGGTGCGCCCACCATCACCCCCAGCGCGTAGGCGCTGATGGCGTGCCCGACCTGGGGTTCGCTCAGGTTCAGGTTACTGGCGATATCCGGCATCAGGCCCATGATGGCGAACTCACCGGTGCCAATGGCGAAGCTGCCCAGCGCCATGGCGGCTTCCATTTTTACGACCGTGCTTTTGCTGGGCAACGGGGAGGGTTCTAAAACTGACATCTGGCTCCTTGAAACATGCTGAAACGTTCAAGGGATGATAATGGCAACGCGAACGGTGCGTCGAGCCGCGCTGACTCGCTCGCCGACGCAATCAGCGGTCTTCTACGGGCGCAAAAGTAGGGCGAATGCGAGGTGGAGGACAGATGTACTCCATAGCGCTAGCGATCTAGATATTGACTCTGTCCGGCAAAGTCGATGAAGCGCTGGCTGGCCAGCGACAGGTACTCACCCGACCGCCAGCACAGCCGGAAACTCATCTGCTGGGCAGGCTCGAACGGCACGCCGACGATACCTGGCGTTCGTAATTGCACGGAGCGCAGCAATGTGGCCACGCCCATGTTGTCCAGTGCAGCCTGGACCACCAACGAAACAAAATTGCTCTGCAATGCCACTTGGTAGGTAATGCCGTGTTCGGCAAAGAAGGCGTCGAGCAACTGGCGCTGCACGAATGTACGGTCAAACACCACCATGTCGGTGCTGCGCAGGTCTTCGGCAGTCAGGCTTGCCTTGCCGGCGTAGGGGTGATCCGGGTGCATGCAGGCCAGCATCTCGTCGCTGCCCAACAGGATCGATTCCTTATCCGCGGGCACGCGGCGGGACTCGAGCAGCGCCAGGTCGATTTCTCGTTGCTCAAGGCGCTGGCCAATGTCTTCGGCGCTGCCCTCGAACACGGTCATGGCGATGCCGGGATAAAGCCTGCGAAAGGCGTTCATCAACCCGGGCACATAGTGCAGGCCGAACATGGGCGGGATCCCCAGCCGCACTTCGCCGCGCTTGAGGTCGGCCATGTCACGCAGTGCCTGGCGGGCCACGTCCATCTCCCGCAAGGCTGATGCGATGCGGGGCAGAAATTGCTCGCCTTCCACGGTCAGTACCACCTTGCGCGTGGTGCGGTTGAACAAACTGACGCCCAGTTCTTCTTCAAGGCGGGTCACGGCCATGCTCAGCGCAGGCTGGGCGATATGCAGGTGCTGAGCGGCCTTGGTGAAGCTGCCATGGCGGACGATTTCGACGCAACAACGCAGCGCCTTGAGATTCATTTAGGGCATTCCAGGATTGATAACGTTTTGTGATGCTCAGCATCATAACAATATATTTACTATTATTAACGCCAAGGCCTACGATGCGCGGCACTGAGACATCCTGCAACATCTCAGTCACGCAGCCAGCCGGCTGCATCCTCCCTGGATCTTGAGGTAGTACATTAAATGGCCAAGGCCGCCGATGTCGTTGTGCAATGCCTGGAAAACGAAGGTGTCGAGTATGTGTTCGGCATTCCCGGTGAAGAAAACCTCGACCTGCTCGAATCCCTGCGCAAGTCGAAAATCAAGCTGGTACTGACCCGCCATGAACAGTCTGCAGGCTTCATGGCTGCCACCTACGGTCGCCTGACCGGCAAGACCGGCGTCAGCCTTTCCACCCTGGGCCCTGGCGCCACCAACCTGGTCACCGCCAGCGCCTATGCCTACCTGGGCGGCATGCCGATGATGATGATCACCGGGCAGAAGCCGATCAAGAAGTCCAAGCAGGGCCGTTTCCAGATCATCGACGTGTGCGGCATGATGGACCCCATCACCAAGTACACCCATCAGTTCGCCTCGGCCGACAACATCCCGGCCCGCATGCGCGAAGCCTTCCGCCTAGCCGAGGAAGAAAAGCCGGGTGCCGTGCACCTGGAACTGCCTGAAGACATCGCCGCCGAGCAGACCGACGCCCTGCCTATTCCGCGCAGCCTGCACCGTCGTCCGCTGGCCGAGCACGTGGCCATCGAAGCGGCTGTGGAAAAACTGCAAAAGGCTCGCAGCCCGATTCTGGTGATCGGTGCCGGTGCCAACCGCAAGATGACGGCCAAGGTGCTCAAGCAGCTGATCGACAAGACCGGGATCCCGTTCATCACCACCCAGATGGGCAAGGGCGTGGTCGACGAGCGTCACCCGCGCTTCCTGGGCAACGCGGCGTTGTCGTCCGGTGATTTCGTGCACCGTGCGATCGAAGCGGCCGACCTGATCATCAACATTGGCCACGACGTGATCGAGAAGCCGCCGTTCTTCATGGTCCGTGGCGGCACCGAAGTCATCCACATCAGCTTCCGCTCCGCCGAAGTCGATGCCGTGTACTTCCCCCAGGTCGAAGTGATCGGCGACATCGCCAACGCCGTGTGGCAGATCAGCGAACAACTGACCGACACCGCGCACTGGGACTTCACCCGCCTGATGGCCATTCGTGAAGCCAACGAGGCGCAGATTGCCGAAGGCGGCGACGACGACCGCTTCCCGGTCTATCCACAGCGCCTGGTGGCCGATATCCGCCGTGTACTGCCTTCCGAGGGCATCGTGGCCCTGGACAACGGCATCTACAAGATCTGGTTTGCCCGCAACTACAAGGCGCACAAGCCCAACACCGTGCTGCTGGACAACGCCCTGGCGACCATGGGTGCCGGCTTGCCGTCGGCCATGGCCTCACACCTGGTCTATCCGGACCGCCCGGTGATTTCGGTGTGCGGCGACGGCGGCTTCATGATGAACAGCCAGGAACTGGAGACTGCAGTGCGCCTGGGCATGCACATCACCGTGGTGATTCTGCGTGACGACGGCTACGGCATGATCCGCTGGAAGCAGGCCAACATGGGCTTCACCGACTTCGGCCTGGACTATGGCAACCCGGACTTCGTCAAGTACGCCGAAGCCTACGGCGCCACCGGCCACCGTGTCGAAAGCGCCGAGGGCCTGTTGCCATTGCTGGAGCACTGCATCACCACCCCAGGCGTTCATGTGATCGACTGCCCGGTCGACTACAGCGAAAACGACCGCATTCTCAACAGCGAGCTGCGTGAGCGAGCGCTGGCGATCTGAAGCGTACCCACACGCTGTGGCTGATCGCTGTGTCGTTCATCCTGTTGCATCGACCAGATGCAACAGGCGGTGTAGATGTGATCTCCCGCTGTATGCGGCGGCCGCAATGGCCGCCGTGCTTTGAGCGTTTTCAGTCCTGGGGTTCAAGCAGGCCACGAAGGCTCATCACGATGGTACTCATGTCATAGGGTTTACGCGTGACCGGAATGTGCTTCAGGTGCGCGGGAATACTGATGCCATCGCCATACCCGGTTGCGAACAGGAAAGGGATGCGCCGACGTACCAATGCCTCGGCCACGGCGAGGGACGTACCTCTTCCCAGGTTCACATCGAGAATGGCGGCGTCGGGTGAGTGCCGCTCCAATATCTGCAAGGCTTCCTGTTCTGAACTGGCCGTGATGACGTGCTCGATGTGGGCGTCGTTGAGGATTTGCTCGAGGCCGATGGCAATGACCAACTGATCCTCCAGAATCATCACGCTCATGCCAGGTCGTGCGGCGAATGCGTCTGTCGAATCGATCAGGGGCGAGGCAGCAGCAGGCGCAGGCTCGGATTCCGCGACCGCCAGGTGCCGGGCTGGCAGCGTGAACAAGCCCTGAACCCCTTCAGGGTAGTATTCCACGCTACTGGTACCGCCCAGATCGAACGGGATGCTGCGCTCGATGAGGACCGACCCGAAACCTCGACGCCTGGGCACCTGCACCGGCGGGCCGCCGCTTTCCTGCCAGATGATGGCGCAAGCGCCTGCTGCGTCGATTGCCCAGTTGACACACAGCCGCCCTCCTGGGCATGACAGCGCACCGTACTTGGCGGCGTTGGTCGCCAGTTCGTGCAGCACCAGGGCCATTACCGAGTAGGCCCTGGCATCGAGAATTACGTTGGGGCCTTGCATGAAGATGTCGGCAATCGCCGTGCGATAAGGCGACAGTTCGGCATCGAGCAACATCGCCAGGCGCCCACCACCGTCACCCCGCACGACCTGGTCGTGGGCCAGGGACAAGGCCTGAATGCGGCCTTGCAGGGTGTTCACGTAACCCTTGAGCGTCTGGCCCTCGGCCGTGGGATGGGCGACCAGTGCACCAATCAGTGACAGGATATTCTTGACCCTGTGGTTGAGCTCCTCATTGAGCACGCGCTGGCGCACCTCGGCCTTGGAGCGCTCGCTGGCCAGCAGTTCGCTGTTGTGCAGCAACACCTCGACGATGGCAGTGCGAATGGCGTCCCCGAACTGCCGATCCTGCTCCGACCAGGGCGCAGATTGCTGGTGCACGGTCTGTTTCCAGATGGAAAAACTCGTGCGCGGCGTCAGCCGGTCGCCCATCGCGCCACTGGTATAGGTCTTGTTCGGGTCGCCCGCCCAGTCGAGGGTCTGCACCACTTCCTTGCGAAAGAACATGATGTAGTCCTGCGGGCGCTGCGAAATGGGGATGAGCAGCACGCCTGATACGTCGCTGAAGTAGGCCTGGGCCGCGGGATGGGCCAGGGACAGGCTGTTCGATGCCCACGTTCTGGCTCCGGCCACGCTTTCGGCAAAGCGCAGCAATTCTGGCACGCAGGTTCTAGGCGGAACGGTACCGGCACTCGACCAACGCCCTTGCAGCGAGATGCCGATGCCATCGCACGGGATCAGCGACATGAGCCTTGGCAGCCGGTCCTCGAAGAAGCTGTGCATGTCGGCCGCATGGTTGGCATCGCGTAGCATGAGGTCGAGCGTGTCGTGCACCTGCACGGCCGCTTCAAGTTGTTGCCGGCTGCGCAATGTTTCGATGTGCAGGGCAAAGAACTCGCCGAACATCTCGGCCGCCACTCGCCGGCCCATGGTCAGGTTGCGCGGCGAATAGTGGTGGCAGGCAATCAACCCCCACAACGCGCCATTGACAATGATCGAGATGGACATGGTGGCGCCCACGCCCATGTTCTGCAGGTATTCGCAGTGGATTGGGGAGACGCTGCGCAGGTGGGCATAGGACAGGTCCAATGGCTCGCCCGAAGAGTCCAGCACAGGCTCCAGGGCCATTGCTTCGAACTGCACGTCAGGGATGACCCGGATCGGGTTGCGCAGGTACAAGGCGCGTGCCTGCTGCGGGATGTCCGAAGCGGGAAAATACTGCCCCAGGAAGCTCTCGAGCGTACTGCGCTTGGCCTCGGCAATCACTTTGCCGGCGCCATCGGTGCCCAGTTGGTAGATCATCACCCGGTCGTAGCCCAGTACTGCACGGACAAACCGTGCGGCATCGCGGAACAGGCGGTCGGTCTGGTCGATTTCACGCAACTGCGCGATCAATGTGCGGGCAAGCTCGATGGGTTCCGCGACGTTTTGGCCGGCAGGCTCGAATTCCAGGATGGTGCTGCCCTTGAAGCGGTGCGCCGATACATCCACACGCCTGCCATCGGGCAGGGCGACTGCAAAGCTCAACGCCGGGCGCGAGCCTTCGCGTATGCGGGCCAGGGCATTGCGCAAGGTATGGGCGAGCTCCCCGCCAATCACGTCATCGAGTTTAAGGCCATTGAGTGGCAGCGCCGCCCCTAGTAACTGCGGCGCATTGACCGAGTGGCGCAAGATCACGGTTGCGGTGGCGTCGCAGGCCAGCAAGTAGCCGTGGGGCTGGATGCTGCCAGGAATCTGAATGGGTTCGCGGTCGCAATTACTCAGGTTTACCTGTGGGTCGAGGGTCATTAGCCATGCCTGTAGATGATGTAGAGGCTGCCTGCGCGGCCGCCGCTGTCAGCCTAGCAGCACACCCGCGTACGGCATAGCCGGTGAGTGCCCCGGATAGCAGTTTTGTGGGTGCCGGTCGTCTGCACGAGGTGCCCGCCCTTGTGCATGACAGGCTTCGATGGTTTCATGCGGCCCGTGATTGTGAAGGTAAACGCGCATGAATCGTCCGCTTTTCATCGCCATGGATGGGCCCAAGGGCACTGGCAAGACCACGCTGCTCGAAGCACTCACCCAGGCGTTGCGAGCCCAGGGCAACAAAGTGGTCAGGCTGTGTGAGCGCAACAATGATCCACAGCGCGCGCAGACTATGGAGTTGGTCAATCAGCTGGCCAGGCAGCCTTCGCCAGCGCTTGAGTGGCAGGTCTGCGAACAACTGGCTGAAAGTCGCGCCTGGATCACCCGGCACGTACTGCCGCGTCAACCTGGCGACAGCATTGTTCTGATCGACCGTTGGTACCCCTCGGACGCAGCGTTTCGCCGAACCGTGCCGTTCGATCAGGTATTGCGGTTGAACATCGAACGCGGCGTGCAGGTGCCTGACCTGCACGTTGCGGTGCTCACCACGGCGCAAACGTCCTGGGCGAGGGCGGCGGCACGCCGCCGGGGCCTCGGCAGCACGGTGATGCATACCTTGCAGGAGCAGATCGCAAGTACCCAGGCGTTCAGCCGTGCTGCAAACGAGCACGGCTGGTTGCTCTGTCAGAATGAAGGCGCCGTGACGGCTGCAGTCGACCAGTTGATGGAGTCCATCACGCCGCTGTTGCACGCCTGAACGCGACACTCAAGCCGCCGTGCTCAGAAGCCTTCCAGCACGATCTTGCCCCTGGCCTTGCCGCTCTCGATGACCGCGTGCGCCCGTTTCAGGTTGCTCGCATTGATCGTCCCGAAGTGTTCACCCAACGTTGTCTTGAGCACACCGCTGTCGACCATCTGGCTGATGCGGGTAAGCAGTTGGTGCTGCTTGATCATGTCGGGCGTCTGATAGAGCGAGCGGGTGAACATCAGCTCCCAGTGCAGCGACAAGGATTTGCGCTTGAGTGGGACCACATCCAGTTGGGCCGGGTCATCGATCAAGGCAAGCTGCCCTTGCGGGCGCAGGACCTCGATCAGTTGCTCAAGGTAGGTGTCGGTATGAGTCAGGCTGATGACGTGATCGACCGCTTCAATACCGTGTGCGCTGAGCTGGGCGGCCAGTGGGGCTGTGTGGTCGATGACCAGGTGCGCGCCCAGGTCTTTAACCCAGGCTTGGGTCTGGGCCCTGGATGCCGTAGCGATCACGGTCAGCCCAGTCAACTGGCGAGCCAATTGCACCAGGATCGAACCCACGCCACCGGCAGCGCCGATGATCAGCAGGTGCTGACCCTGACCGCCGTTTTCTTCGAGGCGCAGGCGGTCGAACAGCAGCTCCCACGCGGTGATGGACGTCAGTGGCAGCGCGGCGGCGCTGGCAGCATCCAGGCTGGACGGCTTGCGCCCGACGATGCGCTCGTCTACCAGATGGAATTCGCTGTAGCAGCCGGGGCGGTCGATGGCGCCGGCGTAGAACACCTCATCCCCTGGCTGGAACAGCGTCACCTGTTCACCCACCTCGCGGACAATGCCGACCGCATCCCAGCCCAGCACTTGTGGCTGGTCACCGCCACGGCTGGCGCGAATCTTGGTATCGACCGGGTTGACTGCGATGGCCTTGACTTCGACCAGCAGGTCTCGCGCACCGGGGGATGGTTTGGGCAGGTCTGCATCATAGAGCGATTGAGGGTCTTGCAGCGGCAAGCCGGGCTGCGAGTAAACGACAGATTTCATGGGGCAGGGCCTTGAGTGAAAAGGTACCTGCCTAGGCTATTCCTATCGTTTGCGAAGAAAAACAGGCTTAGAGGATTAATACTTTCTTTTCAGGAGTGAAAACGGGAGGGTAGTTGATGCGCGAAGGTTCAAACCTGAGGCCTGCATTGGCTCTAAGTTGTGAGGGGCCCGGCCTGACGGCGACGGGCTGCGAAGCAGCCCTGAAGCGGTGCATGGCACAACGCTTGCCGTCGGGGACCGGTTCGTGCGACGTGCGCGGTCAGAAATCGACCGATGCACTTAGAGACAGCGTACGTGGCGCACCGAGTACCAGATAGTTAGAGCCTGGATACCCACCAGCGGAAGCCCAATAGTCACGACCGGCCACGTTGTCCAGACGCGCACGCAGGGTGACATCCTTCTCGTCGACCTTGAAGCCGTAGCGGGCCCCCAGGTCCAGCCGCGTCCATGAAGGGATCTCGAGGTTATTGGCATTGTTGATGTACTGACGGCCGGTGTAGACCACTCGGCTGGTCAGGGTCAGGCCGTTCACACCTGGCACGTCCCATTCGCCACCGATGTTGGCCTGGGTCTTGGGCACGCCGATGGCCTGGTTGCCGTCGTCCTGACCGTTCTGGGTCTTGGTGAGCTCAGCATCGAGCAGGGTGACGCCGCCGAGCAGACGCACGCCGGGCGTCGGCTCGCCGAACACCGACAACTCGATCCCGCGGTTGCGTTGTTCGCCGCCTTCTTTGAAGACGAGGTCCTCGACGATGCTGACAGGCTTGCGGGTTTCAAACACTGCCAAGCTACCACCTAGACCACCGCCGTCGTATTTCACGCCTAGTTCCGTCTGCTTGGCAACGTAGGGCGCAAGGGAAGCTCCCGGATTGGATATCACGCCCTCGGAGCCATCGGGGAGTGTCGTCTTGGTGCCCGCGGTATCGCCTTTAGTCAGACCTTCAATGTAATTGGCGTAGATGGAGACCTGCTCGTTGATTTGATAGACGACACCGGCAACAGGAGTAGTTTCATAACGATTGTATTTAGATGTCTTGTTGCCCGAATCGTAGTCGTAACCCGTCACGTTCAGCCCCTGCCGGCGTGCGCCAAGGGTGACTAGCAACTGATCATTGAAGAATCCGAGGGTATCGGCGATGGCCAGGCTTTGGGTACGGGTCCTTGCTGTCACATGCGGGTCCGACATGGATCCTTTGCCCGGATTAGAAACAGGTTCAGCAACATCGTAAGAGTCATAGAGATCGTTGGCAAAACCACTGAAATTACCCGCCCAGGCATTACGGTCCTTGTTGTCGAACATCGAGCCGGACAGCACCCACTGATGCGACACCGGACCTGTTTGCAGGGTGTAGCGCATGCCCACCTCACCGGTGGCCACGGTCTCTTCCCGGTAATTGTCGAAGCGCGTTGAACGGGTCACGCCATTGGCGTCGGAGGAGGGGTTGGCCAGCACGTTCTTCTCTTCCCCCTTGCGCATGCCGATGGCAGCCCAGGTGGTGAGTGCATCGGAGAGGTCATACTCGGCACGGAAGGTGCCGAATGTTTGCTTCTCCTTGGAGTACGTCCAAGGCTGGCCGTAGTTTTTGTCGGCATCCGGCGGGCTGGGTACGCGGCCCGTAGGGGTGACGCTGGGCAGCGGGTTGTCGATGAAATGGTACTGGTGGCCGATGTCGGCCGAAAGCCGCAGACGCTCGCCTTGGTAGTCCAGGCCCAGGGCGAACATGTCCAGCGAGCGGTCCTGGTCCTGTACTGCGGTTTCACCGTCGCGCTTGGCCACGTTCACGCGAACGCCAAAACGGTCCAGCTCCCCGAAGCGCCGCGCCACGTCGGCCGAAACGGTACCGAAGCCCCGGTTTTCAACGCCAGCGGTCAGCCGGGTGAGGGGCTCGTTCGGGGCGCGCTTGGGCAGGATGTTGATGGCGCCGCCGATGCCGGTACCGCCCGGGGCAGCGCCGTTGAGGAAGGCGTTGGCCCCGCGGAATACCTCGACCCGCTCGATGAACTCCGCCGCCACATATTGACGCGGCAGCAGGCCATAGAGGCCGTTGTAGGCGATGTCATCGGAATACAGCGGGAAGCCGCGCATGACATACAGTTCCTGGAAGTTGCCGAAGCCACGGGCGACTCTCACGGAAGGGTCGTTCTGCAGAATATCCGCGACGCTGTGCGCCTGCTGGTCCTGGATCAGTTGATTGGTATAGGAGGTGGATGTGAAGGGCGTCTCCATGTAGTCCTTGTTGCCCAGGATGCCAACGCGCCCACCGCGGGCTACCTGGCCCCCTTCATATTCGGGTACCAAGCCATCCCTGGAGGCGTCGGCGCTGGCCGAGACTGCGGTCTCTTCAAGCTCCAGAACCGTACCGGTAGTGCCGGCCGCATTCACGGGCTGTGCGACCGGCACCGGGATTTCCAGTGCGTTCTGGGCAAGTGCGAGCGGTGAAGCCACGCTTGCGACCAACCCCAGGGGCAACCAGACGACAGTGTGCAACGCAGGCTTGCGGGCAAAATTTGGGAAGGGCATGTAAGAACCTGATGAAGGAATTGGGACGACAGGAAGTGGCCTTGCAGCAAGGTGCAGAATTATAGCGAGTGGGAATCGTTATCGCTAAGCTTTTGTTTGCATCGCCGGCTCAAGTTGTAACTCGGTGATTGCTCACGGATCTCGTGAGTCCCGGCCACTAACGGGTGCGGGTGGTCATCAGGGCGGGTGACCAACTGCGATGGCCACAGCGCGGGCAGGCAATGACGTCATGAAGTTGATGCTGTACCGGCAGACCACAACTGACGCAGCAATACAAACCTGCTGCAGGTGGGGCGTCGTATTCCAGGCGGTGTTCAGGTGGCAGCACTGACAGTCCCGGCTGAGTGTCTTCGGCTTTGTAGAAGTAGAGGCTCAGTTCGCCGTCGGTCTCAAGCAAACCCAACCGCACCTGGCCCAGGTGCTCCACCCCTTGCTGGCGCAGCTCCATGAACAACTCGTTCGAGGAGATGTTCAGGTTGCGCAACGAGTGAATTTCGTACTGCCCCTCCTTGACGACAGTGATCGGGAGGCCGTCGATCCAGGCTTCGCACGTCTTGCTCCGGCGCATCAGGTAGATCGTACCGCGATACAGGAACAGCAGCGTGACGAAGACCAGGGCCACCGGCAGCAATGGCACATCTTCGTAGAAGGTCACATCGCCGGCGGCCGAACCCAGGGTGAGGATAACGACCAGTTCGAAGCGCGAAAGCTGCTTGATGCCACGCCTGCCGCTGAACTTCAGAAACAGAAACACGGCGAGAAAGGCCGCAACCACGCGCATCATCACTTCCATCAGAAACGTGACGGGCAAGTCACCCAGCAGCATCCTTTGCAGATCGAATGACTCCATCAAGCGCCCTCCATCGCCACCTTGTGATCAATTGACCTAAGGGTAATGCCACGGTTCAGCCTGGGCTTGGCCATGGGCCGAGTAAGGGAGGGGGATTTTCGAGCGGGCAAAAGAAAGCCCGCTGCTAGTCGGGCTTAAGTCTTTCTCATGGGGATGAGTTGATAATCCACCTGGCAACGTGAAAATTCGGTGAAATAAAAGTCCCCATTGTGTAGAGCGCTAATTTGTGCGGCAAAGCCGATGAACGGTCAGATTCCAAGATGACCCTCAAGGCAGTTGCGCACGTGGCCACTCCAGGCTCTGGACCAAAGCCCGCAATCGCTGCTTGTCTTCTTCCAACGGCAATGCATGTTCGGCCCGCTTGAGCAACAAATCCACGTGCGCGATGCACGCTTGGCCAAAACGATCAGGCGCGATGTGCGCCAGGCTCGCCAGGGCCTTCACCAAGCGGATGTCCACTTCCAGCAAGCCGGCACCGTCCCGTGCAATCAGGGTGAAGAAGTCATCGAACATGTCGTCGACCGTTAAACCGCGCACATGCACGTTCTGAAACCGGCCATCGGTCGTAGTATCCGGCGCTTGCCGTGCCCATGTGGAAAAGCAGCGTACCCCACGGCCTATGACGTCGATAACCGTGCCAGAGTCGTTGGTCGCAGGAGACAGCGCGCGTGAAGCAATCTCTGCCAGCACCGAGAGCCCGAAGCGCGGGTCCTGGCCATAGGTGCGCCGTGCACCGAGCGTCACTGCAGCCAGAATCTCAGCTTCAAATTCTGCGCGATTGCCTGCCTGAACGCTGCACACGGCGCGTGCCAGTACAGTACCGTGATGCACGAAGCTACCCGGCAGCACTTCCAGGTAGATTACGGCATTGTGCTTGTCGGCTGCGTGGGCGAGGGCGCTGACATCGACGTGTTGTACATAGCCGATGTCATCGCAGGTAATCGGTACTGCGTCCGGGTCAACCTGCGTAGCATCCGTGTAGGGTTGTGCCCCCAGGTAAGGCCACTGCGCGCGGCGCTTGAGCGCTGCAATGGCCGCATCCTCAACGCGGTCGATGGTTTCCCCCACGCGGCCAAGCTTGGACAAGTGATCGATCCAGCGCAGCAGGGTGTACACGATCAGTACGATCATCACCAAGGTCACTGCAAACAACACTACACGGCCCTGAGCGCCATAAATGCCCGTACTCAGGGCGATGATGCCCACCAGGCTGAACAGAAAAGAGCCAATGAACGTCGCCAGGGCGTTCTGAGTAGTGGCGTCCTCCATTACCAGGCTGGTCGCGCGAGGTGTCACGCCACTGCTGGCGGCGCTGTAGGCCGATACCATGGTGCTGAGCGAAAACGTGGTCACCGCCAGCATGCTGGAGGCGATGATGCCCAGGATCTTGTCGACCGAGTCCGCCCCGACTTTCGCCGGCAACGACGCCGGGACCATGTCGCGCAAGGCGATGGCCAGCAGCGCGGTGAGTACACCGATCAGGGAAAACAGGCTGGCGCGAAACCACAGCCTTTTCGTCGTTTGCGCAAGTGCCCAACGCCAGCGAGCGATCATGGTTGTCAATCTTCCTTAGAGGTAGGCCGCGTCAGGGTGGAGCTCTGCGGCATCGCCACGATTGAGTCCAAGTGCGGGCAGATAGTTTCGCGACCCGTGTTCGGGTTTTGCAAACGAGACGGAACGACGGCAGCGCTGCGGTATCCTTATACAAGGCGCTGGATTTGTATAAGTGCGAGCGCTCGACGTTGTCCATCAAGCCCGATGCAGGCCGCGCCTGCCGGATGGAGTATCTGCCATGAACCTAGAGCAACTGAAGCAACTGGCCACTGCCGGCACCGTCACTGAGCTCGAACTGCTGTCGCTCGAAGGCGGCCTTTACGTACTGCGTGCGTTGACGCCCGACGGTCCGCAGACGTTCAGCGATGCCCAAGGGCAGGCGGTACGCCTGCGGTCGATGACGGAGCTGCGCGAGCTACTGGCCGATGTGCCGCCTGTGCCATGCATGCTGGTGCAGCATGTGGTGCATGACGAGATGTGCGGCCAGCGCGATGGCCCCCTGGCGCCGCTGCGCGTACCCGTGACGCTGGCACAGCAGTGGTAGCTCAGCCGGTGCAAACGATAGACGAGAGCCGCCTGCAAGCCTGGCAAGCCCTGTCGCAGTTCTTTCTGGACACCCAACTGACAGAGTCGAGCCTGGCGTGGGTGGCTAGGGCCATGGCCCAGAGCCCCTACACGCTTGATCAATTGCACAGCATGCTGTGGCATGAACTGTATCCTGCATTGCATTGGAACCTCAGGTCCATGGCCGGCGAGTGGGCAGGCTGGACGGATGAGTTCTTGATCGAGCACGTTAAGGTGCGGCCGTTCGAGCCGGCAGTTGCGCGCTGCGGGGCGGTGGGTGATGAGATAACACGGAGCTGGGAGCGGGCCGTGGCAAAGATGAGACCGTGCGCAAACCCCAGCTGAGCAGCCCGTAATGCCGCAGCCTGTTAATGGAACGCACGACGGCCCACCGTATGACTCGCTATGCATGCATCAGGCGCATGCAAGCTAGAAACAATTAGCGCTGTAGCCGGGTTCTGCATGCAGGTAACGTGGCCTGCATGCTCACCTCCCAAGGGGCATGCCCTCATACAACAACAATAACGAGCGCTCGGCGCCGCCCTTGGCGCGCGCGTCTGCGGCTGGAGATCACACATGTCTGTGCAATCCAACAGTGCCAGCGTCACAGTGCATTTAACAACCTCAGCCGTCGTCGCCAGCTCGGGCGCCTGGTCTACGTTACTGATCCTTACCGCCATCTACGCCATTAACATTGCCGACCGGTACGTACTTTCTACCTTGATCGAGCCCATCAAGCACGAGTTCCAGCTCAGCGACGCGGCTGTCGGGTTTCTGACTGGCGTGGCACTGGCCATTTTCTACGTCGCTGCAGGCTTGCCACTGGGCGCCTTGGCCGACCGGACGAATCGCAAGCGCATGGTCGGTGCAGCGGTGGCGGTGTGGTCAGCAATGACCGTACTGTGCGGGCTCAGCAGTGGTTTCTGGCAGCTGCTGCTGGCGCGTATCGGCGTCGGCGTCGGGGAGGCAGGGGGGACACCGCCCAGTCACTCGATCATCGCAGACAAATTCCGCCCGCAACTGCGCGCATTCGCACTCTCGGTGTACGGCATAGGCGCCAGCGTAGGCGCCTGGTTCGGCGCATCCGGCGCAGGTTACCTGAACGATGCCCATGGCTGGCGTACCACGCTGCTGGTATTTGGCTTGTGCGGCCTGCCGTTTGCTCTATTGGCCTGGTTATGTATTCGCGAGCCCAAACGCGTGGACGATGGCCTGCAGCCAGGTACCGTGCTTGATAAGGGCAGCGACAATGGTTTCAAGGCAGCCCTGGCCTACACCCTGCGCCACCGCGCACTGCTGCACCTGATCGCCGGGGCAACGGTGGTGACCTTCTGGGGCTGGGGGATTCTGTGGTGGGCCACCTCCTTCCTGGTTCGCAGCCACGGCCTGTCGGTGGGGGAAGCGGGGGCGCTGCTTGGCCCGATCCATGGTATCGCCGGGACAGCGATGATGGTCATCACCGTCGTCGTCATGCTGCTGCTGCGCAGTCGACCCTTGTCTGGCCAGGCCCGCTTCGTCGCCTGGACCACGCTGTTGGGCACGCTGTTCTCCGTGGCCCTGTTCATCACCCGTGATCTTGCGGTGAGCCATGTGCTGTTGTGGTTGTTCGTGCCAGTCACCTATATCTACATCGGGCCTTCGATCGGTCTGCTGCAGAACCTGTACCCAGCTGCTATGCGCGCCAAAGGCTCCGCCATCCTGCTGTTCACCGCCAACATTGCCAACCTGGCCATCGCGCCGCAGTTGATAGGGCTGCTTTCGGACCTGATTGCACCGCATCTGGCCGACCCCGCGCAGTCGCTGCGCTACGTGCTGCTGGGCTGCGCATTCACAGGCTTCTGGGCCAGCTACCACTACTGGGCCTGCGCCCATCACATGCAGAAGGAAATCCAATGACCCGGCCATTGGCGGTCACCGCCGAACACGTGCGTTACCACCCAAGGCCCCTGTCGGGCAGCTCAAAGGTGGAGATGGGCTGGGCGGTCGAACAAGGCCCGCTTTTAGCAGGCTTTGCGCGCTGGGATGGGGACAACGGGCCATTCAAGACGCTTGATTATGATGAGGTGTTGATGGTTGTCGAGGGCCATTTTGGCTTCGAACTTCCATCGGGCGAGCGCTTTGAGGGTGGACCGCAGACCACCCTGCGCATCCCTAAGCACACACCGGTCAAATACTTCGGCACCCAGGCGAAGGTATTCTTCGTCATCACGCCGCCAGGGGAGTAGTGGCATGGACCTGAGGCTCAAACCCCATGACGATCAAACAAACGGTTGGTCAGCGATATTGCCACCGCGCATGCCCCACGCACCCTTGCTCGGGCATGTGCACGCCGACTGGCTCGTGATCGGCGCTGGCTACGCTGGGCTGGCCGCCGCGCGCCAGCTGGCCTGGCTGCGGCCCAATGACCGCGTCGTGATCCTTGAAGCAGGCGTGGCCGGGGACAACGCCTCGGGGCGCAACTCGGGCTTTGCCATTGATGTGCCGCACAACGTGGGCAGTTCTACTGCCGAACTGGAGAAGGCGGTCAACTACAAGCGTTTGATGAAGGCCGGTATCGCTCACCTAGAAGCCATCGTCACTACCCAGCGCATCGCCTGTGACTGGAGCGAGCAAGGCAAATACCACTGCGCGGCCGCACCACATCTGGCCGACACCTTGTTGCGCCACCATGCTCAAGAATTGCACGCGCTGGGCGAGCCGTACCAATGGCTGGATCAGGCCGAACTGGCCCGGCGACTAGGGACCGCCTACTTTCACGCGGGCATCTACACACCAGGCTGCATTCTGCTGAACCCAGCGGCACTGACGCGCGGGCTGGCCGATACGCTGCCTGACAACGTCGTCATCTTCGAGAACAGCTCAGTGACGCGCTTGCAATACGCTGTAAATATCGTCGCTGAAACTGCAAGAGGTTCAGTTCGGGCTCGTCAGCTGATCCTGGCCAACAACGGCAGTGCCTGCCAGCTGCCAGGTTTTGAACGGCAACTGTTCAACGTGGCCTCTTACGCCAGCCTGACCCAACCGCTGACGCTAGCGCAGCGTGCCCGGCTGGGTAATATCGATGAATGGGGCGTGACACCGGCAAATGCCATCAGTGGCGCCACCCTGCGCTATACCCGTGATCACCGCCTGTTGATCCGCCAGCACTTCGATTTCACCCCGGGCCTGCAGGTAGGTAAGTCGGTGAGGGACAGGGTGCGGGCACAGCACCGGCAGGTATTCCTGGCACGCTTCCCTGAGCTGGAGGATGTGGCGCTTGAACACTTCTGGATGGGTTTTTTCTCCATCACTCGCAATGGTGCGCCGCGCTGGGGCAAGATTGGCGAAAACGTGCATGCCGCCGTCGGGTGCAACGGTGTCGGTATTGCCAAGCAAACCATCGCTGGCGTGACGCTGGCTGACATGGCGTGCGGGTTCGACAATCCCTTGATCGCCGATATGCAGGCCCTCGGCGCGCCGCAAAAGCTGCCACCCAGGCCGTTGCTGGATCTTGGCGTCAATGCTTACCTGACCAAAGAGCGCTGGGTGGGCAGGCAGGAATACTAGAAGGCAGGCCATGAGCACCCCACGCAAACGACTCCCGCCACTGCAAAACCTAGAGGCTTTCGAGGCGGCGGCCCGCCACCTGAGCTTTACCCGGGCGGGCGAGGAGGTCAGCCTTTCCCAGAGTGCCGTGAGCCGACAGGTCAAACACCTCGAAGACAGCCTTGGCGTGCAGTTGTTCACCCGCACGCACAAGACGCTGGAACTGACCAAGGCCGGACGCACCTTGCTGGGCGGGATCGAGCGTAGCCTGGCGGAGCTGCGTGGCGCGGTCGAAACCCTGGAAAACGAGAAAAGCCCAACCGTCACTATCAGCGCCAGCATGGCAATCGCCAGCTTCTGGCTGCTGCCCGGTATCGCCGAGTTCAAGGAACGCCACCCCGACATCCGCGTTCGGGTAATTGCAGCCGATGGGGAGGACTACGCGGGGATCCATAACAACGACACCGACTTCACCATCCTCTACGATCAGGTCCTAGGTCGCGACCAGGTGTGCATCGAGCTGTTCGAGGAAGTGATTTTTCCGGTGTGCACACCGGGCTACCTTCAAGGACGTACGTTAACCAACATGGTCGAGCTCTCGCGAGAAAAGCTGATCGACTTCGAGGTGCGGCACCTGCGCACCGTCAAAGGTTGGCCGGACTGGTTCAACCGGGCCGGATGCGAGACTCGAGGTATCAATTACACGCTGTCGGTTTCCAATTATGACCTGGCTTGCCGGGCAGCCTTGGCTGGGCAGGGTGTCATGCTGATGTGGGCCTACGTGGCACCCTGGCAAGACTTTGCTAACGGCACGCTCATCCGGCCTGTGGAGGCGGTGGTCAACACAGGCCACGTCGAATACCTGGTGCATGCCAAGGCGCTGGAGTCCTCGGCGCCGCATAGGGTGTTCAAACAGTGGATCCTCGACTATGCCAGCCGCACCAACCAGGCCACCCAGGCTTTTTTGCAGTGCTCAGGCGCTGATGGGAGCGCGGTTTCCTAGGCTACCCCAAGCAAGCGCAGCAATTGGGCATGTTCCCAGGTGCTTAGAAACACCACTGGGTTGGTGCCATAGGGTTGGCAGGCATCGAACTGGTAAGTGCGACCGTCAGGGCTGGAACAACGGATGCAATGATCCAGCGCGCCGTTTTCATTGCTCAAGGTGAGTACCCAACCGTCTGCTTGTACGGTGATGGATCCACAGGCCATTTCTGCCCAACTTGGTTCGCTTAGGCGCTGTAAATCTCGAATCCCGAGGACGATATCACGGAGTATCTGGTAGACCTCTCGAGGTGCTAGGGAAGGTGTCGTCACGCTGGCTGTCCGTTATCGATTGAGTTGAAAGTCAGTTGGCATAAGGTTTGTTAGCCTGCCAAAAGGCTTCGAGCCTATGACACCTGTTATGTGCAGGGCGCCTTTTTTTGATAGCCTCCTATCTTTCTGGAGGAATTGTATGACAGCCGCTAGCCGATCAAAACTTGCCGCCCGCTATGGTACCGAAGAGGTATCGCCGCTCACCCAATGCAATGCAGTGATCGAGCAGTTGCTCGACCATCGCAGCGTACGGGCATTTGAGGACCGATCGCTGCCTGATGGTACGTTGGACGCCCTGATTGCCGCTGCGCAGTCTGCGTCCACGTCCTCAAACCTACAGGTCTGGAGCGTGGTGGCCGTTCAGGATCCCGGCCGCAAGCAACGGCTGTCGGTGCTGGCGGGCAATCAGGCTTATATTCACCAGGCGCCGCTGTTTCTGGTCTGGCTTGCCGACCTGTCACGGGTGTCGCGCATTGGCGAGCAGCATGGCGTGGCACTTGAAGCACTGCCTTACCTCGAGAGCCTACTGCTAGGTACGATCGATGCGGCTCTTGCGGCGCAGAATGCGGTCGTTGCCCTGGAGTCCTTGGGATTGGGAAGTGTTTATATCGGCGGCATCCGTAACGACATTCAGGGAGTGGCCGCAGAGTTGGACTTGCCATCTCATGTCTATCCCGTGTTTGGCTTGTGTGTCGGCTACCCCTCTGCGGATCGCCCCGCCAAGGTCAAACCGCGGCTACCGCAGGAGGTTGTCCTGCACCATGAGACGTACTCGACCGCTCAGGAACAGAGCTTGCTGTCCCGTTACGACGAGCGCCTGGGGGCGTTTTACCACCGTGAAGGCATGAAAGCCTCGGGGTGGTCGGAACAGGTCGTCAGCCGGCTACGAAGCGTTGCCAGCTTGCATGGGCGGGAAGCGCTGTTTGATGAGTTGAAGCGGATGGGGTTCGGGTTGCGGTGAGGCGGCATTCACCGACCGATCACAGCGCATGTTCGTTTGAGGGACCCTAATGAATAGCTATCTTCAGGAAGTCGTGGACTTGCACCACCTGATCGAAGCACGGTTTGCCCGGGGCGAGGGTTCGGTTGAAGCGATGATGCAGCACTTCGTACCGGATTTTTCGATGGTTTCACCCGGAGGGCTGCAGTTCGAACTGCGGGATGTGGAGCAGCTTTTTGATCGGAACGCGGGCAGTCAGCCGGGGCTGAGTATCGAGCTCAGGGATTTGCAGACCCTGCATCAATGGACCGATGGTGCGATGGTCAGGTATCGGGAGATACATAGAGCCGAAGGTAAGAGCGAGACGGTACGGGTATCGACGGCATTGTTGGTGTTGGTTGAGGATCGGGTAAAGTGGCGTCATTTACATGAGACATGGGCATTATGATTGCTCGCGGTCGCCAGCAATCTTTTTGAATGCTTGAGGAGGCAGGCGGCAGCGGGATGGCGTCTGCCGCTTGGTCTGACCACGTGAGGCCGCTACCGGCCCGCACTCAAAAAAATGACACTCCCGCCTGCCGTGCGGCAGACCCTGTTTTCACCAGGGTGGCCTGATGCACCGATCCCCGTACAAAATTGCGAATCGATTCATTGCACTTTCCAAGCGTGCGCTGCTGAGCCCCCAGTTCCCGTGATGTTTCTCAGACCCAGCCAGGTCAGCTGGGTAGCTGCTTCATCGTTCGGGAAATCACCCCAAACGCCGGGGGCTTCCTCGAGAGCTTGCGCAGCCGTCAGGCCTCACCGAGCTGCTCTGGCAGCTCTTTAGAGATCTGGGGCAGGTCACGCAGGAATATCTTTTGGTTGGTAAAAACGCACCTCCTCATGCGATGCTCGAACACAAAATTTCCGACACCCAGATTCTACGAAATTGCCGATTAAGTGTTACGGGATGGAAATAATACTCGCCTAGTGCATGACGGGAAATCGTTTCACTGGCGATATTTTATTGATATAGATCAGTTCATCGATAGTACTAGGGCTGCATTTTTTTGAATGCAGTCTTGGTGATTTGGCATGCCTGCTCGGGGGCTTGTGGGCATTTAAGTCATGAGGTGTAGGAACAGTCCCTATTTTTGAAAGGGGCTAGCGCAGCAAGAAAATATGCGCCATGTTTGTCAGTGAAGCACTTCCGGGTAGTGCTGCTGGTCAAGCGTTATCTCGAAATTTACTCAATTATATTTGATCCGTTTTGTTGGGGTTGGGTGGCGCTTTTCAGAGAGCGCTGGTCCCTCCAGGAATCCCGGTTTGCAGGAGGCGGCATCGCTTCAAATAGCTTTCAGAATGAGGTGCCAAAGGCACGAATCAATATCAAGCTAGATCTGCATACAGGCGGCGCCCAGCGCAAGGTGGAACTTCCGCTAAAGCTCATGCTGATGGGGGACTACAGTAACGGCAAGGAGCAACGTCCGCTGTCAGAGCGGCCGAGAGTCAATATCAACAAGAATAATTTCGACAGTGTGCTGTCCGACCTCTCTCCGTGTCTCAAGCTTGTTGTTGAAGATACGCTATCGGGCGACGGTGGCGAGACACCGATCGAACTGAGCTTTCAGCGCATGAAGGACTTCGAGCCAGAGCAGGTTGCCCGGCAGATCCCCCAGTTGCGTGCACTGTTGGCGATGCGAAACCTGCTGCGTGAGTTGAAGGCCAATCTTCTGGACAACGCAACGTTCCGAGCTGAGCTGGAGCGGATTCTTAAAGATGAAGCGCTAAGTAACGAGCTGCTTAAGGAACTCGCTGCCCTTGCACCGCAAAGCAAGCGCTAGAAAACCATCATCTCGACAGACGGGAAGCTAATAAATGTCCGAAGAACAATCTTCTGCGCAATCGCGTGGCGCCACTGTGCTGGTGGAAGAGAGCCAGAGCGTCTATCACGCGCTGTTTGAAAGAATAAACCTTGAGCCGCTTGGTCAGATGGGCGGTATCGAGGTGTTCCAAAGTGTCGATGCATTGTCAGAAGCCACAGCTAATGAGCGCGTGACTGCATCGGTGAGCGTTTTTCTGGACCGCCTCAAGCACGTCTCTCCGAAGGTGGAGAAACTGGACAGGGCTCTGCTAGATGAGCACATCGCCTCGATTGATGCTCAGATCAGCAGCCAGCTGGATGCGGTCATGCATCATCCGGATTTTCAGCGGGTCGAATCAATCTGGCGTGGCGCGAAGTCGTTGATTGATCAAACGGATTTTCGTCAGAACGTTCGGATAGAGCTGCTGGATATCAGCAAAGAGCATTTGATGCAGGACTTTGAGGACGCGCCTGAGATCGCTCAAAGCGGAATGTATCTGCATACCTATACTCAGGAATACGATACGCCTGGCGGTGAGCCTATCGCGGCGGCGGTTTCGAATTACGAATTTGGACGAGGGGCGCAAGATATCGCGCTGTTGCGCAATGTTTCGAAAGTGGCAGCTGCGGCGCATATGCCCTTCTTGTGCTCGGTTGGCCCGGCGTTCTTCGGCAAGGACACCATGGAGGAAGTTGCTGCGATCAAGGATATCGGCAACTACATGGATCGCGCTGAATACATTAAATGGCATGCCTTTGCGCAAAGCGATGACGCCCGATACGTGGGGCCGACGATGCCCCGTGTGTTGGGGCGCCTGCCTTATGGGCCTGACACGAACCCGGTGCGACTCTTTAATTATGTGGAACAGGTTAAGGGGCCGGACCACAGCAAATACCTGTGGGTGAGTTCGACATTTGCATTCGCAGCCAACATGGTCAAAAGCTTTATCGCCAATGGCTGGTGCGTTCAGATACGAGGACCGCAGTCCGGTGGCGCTGTCAAGAACTTGCCGATCCATTTATACGACATGGGAACGGGTAGTCAAGTTAAGATCCCTTCGGAAGTGATGATCCCGGAGACCCGAGAGTTTGAGTTTGCCAATCTGGGCTTGATTCCGCTCTCCTATTACAAGAATCGTGACTACGCCTGTTTCTTCTCAGCCAACTCAGCGCACAAGCCGGCCATCTATGACACAGCGGAGGCCACGGCCAATAGCCGTATCAATTCACGGTTGCCGTATGTGTTCTTGCTTTCACGTATTGCTCATTATTTGAAACTGATCCAGCGGGAGAATATCGGCACCACCAAAGACCGACGCGTGTTGGAGTTGGAACTCAATAGGTGGGTCAGTGGCTTGGTCACCGAGATGACCGATCCAGGCGATGACCTGCAAGCCTCTCACCCGCTGAGGCAAGCAAAAGTGGTTGTCGAAGATATTGATGACAACCCGGGCTTCTTCAGGGTCAAGTTGTTTGCTGTGCCGCATTTCCAGGTTGAGGGTATGGACATCAACCTCTCCTTGGTTTCGCAGATGCCCAAAGCAAAATCTTGATTGCGGTTGCAGGAGTGTATGACGTGAAGATCGATCGGCCTTTATGGGCGTCTGGAGTGGTGTTGTCTGCGCAGCAATTTCAGCAGCAGGCCCGCTTTGAATCGTGGACAAATCGGAGTATCGCCTCACTGGCCCTGATTCACCCCTGGGGCATCCGCCATGTGGCGTTTGATGCAGAGGCGCTGAGGTTAGGCAAGCTGATGGCCACCCGGCTTCAGTTGTGCCTGCCAGACGGTACTTTGATTGACACCGATCGGTTGGATCGACTGCCCGGTGCTCTGGAACTCTCTCGGGTATTGCCCGGTGATATCCAGAAGACCACGGTTGTGCTCGCTTTGCCCCTGGAACAGGCCCATGGTAACAACTGCCTGTTTGAGGGCAACAGCGCCAAGCGGCCCGTCAGGTATCACCAGAAATGGCGTGATACCAAGGATCTCTACACTGGTGAAATACAGTCAATCAGCGTGCTCGAACAGGCGCTGAGCTTGCGCCTGGCTGACGACGATAATGCCGATTACTTGACCTGCCCGGTGGCTCGTTTGCTGCGTGATGGCCGGGATGGGTGGGCAATTGATGATACCTACATCCCGCCCTTGTTGAGGTTTGATGCTCATGCCGGGTTGTTGCTTCAGCTCGACAACTTGCTGACCCAGCTGTCCGCCAAGCGTGAGCGGTTGATGGGCATGCGTCGGGAGAGCAACCAGCGCATGGCGGATTTCGCTGTTGCGGATGTCACCTTGTTCTGGTTGCTCAATGCGCTTAACACGTATCAGCCAGTGCTGGCTGACCTGAAAGCGCAGCCTGGTCGGCATCCGGAACAGGTGTATCAGCAGTTGGTGAAGTTCGCAGGTGGTCTGCTGACCTTCTCGTTAGACCAGCACATAGAGGACATACCTGCCTCTCAGCACGCAGATCTTGAGGCGGTTTTCCCGCCGTTGATGCGTACCCTTTCTACATTGATGGAGGCGAGCCTGCCCTCACGTGTGCTGGCCTTGTCCCTGGAGGCACGCAGTGCAAACCGTTGGCAGGTTTCCCTGAGCGATCCCCGCTTGCTAGAGCCAGAAGGTGCTGACTTCTATCTCTCGGTTCGCTGCCGGCTGCCGGCCGTTCAAATTCAAAGCCAGTTCCCCCGGCTGTGCAAGGTCGGTTCCCCCGATGATGTGGACCATCTCGTCAATGCGGCGCTCGATGGCGTTCCTCTTAAACCTTTGAGCCATGTGCCGGCGGCAATACCGTTGCGGCTGGAGAATCAGTACTTCGCACTCGACCTCGGCCATGCAAAAGGGCGTGCGATGTTGGCTGATGGGGTCTGTGCGCTCTATGTTCCGAGCGTGTTTCAGGATGTCCAACTCGAATTGTTCGCGGTGCTTCGCTCATGAATCGTGCGACACAAAAGAACGCCGCAGTCAAGGTGGATATCGACGAGCTGCTACAAGATACCTATCTGTTGGTGGTCGAGTTGCGACACGGTACCGAGGCGCACACCAGTCCAGAGCTGTGGTCATGTTGCGTTGCTGATGTGGAACATGTGCGCGCCACGCTTCAAGAGGGCGGCCTGGATCGCCGTAGCATCGAGCTGATCAGCCATGCGCAATGTGCCCTGCTGGACGAGACGGTACTTACTTGCGCCAAGGGCAGAGCCCATGAGGACTGGGCGATGGAGACCTTGCAGGCAAAGTTCTTCAGCAGTCACCAGGCGGGTGAGTCGCTCTACGAAGATATGCGCACTGCGCTGCGCGAAGCCTCTGTGCACCCTCACGTACTCACGGTCTTTCAGCGGGTGCTGATGCTTGGCTTCCTCGGCCGCTATCGAGATGCCAATCACCCGGAGCGGCAGCAGTTGTTGACTGCCATCTCTGTCAAGGTGCCACCTTTGGCCACGAGCCAGTCACTGGTTATCCCGCTGAACACTGGTCCACGGATGCCGATCTGGGGATGGCTGCGTGCTCCGCTGGTTCACATCGTGATGGCCGCTGTCCTGTTGGTAGGCGCCTGGTGGGGGCTTGATAACGCGTTAGGTGAGGCAGTGGCCTCACTCTTGCCGGTGCAGGAGTGAGCGTAATGCCGCAGAGACACAAACAAGGGCTTTGGCTATGGGCCGGTGCGCTGTCCTTGTTGTTGATTGCCACGTTGCCGCTGGCTGCAGGGGTTCAAGCAATCGCGGCTCTGCTAGTCAGTGCGTTAGTGGCGGTGGGTTGGCGCCGCATATCACGTGCTACCGGCAAACGCAGCGGTGTCAGCCTGCCTGCTGGATCGTATCGTCATCCCGTTGTTCTAGTGGTCGGTGATTGTCTGGCCGAGCTGTTTGAGGACTCGTCTGCTGAGCAATTGGCTCCACGTGCAACAGGGGAAGGGTGTTATGTGCCAGTGCCCGACCTCTCGAAGTTGCCCGCAACCGTCGCCGATCTACTGCTGGAGCGGCCAGAATGGGGTGGGCAGTTCAGCGTCATGTGGGTCGTAACCCCCAGTGCCCATACTGACGGCGCAGTGCTTGCGAACCAGATTCAAAGCTTGTGCCATCAGCTCGCGATGCTGCGCAAGCGAGGTATACCGCTGCCGCTGCTGATTGTGAGCTATTTCCAGAGTGCGACTGGGCCTTCCCCCTGGTTCAGTTGGGAGGCAGAAGAGTCAAGTGTGCAAGTACGAGAGGCGGGTGAATGCCTGAGCCTGTCCGAATGGCAGCGCAGGGCCAAAGATCCTGAGCACCAGGCTGATCGACTACGCACCACGGTACAGTTGAACGCTGCCGTCGGTTGGCTGAACGAAGCGTGTTTGCCGGAAATAGACATAGGGAATCCCCGTCAGCAGATCGAAACTGCGCTCACCCTTGCGGTTGCATTTGTTCCCAGGGCTGAGGGGGCGCGTGACGGCAGTCTTTGGCACCGTTGGCTCCAGCAGCGGACCGGCCTTTCCTACATTCGTGATGGGGCCAATCACGCAAGCGCGTCGCTACCCTTTCCCGATGCACTGCTTCATTTGCTGCCCGGCAGGGCTCCATACAGTTCGCGTAGCAGGGCCGTGGTGATTGGGGTCTGGTTGTTGGTGCTAGCGGCGTGCGTCGCATTGATCAGCTCGGCGAGGCAAAACACGCTCCTGATACGTCAGGTCACCGATGATTTGCGGCGTTACAGCACCGCTTCGCTGAGCCCCGATTCGGCCAACGTATCGCAGCGCCAGGAGGCAATGATGGTGCTTCGCCAGGATGCGCAGCGCCTGGATCACTACTACCGCCAGGGTGAGCCGTGGTCACTTGGTATCGGGCTGTATCAAGGCGAAAGATTACGTCCTTCACTGCTGGCTGCGATCAACGGCCACCGCATGCCGACCGTGCCTCAAGGCGTGCCTGACAAGCCACGCACGGTTCGCCTGGACAGCTTGTCGCTGTTCAACAGTGGCAGCGCGCAGTTGAAGCCAGAGTCGACCAAGTTCCTGGTGAATGCGTTGGCGGGCATCAAGGCACAGCCAGGCTGGTTGATCGTGATCACAGGCCACACGGATGCGACGGGCAGTGACGAACAGAACCTGCGCTTGTCGCGAGCACGCGCCGCTGCGGTTCACGACTGGATTCAACACATGGGTGACATACCCAGCAACTGCTTCGCAGTACAAGGCTTGGGGGCGAGTGAGCCCGTTGCAAGCAACGACACGGAACAAGGACGGTCGGCCAATCGCCGAGTTGAAATTCGCCTGGTGCCGGAAGCGGGGGCTTGTCAGTCCTCGGCTACGGCCTCGGGATTGCAACCCCTGTCGCACTTCGCGACGCCCAACGTTTGAAATGAGGAACTTCTAAATGGCTATTCCTGTTTATCTGTGGCTGAAAGACGACGGCGGGGCCGATATCAAAGGCTCGGTGGATGTAAAAGGCCGCGAAGGTAGTGTTGAAGTCGTCGGTCAAGATCATGATCTGTATATCCCAACCGATAACAACACCGGCAAATTAACCGGTACGCGTATCCATACACCGTTTGTCTTCACTAAAGAGATAGACGCCTCTTCTCCTTACCTCTACAAGGCCGTGACGACCGGGCAGACGCTCAAAGAAGCGGAATTCAAATGGTACAAAATCAATGATGCCGGGCAGGAGGTGGAGTATTTCAACACCAAACTGGAAAACGTCAAGGTCGTGAAAGTTGCTCCAAAAATGCACGACGTCAAAGATCCAGCGAAAGAGAAACACAATCACTTGGAATTGGTCGAGTTGCGCTACGAGAAGATCACTTGGGCTTTCAAGGATGGAAACATCATCCATTCGGATTCCTGGAATGAACGCCCTAGCGCCGCTGCCGCTGGATAAAACCTGGCTTTCAGCCCAAGTTGGTTGACAGCTCCCAGTGTCTTGGGTTGAGCGTCCGTGCGCGGGCGTTCAGCCAAATACACCTCAGATAGTCAGATGCGCTCGCACTTGTGGCGCCATGCTGATCATTGACGACAAGGATGCCCTGTATGGCACACGATCCTACACGCCTGCTTCGCCGGCTGAACGCCTATTGTACCCAGGCACTCACGGCAGCAGCTTCACTTTGCCAGGCACGTGGGCACAGTCATATCACCGTTGAACAATGGCTGTTGAAATTGCTTGAACAAGGCGAGGGCGATATCGTGGTCATCGCCCGCCGATACGAGTGGGATATGGATGCCATCTGGCAGGGACTGCTTGACCACTTCAATACATTGCCTCGAAGCGTTCTCAGCAAACCTCAGCTGAGCGGTGAAGTGCAGCAGTTGATCATTAATGCCTGGTTGTTAGCATCGCTGGATCGTGACTGTGAGCAGTTGCGATCCGTTCACCTGCTGGGGGCGCTGTTTGAAGCGCCAAACTTGCTTAAGTGTTCAGCCGCTTGGCCTGCATCGAGCATCGGTCCTACGCAATCGGAGCAGGTGAAAGCGCTGCTTGAATTCGATTCGGAAGAACGTCAGTCAGAGTAGAGTTCATTGTTCAAGCCAGAAGTGCCGAGAGAGTCTGAGGCTGTGGGCGGTACAGGTGGTGATTCGGCATTGCTCGCCATCTTGGATCAGTTCAGCCATGACGTTACTGCCAAGGCTGCAGCAGGGCAGATTGATCCGGTGTTCGGCCGCGACGATGAGATCCGTCAGGTGATCGATGTGCTGAGCCGTCGGCGCAAGAACAACCCCATTCTGGTGGGTGACCCAGGTGTTGGGAAAACCGCACTGGTTGAGGGGCTGGCTTTGCGCATCGCCAGCGGTGATGTTCCCGATAGCCTGAAACCGGTGTGCATCCGTACGCTGGACCTGGGGCTGCTCCAGGCGGGCGCCGGGGTCAAAGGCGAGTTCGAGCAACGGCTGAAAAATGTGATCGACGCTGTTCAGCGGTCAGAGACTCCGGTGCTGCTGTTCATCGATGAAGCCCACACCTTGATCGGCGCTGGTAATCAGGCGGGGGGCGCAGACGCGGCGAATCTGCTGAAGCCGGCGTTGGCGCGTGGCGAGCTTCGCACCATCGCTGCCACCACCTGGAGTGAATACAAGCAGTACTTCGAGCGCGATGCGGCGCTGGAGCGTCGCTTCCAGATGATCAAGGTCGATGAGCCGGATGATGCCAATGCCTGTGTGATGCTGCGAGGGCTCAAAGCGCGATATGCCAGCTACCACGGCGTGCACGTTCAAGATGCCGCGGTGCAGACAGCAGTTAGCTTGTCCCGGCGCTTTCTGACGGGGCGACGCCTGCCAGACAAAGCAGTTGATCTGGTTGATACCGCCTGCGCACGCGTTCGCATGAGTCTGGATTGTGAGCCTCACGCACTGGTCCAGCTGAAGTCGCAAATGACGGCGCTGATTGCCGAGCAAAGGGCGCTGGAAGAGGATGCGCAGCTGACCGGGAATGTGGCTGAGCCGCGCCTGGCCAAGATCAATGCACAACGGACCCAGCTTGAAAGCCAGCAAACCGCGTTGGAGCTGCAATACCAGCAAGAGCTCGATCTCACTCATCAGCTGCTAGAGGCTCGCCTGGCCGAGCAGGTCGATACGGCTGCCTGCGCTCAGCTTCAACAAGACCTCAGCCACGTGCAAGGGAGTCGACCACTGTTGGCACTCGACGTGTGCGCACGCAGTGTGGCTGAAGTGATCGCCGACTGGACGGGCGTGCCTCTCGGCAGCTTGCTGAAGGATGAACATGCCAGCTTGTTGAATCTGGAAGACCAGTTGGCCGAGCGTGTTGTTGGCCAAGACACCGCGCTGAGTGCACTTGCTCAACGGTTGCGCGCCGCCCGAACGGGCCTCACTGATGACAAAGCACCGATGGGCGTGTTCCTGCTGGTCGGAACCAGTGGTATCGGCAAGACAGAGACGGCGCATGCATTGGCCAGCAGTCTGTTCGGTGGTGAGAAGTCATTGATCACGCTCAACATGTCTGAATACCAGGAGGCGCACACCGTCAGCCAACTCAAGGGTTCGCCGCCGGGTTATGTCGGCTACGGCCAAGGCGGCGTACTCACTGAAGCCGTTCGCCAGCGTCCCTATAGCGTCGTGTTGCTGGATGAAGTCGAGAAGGCCCACCGTGATGTGCTCAACCTGTTCTATCAGGTATTTGATCGCGGCCTCATGCGTGATGGAGAAGGAAGGGAGATCGATTTCCGCAACACCGTCATCTTGATGACTTCCAATCTGGGCAGCGACTTGCTGCAAGGCAGTGTCGAGCGGCAGCCAGACATTGAGGAAGCGGCACTGCACGAACTACTGCGTCCTGTGCTACGCGAACACTTCCAGCCTGCGCTGTTGGCGCGCTTCCAGACCTTGATCTTCCGCCCGTTGGGGGGCGATGCACTCAAACGCATAGTCGCCATCAAGCTCGATCAAGTGGCCAAACGCTTGCTGCGTCATTACGGCTTGCGATGTGAGGTTGATGACTCGCTCTACGAGGCGCTGGTCGCCGCCTGCCTTTTGCCAGATACCGGCGCTCGCAACATCGATAGCTTGCTCAACCAACAGATCCTGCCGGTGCTCAGCCAGCAGTTGCTGCAGCGCCAAGCCCTCGGTCAGCCAACACAAGCAGTGACGCTTGGGTACTGCGAAGACACCGGCATCAGCTTGATCTTTGCGGATGAACACGATCCAGCGCTGCTGGCTACTGAGAGGGCCTGATAATGGCGAAGCCAATAATGGGTTCCACCCATAACCTCTACCAGTTAGAAGTTGAAGACCTCACGGCCGAGCTCGATGTGCTGTCATTCAAAGGCCAGGAATGGCTAAGCCAACCATTCAAGTACACCGTTGCATTCACTTCCCAGGAGCAGGATATCGAGGCGGCGCAGGTCCTCGGTAAGGATGCCAGTTTCCATCTGGGCAAGTCTGAACTGACCACTCAGCTTCCAATGCCTGACGAGGCATCACGCACAGTGCATGGCGTGATCACGGGTTTCAAGCGTGTCTCCGGCTCCCGGGACGAAGCCCGCTACCAAGTCACACTTGAAGCGCACCTGGCATTGCTCGGACGTGGCAAGCAGTACCGGATCTATCAGCATCAATCGGTTCCGGAAATTGTTGAAAGTATCCTGCGCAGTCGCCACCAGCTGGAAGGGCAGCACTTCGTGTTCGACCTGGCGCGCGAATATCCCAAGCGTGAACAGGTCATGCAGTACGGTGAGAGCGATCTGACTTTCATCAGCCGTCTGCTGGCGGAAGTCGGCATCTGGTATCGCTTCTCCCACGACGATCGGCTTTACATTGATGTGGTCGAGTTTCACGACCATCAACGGCATTACCAGTTTGGCGTCAAGTTGCCGCATCGGCCTCTGTCGGGCTTGGCCAGCAATGGGCAGGACGGCGTATGGGCGCTGCAGGTTGAGCATCAGGTGGTGGAGCAACACGTCAATGTGCGGGCTTATCACTACCGGGAGGCGACCGCCTTCCTGGATGGTGAGGTTGACCATAGCCGGGGTAACACCACTACGTACGGCGAAGGCTATCACTATGGCGAACCCTATACCGCGCTGGGTGACGCAATTGACCAGGATGAAGACCTGCTCAGCGAAAGCGGGTACTTCTATGCGCGCCTGAATCATGAACGCTTTCTCAATGACCAGACCCGTTGCACCGGCATCAGCAGCAGTGTATCGCTCGCCCCAGGGCAAGTGCTGACGGTCACTGACGGGGCGCCACAGGTCTTCGAACCTGGTGTGGTCATCACCCATTTGACCGTCGAGGCAGCCCGCGACCGTGGTTTGGAAGTCACGTTCGACGCGATCCCCTACTCGGAGACGATAGGCTTTCGGCCAAGATTGCTGGGCAAGCCAGAGATCGCCGGTACGGTGCCGGCGCGGGTCACCAGTACTCAAAAGAACGATCCTTACAGCCATATCGACATGGAGGGACGTTACCGGGTCACCTTCTTGTTCGACCGGGACACCTGGCGAGCAGGCGAGGAAAGCGTCTGGCTACGACTGGCACGCCCCTACGCCGGTGACACCCATGGCCTGCATTTGCCATTGATCTGCGGTACTGAAGTGGCGGTGGCGTTCGAGCAAGGTGATCCCGACCGGCCCTACATCGCCCATGCCTTGCACGACAGTGAACATCCCGACCACGTGACATTGCGCAACTACAAACGCAATGTGTTGCGGACCCCGGCTAATAACAAGTTGCGCCTGGACGATACGCGTGGGCAGGAGCACATCAAGCTCAGTACCGAGCACAGTGGCAAGAGTCAGCTCAACCTAGGTCATGTAGTCGACGCGGAGCGCAATCGCCGAGGAGAGGGGGCGGAGCTGCGAACTGATGGCCATGCATCAATCCGGGGCGGAAGCGGCATCTTCATCAGTGCTGATACGCAGCCAGGGGCCAAGGGGCACATGCTAGAAATGGCCACCGCACTAGAGCGACTGGAGCACGCCAAAGAGCAATTGGAAGGACTGTCGGATGACGCTCAGGCTTGCAAGGTTGAGGCTGCGGATGTCCAGGCTCAGTTGGACCTGCTTAAGCAAGATCTGGAACAGCTCAAATCCTCGGTACTGCTACTGAGCGCCCCTCAGGGGATTTCGCTAACTAGTGGCGGCCACCTTCAGCTAGCAGCGCAAAAGAACCTGATGCTCAACGCCGGCGGCGAGGCCGATGTAAGTGTGGTCAAGCGCCTCTTTGTGGGGATAGGGCAGGGACTAAGTGTGTTTGTGCGCAAATTGGGCATCAAGCTCATTGCCAACCAAGGGCCAGTCACTATCCAGGCGCAGAACGATACCTTGTCACTAATTGCACGGCATGGACTGGAGATTTCCAGTACAGAAGATGAGATCCGGATCACGGCCAAAAAGAAGATCACGCTCAATGCGGGTGGCAGCTATATCACCATGGATGCGTGCAGTATTGAGTCTGGCACGGAAGGCGACTACCTAATCAAGGCAGCCAGCTTCGAGTATTTAGAGGAGTCTGCAAAGCAGGTTGCAGAAATGACGTCCATGCCTCCTTTAGCGGACCATGATCCCGATTCATTAAAGTTTACAGCTTTTTCAGGATGAATATTCTCTGAGAAATGGAGTGGCGCATTATGTCTGGCCGTGGTTTAAAATGGTTGACTGACATTTTTGGCGGGGAAGCCGATGGCGATGAGACGGAGAGGTCATTAGATCCGATCTATCCGACACCGGATGGGAAACCAATCAAGATATCTGCGGCCGATGTCACGAAGCTCCTGCCCATAAAGAATTGGAGTCATCCCTTCAAACAAAAAAATAAAGTCAATGTTATAGAACGACTCACCCAGCTGGCCAATGCGACAGCGGGATACTACCCACTGGGAGCTGGCGGACTATGGCATGGAGGCATTCACTTTGACAGTGGCACTGCGGGTGTGCTTGATCAGTCCAGCGTTGTTTGCATAGCAGATGGTGAAGTGGTGGCTTACCGTACTGATATGAACTCCGCCGTGACCAGTTACGTTGGAAACAAAAAGCCGGCGCCTAAACCTTTTTCTCGAAATTTTGTATTGGTTCGTCATCGGCTGGAAGCGCCTAGGATCCCGGGGGGCAATGAAACTCCTCCGTCCCTGATTATCTATAGCCTTTACATGCACTTGGAGGACGGAGCGATTTATCAGGGGGCGCCTGAGTTGCCGCGCCCACATTTCTGGGATATGAAGGAGGACTACCTTGTTCCGATGACTGCGAAGGATGCAGATCGAAGCCTGCCGGGCAAGCTAGGACTTAATGTGCGCCACCAGGAGAAAAGAGGAGCCGTCATTGATTTACTACCGCAAGGAACCCTGTTAAGGATCAGCGGAGAGGGTGAGTACCGCCGGCTGATAAGTACGAAGGGGCCGGCGCGGCGACTGGTGGGTACTGACGGGGCGCTGCGCGGATACGTGCGCTTCGATCAGTTGGAGCCGATTGAGGGAGGGGAGTATCGCGCAAAGGCCGGGTTAGTCATTTATGGAGAGAAAAATGCCAAAGGTGGCGACCGTAAATATGACCTGCCCAAAGGCTCCCAAGTAAAAGTCAGTGGCGAGGGTGAGCTTCGCAAACTGGAGAGTGTTGCGCAGTTTGTCCATTTCGAGTCGTTGCAGGCTTTGCCTGTGCCTAGAGCGTACGATGAAATATGTGTGCTTGATAAGCCATTGCCCATAAGGGCAGGTGCATTGATAGGTCATATAGGCCAATACCAGGATTACGCTGCAGATCTGCCCGAGAGAAAACTCCACTTGGAAGTCTTTAGTGATGGCGACGTGGGGCGCTTTATTGCTCAGTGTCGAAACTGGGAAAAGGGGCTTCCGGTAAAAGACAAGACTTTGCTCAAGCTGGCAAAGGGCACGGCCGTGGTGGGGCACAAGGACCACTTCGGAGAGATGCGCCCGCCGACACTAAACGACGAAAGTCAATTAAGCAGCGCCGATCTATTCCTTCCCGAATCATTGCTGGATGGGTTGCCCTCAACGCATAAAATTCTAATACCAGAGGCTGGTGAGCGTGAAGCCTGCAACTGGTATCGGCTTGAAGGCTTGCTGAATGATGAGAAAAACCAGCTTCTAGACGGATGGGTGAGAGTGGAGAAGGGGGGCGATCAATGGACGAGTCCGTGGGCTTGGGAGGGCTATGACGTCATTACCGATTACACATCTCCGCCTGAATTTATGGCTGCTTCTTTACGCTCACTCAAGCGTCTGACAGACGAGCAGATAAGGCGATATGGCCCTATGGCGGATGCTGGTGATAAGGGGCCTATCAAGAAGCGGTTATTTGATCTTATAGGTAGTGGTAAGGATAAGAAGATCACAGTGGAGGAATTGCGGGCAGTAATGCGCATCCCTGCGCACGCTCAGGCGCTTTCTCGCTTGATTATCTATTGTGAAAGTGAATGGTATTACAGGCCGGAAAAGTGGGATGTTCTGGATGAAATTCTTGGGCATGCGGGGTCGACGCCGCATCTTAATTGGTTGGCAGAGAAAGACAGGATTAATCAATTAAGTTGGTGGTCGGGGGTTTTTGATGAGCTTGGGTTGCCAGCTGACGGGGCGGTCTCCCACTTTCACTTCGTCGGGTTGGTGGGGTGCTTTATGGACGTCAAGAGACACCCTGAGATTTTGATTGATAATGCAAGGGTAAGGTTGGAGTTCTTGGATCTATACGATGGCTCTGAAATCGAAGAAGAGGATTATGTTGAGGCGGCAGCCACTCTGGGGTGTGAGGTTGAGGCAATAAAGGCTGTTGCGCTTACTGAGACGGGGTCTGTCGGAAGCTATTTCGCGGGCGCGGAGGGTGATAAGGTCGCAGCCATATTATTTGAACGGCACTATTTTCATCAGTTGACAGGGGGGCAGTTTGACCAAACAGATCCGGATATATCATATTCAAAATCTGGGGGCTATGGTTTGGTGTCAGAGCAATATGGAAAACTTATCAGGGCTTATAATTTAAGTGCTAGCGAAGCTCTTAAGTCTGCGTCATGGGGGCGTTTTCAAATCATGGGTAGGTATCATATCAATGCCGGATATTCCTCTGTTGAAGCTTTTGTCAGGGATATGAATCGCTCAGAAAAAAATCACTTGAAAGCATTTGTGAGTTTTATCAAATCTAGTAACGCACTGTCGTCTGCAATTGTACAAAAGAACTGGCTAAAGTTTGCCCTTGTATACAACGGTCCTCGGCAGAAGGGCTATGATGAAAAAATGAGAAAAAATTATGATGCGCTCAAGGGTATGTGATTCGCTTATTGGTTTTTTACTCGGTTTTTTTATAGTGCCTTGGGCCGGTGCGGCACCGGCTGGGTGGGTAGATGTTTGTATGGGTGGAGGCGCATCATTTCAGTGTCAAGTTGAAGGCGGTGGTGTTGTGGCTTTATGCTCTAAATATGCCGGAGGGCAGTTGATTGGAGTGCAATATAGATTTGCTGACGGAAAGGGTAGGGGGGTGACCTATCCTGTTTCCGGCTTTGCATTGGAAGGGTTTAAGTATAATCATTTTATTAGATATAAAACGGACTATAAGCTCATTAAGTTCTCTTTTGGGGGTAGGGTATATGGTCTTTATAGTAATTATGATGAGCAGGCTGGTGAGGGGGGGGTGGTGGTCTCGGATTTGGCTGGAAAGCAGGTTTCAGAATTTCAGTGTGGCAGGGTTGATGTGGATAATCTTGAGCGCGTAACTTACGCATTGAAATGTGATACTGATGCTGCCTTGGGGTGCAAATAATTCTTTAGGCTGAAGGAAGGCGATTGTGGAGCTCATGCGGGTGTTCATTGAGTGGCACTAATTGCTTCTGCTGGTTCCATTTTTTAAGAGGTGTACATGAAGGGCTTAATTCGCGTCTGTGATGTAACAACCGGAAGAGGGGTGGTTCTCTCTGGTTCGACCAGTTTGCATTTCGGGGGGACTGGAGTCGCTTACGAAGGCGATCCCGTCAGTTGCCTTGTTCCTGGCCGCGGCCGCACTGTCATCGCAGGAGGGCATTCAGCTTTCCGAGATAACGGTGTGCCAGTTGACTTTGACGGACACCGTTGCGCGTGCTGGTGCGTTTTGATTTCGTCTATGCCTAGCAGCCAATGCCAGTCGAGCTTGATGGCATACCTGCTCAGGCTTGTTGAGAGGGTTACAGCGAGGGTAAATGGGTGAGGAGAAGGGATAGGTAGAAGAAGAATGGCATATAGAGCGGCAGAGGAGGCTCTCGAATGACTGTTTCCGGATTCAAAGGATTCCTTTTTCTGGCCCTGATTTTTTTCGATCTGAGTGCTATTGGTGCTACAGAAAGTCTGTGTAGTTTGGGGCGGGATATAATTTTCACATGTCGTTTAGATGATGGAAAGGGAGGGGTCGTGTCTCTGTGCAAGGGAAGTGTGCCGCTGACGGTGGATTATCTTCAGGGGACTGACAAGGGTATCGAGTCGAAAACTGTATTTAGGCGTGATGAGCCAATATTTCGATGGGTTGATGCTGCCACTTACACCACGTATTTTGGTTTTAAGCGGTCAGGTAGTTCTTATGTTTTTGGTGATCCGCAAGAAACATTTGGAGCAAAAGCTTTTTTGGAGTTCAGTAAAATTAGTGGTCAGGTAGAAACGGTTAGATGTCATGATAAATATTTTGGTGAAAAAGAGTTTGACAGTCCTGCGATTAGTGATGTTCCGGATGAAGTGGTGAGAGGAAGTGGTTTTGAGTTTCCACCGTAGTGCCATTAGTTGTTATTAGGGGTGGGCTGTCAGTTGATTTCTTTTGATGGCGGTACGCTGGGCGAATCCCGGGGAATGAGGGGATGCACCTAGGCAAGGCGTGAGGCGTTGATGGTTTTTCGGAAGAGTTGGGGGTGTTGGCGGCCT
This sequence comes from Pseudomonas sp. DE0010, assembly GCF_007680745.1. Classification (NCBI taxonomy): domain Bacteria; kingdom Pseudomonadati; phylum Pseudomonadota; class Gammaproteobacteria; order Pseudomonadales; family Pseudomonadaceae; genus Pseudomonas; species Pseudomonas sp. DE0010. The sequence goes on from NZ_VEJQ01000013.1 coordinate 45,578, forward strand.
TTAATCTGTTGACGATGCGTTAAGTGATGTTGTGATTCAGTGCTTGCATTGGGTTGCTTGCTTTTAGTTTGCTAATAGGTCTATATAGTGGATTGGCAGAATATATGATTCTGGGGGTTATATTTTGCACCGGTGCAGTAACGCTCGTTTCGCCTGATTCGGCATGAGGTTTCATATGTTCACAATGCTTGTGTGGGCGTTTGCAATAATAATGTGCATCGCTGGGCTCACATTCTTTGTATGGATGGCGGTTTCCTGGGGCAGTCACGGGAGTATGGACTTGTCATCCGATATCGCAGGATGTGTTGAGTTGACTTGATTGCTCTGTTGGGCTGCGACTGTAGTGGTGTTGTCTGTGAGGCATAGCTTGCCGCCAGCTTGCAGTTGTGTGTGCCCAGCCGACTATATCCTTCAACCAACCATATCGATTTGCCGCCTACCTGTCATTTTTACTGCAATCTGTAAGAAGTTTCCTTATTTTTAGAGGGGGTGGCGCAGTATGCAAAAATGCGCCATGGTTAGCGAGGAAGCCGTTCCGGTTAATGCATTAATTAAGATGGCGCTCTGGGTGACGAGGCCTGAGAGGGAATATCTGCTGATGTAGATCAAGTCTAGTGCAAAAGATATCACGCATTTCGATTGGCAGGTAGTTAGCAAATATTCGAAAAGCAATATTCTGCGCAATCGCGTGACGCCGCCGCGCGCGTGGAAGGAAAGTTAGGTCCTCGCTGCAAGGACATCGGTATCAACCTGAGTTTATCAATGGGAAAGGGCCTGTCGTGATGAGACCAATAGCAAGCTCCACCCATAACCATTACCAGCTTGAAGTCGAAGGCCTTGCCGCCGAGCTCGATGTGCTGTCATTCAAAGGCGAGGAATGGCTAAGCCAGCCATTCAAGTACACCGTTGCATTCACTTCCCAGGAGCAGGATATCGAGGCGGCACAGATCCTCGGTAAGGATGCCAGCTTCCATCTGGGCAAGACTGAACTGACCACTCTGCTCAACGCCGGCGGCGAGGCCGATGTAAGTGTGGTCAAACGCTTGTTTGTTGGGATAGGACAGGGGGCTGAGTCTGTTTGTGCGCAAATTGGGCATCAAGCTCATTGCCAACCAAGGGCCAGTGAGTATTCAAGCGCAGAACGATGCATTGTCGCTAGTAGCACGGCATGGACTTGAGATTTCTAGTACTGAAGATGAGATTCGGATCACGGCGAAAAATAAGATTACGCTCAATGCCGGTGGAAGTTACATAGCTATAGATGCCTACAGCATTGAGTCTGGTGCCGAAGGCGATTGCCTGATCAAGGCTGCAAGCTTCGAGTATTTAGAACAGCCTGTAAAGCAGGTGGTAGATAGCACGTCCATGCCTCCTTTGTCTGACCACGATCCTGAAAATCTGGGCTCTACAGTTTTTTCAGGTTGAACAATCTCTAGAGCTTGGAGCGGTGTGCAATGGCTGACAGTGTATTTCAACGGGTGACTAATTTCTTTGGCGAGAAGGCGAAGGATGGAGATCAGGATGCTCGGAGTTGCACAGTACCCAGTCAATGCAGCATGTTTGTTCCTTTGTTATAAATATGGAGCGGGTTGCGGAAAAGTTGATTTATAGGTCTAGATTGGATGTTGTGTCTATTGGAAGTCGCGGTGGTGTTTTGAGGGTCGCGTCTAGTGAAGTTGATCCAACACCGTTAGGGTTGGGTTTTTGTGGTGCACATGCTGACATAGATGGGTTGGAGTTTCCATTGTCGAGTAAGGTTAAGTAGTGCGGCGCTTAATCGGTGCTCATTTGATTGCCGATAGGGAGATAGTTCGAACGGTATTGAGGGATAGGAGTAACTGGAAAAAGGATTTCCACTGATGCTAAAGAAAGCGTTTTTTTGGATCGGTATTTTTGTTTCTTCCGGCTTGCAAGCCAGCGATGTGGTAATAGAGGGGCTGGGCAGGGATTTGTATGTAAGAAATTCATCTATAGAGCATTCTGTTACAGATATTCTTGGTGACAAGGGTGGGGTTGATAGGGTGTTGGTTACTATCAATGGGCAGTCGGCTATTTTTGTGCTTGGTCGTGATAGTTACTACTATGCGCTGCGTCTTGATGGTGAGCAGGTTATGGTGGACTGCGTTTATGTCGATGGGCGGAACATATGTAATGGCGCTCGAATTTCGGTTGGGGAGTGCGGGCTAGGTACTTTGCTTGAGTCAAATTTTTATGAGATGGGGATGGAGTTACTGGCCCAGCAGATTAGGGATGTCTATTCATTCGATACCAAGGCTGGTGCTCATGGTAGTGGGCGATATTTCATAGGTAGACTTAATGGCTTAGAATTTATAGATGAGTATTTGATTAAAGAGAGTTTGATGGATTCGCGTCCTAACAAGCTAGTTCAGTGGGGAGGGCGTTGTTATAAGTTCGATACTGATTTGGTTTTTTTGACTAAGGTTGGCGGAGCGATACGGTATGTCGATGTGGTGAGGTCACTCGATCCGATGAGGCTTCAACGGTTGGATGGAGATGATGTGCGGCGTTTGGTGGTGGATGGTTGTTTGTAAGGTGCATGCGCAAGGCATGAGATACTTTCTTTAAAATTGGGGTGTTATATTTTTTGTTTTTCGAGTGTGTGCTCTGTGGTGCATGTCTCTTTTTATCCGTCATTGGGGTTCAAGTTGGTGTTATTAATTGGTTTGTTTATTTGATGAAGGGTGTAGTACGTGTTGGAGACAGAACTACAGGAGGCGGAACCGTGCTTGCTGGTTCTAGCTCAATATTACGATGTGTAACTGGTGTTGACCTGAAGAAGATTCTGCGCAAGGGCTTTGATGCGGAAGCCAAGAGGCTTGGTCGGAAGTTGCCGCCAGAGCCGTTGGCGGTGTTTTCCAATGCTATCGTAAGTGAAGAATTTATGGCAAAGCAGGTAACGGATTTTGTAGGTCGGCTGCGTTTAGCAGTAAGTCTCTATCCTTCCGGCTATCCTGAGTTTCGCATCAATCAGTATCTGAGGACGAAAGTTGGTAGATCGGCCGTTCTGGATCAATACGTCAATAGGCCTGGGTATGTTAGAACAGATTTTGGAAGTGCTTTGAAAATATTCTTCTCTCGGAACCCTCATATTCCAAAGGTTCCGGAGGAATGGGGTGATGATCATGAAGAATACGAGGGAGTTTTGTTGAATATATATGCGTCGGTTCGGAGGATGACGCACTCAGAAAAGAGATTTAATGACCTTAAGGCGAAGCTGTGAATAAGCCATTCTTTACATTGTTGCTTTTCATCAGCGTTTCAGGCGTGGCTGCTGATGAAGTTCGCAGGAAAGTAGATTTAGGAGGGGGGCGTTTATTGCTATATGAGGGCGAGCTGGACGGTCGCTATCAAAGTCTGGCCTTGGTGAATAACGGAGACGTATTGCGTAAGCTATATGGTGTTGCTGATGAAGGTGGTCTGTTTGAATACGATGAGTTTCCGACCGTTTCTTCTGATGGCAGGTATGCGGCAATAAATCAAGTGGAGTCAGGGTGCGATGAAGGAAAGGTTTTTCATGAGGTGGCATATTGTGAATTGATAGACCTTAGAAGTGGATGCATTGTCGCGAGAGATACGGGGCAGTTTTGCGGTGGAGAATTTACTGGTTCTGGCGAGTGGAGGACATCCGTTCTTGAAGATCTGAATTTGCTTGAAGCTACTCCGAATGCTGAAAAGTATGTGATAGGTCGAATGAGGTTTTCAGATTCGCCTGGTGATTCTTTGGAGAATCTCTTAGTGTGCGATCCGATTGACGATGGAAATATAAAATACTACATGAGGTTGGCTCGTGGAGAAATCAATGGTTTGAATGGTGGGATGCAAAGTAAATTGCGTGAATTGTTGGGGGTTAATGGTCATTAATTAAGTGTTTAGGGTTGGCTGGTGTGGTTTATTGTCCCTGAGTTGGAATCACGTTTAGGCCTGGCTGGTGTTCAACGCAACTTGAGGTCGTGAGATGAATGGAGTAGCGCGAGTTGGTGACAAAACTACAGGGGGCGGAACCCTGCTTTCCGGCCCCAGCTCGATGCGCTTCGGCGGTATTTGCGTGGCTTGTGAAGGGGATCCCGTCAGTTGCCCTATTACTGGCCACGGGCGCACCGTCATCGCAGAAGGGCATTCCGCTTTCCGAGATAACGATATGCCAAGTGCTTTTGACGGACACCGTTGCGCGTGCGGGTGCGTTTTGATCTCGTCAATGCCCAACGCTGGTGCGAGATAGCTCATGGCAGTGGAGCTTGATCGCATACCTGCTCAGGCTGATCGGCCGGGCAGCCCCAGGCTATGGCTTTGGCTGTGTTTGCTCCTGATCTTCCTGCTTCTCGCGTGCGCCGGTGTAGCCCTGTTTTCAGAGGTGAATCTGCGCGCGCAAACAGCAGTTGTTTGGGGGACTGCACTGGGTGGGTCATTCCTCGGATGGTGCCTGATATGTGGTATGCGGGTGCTGTACTACCTCGCACAACAGCACAGTGCTGATGGGTGGGACGCTGCTCGCGTAATTGATCTTGATTGCAAGCTCAGTCAGGGGCGGCGCCATCAGCAAGTATTAGCGGTCAGTGTGTACACGGCCCTCCGTACGGAACAGTCGGACGCACTGTTGCAAGTGAATGCCATTCTTGAAGGGACTACCGCGCTCAAGGCCCAACCATCTAGATCAGATAGGGGAACGGTGCGTCATTCCCGTTTGCCTGGTGGTGTGAACGAGAACCCGGAGCGTGCGCTTCTGAGGATCTTGAAGAATTTACTCAATGACCTCGCAGTTCAGCTCCAGGAGTTACCTGATGACGTGGAGCTTGCGTTGTCGCTGGAGATCGATAGCCCGCTGCGTGAAGGCAGAGTAGGCAAGGTCTGGCGGGCGGCGTTAGCTGAGTCGGGTGTTCGCCAAACCGTTTCTCCTATTACCTGGAGTGGGCTGGAGGCGGTGGATCAGTGGCTGGACCAACGTAGCGACGATCAGGCTCTACTCTTGCTCGTCTCAGTGGTGATAGCGCCAGACGCGCCTCAAGGCACAGCTGAAACAGCGGTGGGGCTGTTATTAGGCAACTCCGGGACTCAATTTGCCTTACTGCCAGTGGCCAACCTTTATCGGCCAGAACAGGCTCGAGACGCGTCTGCCGGGGCATTGGCCCGCGCCACGCAACAGGCACTTTCCTGGGCGTCCATGCAAGCAAATAGTGTCGAGCGTGTTTGGCGATCAGGTATTGGACAGAAGTATCACGCAGTAGTGACAAGCGTAATGAGTGACGCCGAGCTGCCGCTGCGCGCTGATCGGAACGTCCACAACTTGGACGCGCTACTTGGACAGCCGGGAGTGGCAGCCCCGTGGGTGGCCATCGCCCTGGCTGCGCAGACTGTTCAACGTGGTTGCGGACCACAACTAATTTTGAGCGGCGCGCGCTGCGCTGACGCGCCGCTGTGGGGAACGGTACTGACACCCGTTCCGCCACTTATGACGTAGGGTTTTTATATGCAATTCAAGCGGACGCGGTTGCTGATTGTGGTGCTTTCCTTTGCACTACTGATTCTTGCGCTGGTGGGCCTGGTGCTTTGGCTTTATCCCTCGGGTTTGAACTTTGCGTTCGGTAGCGTTCAAGGGTGGAACCTGTCAGCAGTGCTGCCTGGGATCGCCCTTCTGATTGTGCTGGTCGTTGAGGGCTTGGTGCTTGCCCGTCGCTTCGGTGCTGCCAGTTACCGCCATCTCACCGAGGACGGTGATCAGCCAGTAGCAGAGGTCCGATCCAAAGCCTCGCATGCATTCCACGGCGCGGCTGCAGACAGCTTTGCCTTGAGTCGAATGTATCTTCGCCAGCAGTACGGTTGTTTTTGGTCGAGAAAAATACAGGTGCTATTGGTGGTCGGCGAGCCTGCCCAAGTCAATGCCATCGTCCCTGGTCTGATTGAACGTCAGTGGCTGTCGGGACGAGCAGTTGTTCTTCTTTATGGTGGTAGTCTCCTTTCTAAACCAGACACAACGCTGCTCGACAAATGGCAACGGCAGTTTCGATGGCTCGGCATTGATGGTGTCGTTTGGGCGCTGAGCGAACGCCAGCTCGACGACGCAGCTTCAATGAGTGCGAGCATTCATCACCTGCAGGATGTAAGCCGTTACCTAGGCCGGCAATTGCCTATGTACGTATGGCAAGTCTGTGAAAGTCCATGGGACCAGTCGGGGCGGGGCATCGAAGCGGTTGGCTGCTTGCTTCCCACTCGACGAGCCGCAGTTCATTGGGAGGAGCATTTGGGCGCCCTCCAGCAATCACTGCGCGAACAAGGTTTGGCGCAGATGCAGAGCCATGCAACCCAAGATTTTCTACTGCGGCTTGCTCGCGACCTGCAAATTGACGGCGCTGCACGATGGTATCGGCTGATTGAGTCCCTCTCAGGCAGAACCACACGTGGCATCCAGGTCCGTGGCGTTTGGTTCAGCTTGCCAGTTCAGAGGCCAGAACCGGCGACGACAATCGAACACCACTGGCCCGAAGACCCAGCATGGTCCGGGATCCTCAAAGATCGCTCCGCCCGAGCCCGCCGACTGGGCTGGCACCCAGCCAGAGTCGGCTACGTTTCCGCGCTGGGCCTCGCTTGCATCTGGGGTATCGGCTTGTTGTTGTCCTTTGCCAGCAACCGGGCCGAAGTCGGTCAGATCGCGGCGGCGTACAGCGCTTTGCAGCAGCCTGTAGCAGGCGTCGATACTAAACAGGCACTGGACGAGCTGGTACGCGAACTCTCCCGCCTGGACTACCGATCAGAGCACGGGGCACCGTGGTACCAGCGCTTTGGCCTGAACCGGTCCGATGACCTGCGCGAAGCGGTGTGGCCGCTTTATACGCAAGCCAATAGCCAACTGCTCCGTGACCCAGCCGCCACGGAACTGGAAAAACGTCTCAAAGCGTTGGTCAGCTTGCCTCCGGCGACCCCTCAGCGCGGCAAGCAGGCACAGCAGACGTACAACTATCTCAAAGCCTATCTGATGCTGGCGCGGCCCGAAAAAGCCGATGCCGCGTTCTTGGCCCAGACTTTGGGCGCTACCGAACCGGAGCTGTGGACATTCTACGGCCAGCATCTGCCTGAGCACCCTGACTGGGCGATCAAGGCCGACCTCAGGTTGATCGCCCAAACGCGTCAGGTGCTGCTGCGCGAACTGGGGCAGCGAAACGCTGAAAGCAGCCTGTACCAACAAGTGCTCGACACTGCGGCGAATCACTACCCAGCGTTGGGTTTGCAACAGATGGTCGACGACACCGATGCAAGCGCCCTGTTCACCAGTGCAGAACAGGTCCCCGGTGTATTCACCCGCCAAGCCTGGGAAGGGCAGGTTCGTGCCGCCATTGAAGACGCAGCGCAGACTCGGCGCGAAGAGATCGACTGGGTACTCAGCGACAACCCCAACGACATCAACAGTGAACTGAGCCCCGACCAACTCAGGGAGCGGTTGACCGCACGCTATTTCCAGGATTACAGCAGTGCATGGCTGGGCTTTCTCAATAGCCTGCGCTGGCGACAGGGCCACGGCCTGAGCGATGTGATTGCTCAGTTGACGCTGATGAGTGATGTACGTCAGTCACCACTGATTGCCTTGATGAACACATTGAGCTACGAGGGCCAGGCCGGCGTCCGTGGCCAGGCCCTGGCCGATTCCCTGATTGAATCCGCACAGAAGTTGGTGGGGCAAAAAGCAGCGCCGATCATCGATCAACTTCCCCAAACACCCAGCGGCCCGCTCGACAGTACCTTTGGCCCTTTGATGGCGTTGCTGGGCAAGGAGTCTGAAGGCCGATCAGTCGATGGCCGCCTGAGCCTGCAAGCCTTCCTCACCCGGGTCACCGCCGTGCGCTTGAAGCTGCAGCAGGTCGTCAATGCACCCGATCCCGAGGCGATGATTCAGACCTTGGCGCAGACGGTATTCCAAGGCAAAGGCGCGGACCTGACCGATACCCAGGCCTACGGCAACCTGATCGCCGCCAGCCTCGGCGCCGATTGGGGGCCAGCGGCCAATACGCTGTTCGTGCAGCCGCTGGATCAGGCCTGGCAACAGATTCTGCAGCCGTCCTCGGTCGGCCTCAACCGGGCCTGGCAGCGCGCAATCGTCGATGAGTGGCAAGGTGCTTTCAGCGGCCGTTATCCCTTCGCCGCCACCAGCAGTGACGCTTCATTGCCCATGCTGGGGCAGATGATCCGCGCCGACTCCGGGCGGATTGAGCAGTTTCTGGCACAACAGCTCACGGGGCTTCTGCGCAAGGAAGGCAGCCGCTGGGTGGCCGACGCGCGGCAGAGCCAGGGCCTGCGTTTCAACCCGGACTTTCTCACCGCGATCAATCAGCTCAGTCAGCTAGCCGATGTGCTGTACACCGATGGCGGTATGGGTTTGAGCTTCGAGCTGCGAGCCAAGCCTGTGCGTGATGTGGTGCAGACCACCTTCGTACTCAATGGTGAAAAGCATCACTACTTCAACCAGCGAGAAAGCTGGCAACGCTTTCGCTGGCCCGGGCAGGGCGACCATCCCGGCATCAGCCTGACGTGGAGCAGCGTCCACACCGGCGAACGCCTGTTTGCGGACTACCAGGGCACCTGGGGGCTGATTCGTTTACTGGAGCAGGCCAATGTCACGGCGCTAGATGACGGCGACAGTCGTTTTCGGGTCGTGCTGGATGCGCCGGATGGCCTGGGCCTCACTTGGCACTTGCGCACGGAGTTGAGCGAAGGCCCGTTGGCACTGCTCAAGTTGCGCGGGTTCAGCTTGCCGCGAGAGATCTTTCTGGCAGATGGCCGTGATACCCCGCAGTACACGCAGAACGGGGGCTTCGAATGAGCCTGAAAAGCCTTGTCGAAAGCTGTTTGCCCGCCAGCGAGCCGCTGGTCCTTGCCCGCAAACACGGCGAATCCTGGGAGCCTTGGCTAATGCCCATCAGCGGTGATGTAGCTGTGGGAAAGGATCCGGGCTACGACGATGATTTCCAGCGCATGCGCGAAGAGGTCAACAAACTCTCCGGGGCGAATGTGGACCTTGTGGCGCAACTGGCGCAGAAGCTGCTCCAGCAGTCCTGCAAGGACCTTCGCGTGGCCACCTACTACATCTGGGCACGCTTGCACCGGGACGGTGAAGCCGGTTTGGCTGATGGCCTGAGTTTGCTGGCGGCGCTATTGGAACGCTATGCCTGCGACATCCTGCCAGTGCGTCCCAATAGCCGCAAGATGGCCTTGGAGTGGCTTGCCGGCAGCAGGGTCCTGGCAAGCCTGTCGCTGTACCCTCAGGTCGTCAAGGCTGAAAGCGAGCGAACGGTGGCTGCATTGGTGTGGCTGGAGCACGGCTTCAGCCATTGGCCCGAAGACCAGCGGCCACAACTGGACGCCTTGTACGGCGCTCTCAACACCCGACTCGCCGTGTCGGGAGGTGTGGAAGCAATCGTCCCGCAGACCAGCAGTGATTCACCGCTGAGAAGTAGCGCCCCTGGCCCGAGCGTCTCACCCATCAAGTCCGGTCGCGATTTGCTGGACAGTGGCCGGGGCCTGGCCAGCTACCTGCGTGAACAACCCGAAGGGTGGTTGGCAGCGCATAGGCTGATGAAGAGCTTGCGCTGGGACACCGTGCATCAGGTACCGCCGCAAAATGCCCAGGGGACTACCCGCCTGGCACCGCCTCGCGGCGAGTATCGCGCGCAGCTCAAGCGCTTGCACCTGCAGCAAAGCTGGAGCGAGTTGATTGATCAGGTGGAGCAAATGTATGCCGAAGGCGTCAATCACTTCTGGCTGGATCTGCAATGGTACCTCCATCAGGCCTTGAGCAAATCGGCTGAGCCCTACAAAAGCTGGGCGGATATGGTCAAACACGATCTGGCCATGCTGCTGCACCGGCTGCCGGGCGTGGAGTTGCTGTGTTGGAGCGATGGCTCGCCATTCGCTGATGAAGCCACGCGTGAGTGGATCAACCAGCAGGTCAGCGCAAACCGCCCAGATCAATGGCTGCCCGCAGCGGCCCCCGCAGTGTCGGCGGCTGCCTGCGAAATACTCGCCTTGGAACCCGAGGCACTGGCGCAAGCGGATGCTGACGGTATCGAGCAGGCGCTGGCCTGGCTGGCGAGCCGGCCCGATGTGCAGACCGGGCGTCAGCGTTGGTTGCTGCGCTTGTTGATGGCGCGCGTGGCCGAGCAGTGCGGCAAGGCCGAGCTGGCCATTCATTTGTTCACTGAGCTGGACGCTGCCGCGCAACGCCACACCTTTGCCGACTGGGAGCCTGACCTGCTCTTCGAGGTCAAGGCGCGTTTACTCAAGCTGCTGCGTTTGAAGGCCCAGCGCAACGACGCTGACCGGCCTGCGTTGGCGCGGCAAATGGAACATCAGTTGGCAGCCCTCGTATCCCTTGACCCGGTACGTGCTGCAGTGCTGTGCAGCTAATTCAATTTGATCAGGAATCTGTTTTGACTGAGGACAACCCAACCCTGCGTTACTTCGACGCTGAAATGCGCTACCTGCGCGAAGCGGGCAAGGAGTTTGCCCAGGCTTTTCCGGACCGTGCGGCGCAGCTCAACCTGGACAAAGCCGGCGCTGAAGACCCCTTCGTGGAGCGCTTGTTCGAAGGCTTTGCGTTCCTGATGGGGCGCCTGCGCGAGAAACTGGACGATGACCTGCCCGAGCTGACGGAGGGGCTGGTAAGCCTGCTATGGCCCCATTATTTGCGCACCATCCCATCGCTGGCCATCGTCGAACTGATGCCAGATGTCAGTCAGATGAAGGGCTGCGAGCAGGTCGCAAGAGGCTTTCAGGTGCTGTCACAGCCGGTGGGGCAGCACCGTACCCGTTGCCGCTACTCCACCACGCAGGATTTGACGCTACGGCCGCTCCATCTGGAAACCGTGCGACTTGACCATGAGCCAGATGGGCGTGCAGTTCTGCGCCTACGCTTCGCGCGTGGAGCACTGGCCAGCTGGGATCAACTCGACCTCGCGCATATCCCGTTGTATCTGAGTGGCGACGCGGCGCTTGCCAGTGTGCTGCATCAGGCGCTGACATTGAACGTACAGGCGTTGCATGTGCGCTTGCCAGGCGCGGCGCAGCGCAAGGCATTTGCGGGGCATTTCAAGCCTAAGGGGTTTGCGGACGATGATCGTCTTTGGCCTAAAGGCGATAGCGCCTTCAGTGGTTATCAGTTGTTGCTGGAGTACTTCACGTTCCGTGAGAAATTCATGTTCGTCACGCTCTGTGGCCTCGATTCGCTCGCGTTGCCCCCAGACGCCCCATGGTTCGAGCTTGAAGTCGTGCTCAGTGAGACCTGGTCGCATACGTTCACGCCCACACAAGAGCACATTCGTCTGCACGCGGTTCCCGTGATCAACCTGTTTGCACTGGAGGCGGACCCGCTCACCCTGGACCCGTTGCAGAATGAATACTTGCTTCGCCCAATGCGCTTGCAGGACGGGCATACAGAGATCTACTCGGTAGACAAGGTTTCTGGAACGAAGGACAGCGTGCGTCAGGACTACGTGCCTTTCAGCAGCTTTCGCCACAAAGGGGGCATGCTTCGCGATGAGGCCCCTGAGCGCTACTTCCATACCCGCTTGAGGCGCGGCGCCAATGGTTTGCATGACACTTGGCTGATTCTTGGCGGGGAGGGCTTTGACAAAGATGTATTGCTCAACCGCAAAAGCCTGTCATTGCGCCTGACGGGTACCAATGGCCAGCTGCCGCGCAAAGCTTTGCGCAGCACCTTGCTCGATGCTGCGGCGCAGTCCACTCAGGCAGGCTTGCGTGTACGCAACCTGACCGCGCCGACGCTGCCTTGCTACCCGCCGAACCGCGATCGTTTCCACTGGCGAGTGCTCAGTCATCTGGGATCGAATTTTCTGCCGATGCTCAACAGCGCTGAAGTACTGCGTGGCACGTTGGCTTTGTATGAGTGGACGGGCAGCGAAACGAATCGCCGCCGTCTTGAGGCCATTGTCGACGTCAAGCATCACCTGATCCAGCGCTTCGAAAAAGGCTTCTTGCTGCGAGGTGTGGATATCGAGGTGACGGTCGATAGCAACGGCTTTTCAGGGGAGGGAGACATCTGCCTGTTCGGTGAAATGCTCAGCCGGTTCTTCGCTTTGTATGCGGACGTTCATCTGTGCACTCAACTGACGATGATTCTGCAACCGACAGGGAGGTGCCTGCGATGGAACGAACATCACAGTCAGCGTATTCCAGGCTGAAGGCCGAAGGCATTCTGCACGTGCTGGCTGAACAGGTTTCAACCGCTAACGTCTACCGCTTCTGCCAGGTGCTGGAGCAGGTGTTGGCTGAACAACCACCGTTGGGCAGCACTGCACACCCCGGCGATGACCGGGTCAGGTTCCGGCCAGACCCTGGAATGGGATTTCCAGCAGGTGAGTTGAAGGCCATTGAAATCGACGAGTCTGCTCCAGACCGACCGCTGACCGTGCGAACCCGGCTGCTGGGTTTGTATGGCGTCGACTCTCCTTTGCCCACAGGCTATCTGGATGATATCGCCCAGCGGCGCGAAGGCCATGAGGCGCTGGAGCACTTCCTCGATATTTTCAACCATCGGCTATTTACCCAGTTCTACCGGATCTGGCGCAAGTACTCCTACCCGGCAACGTTCGAGCCGGGCGGGCGAGATGCCACTTCACAGTGTTTGTTGGGCTTGATCGGGCTGGGTATTCCCGGTACGGCAGCGCGCATCGCCACACCGATGTCACGTTTTCTGGCCCTTCTCAGTGTGATGCGCCTGCCCACGCGCAACGCGGAGGGGATCGGTGCCTTGGTGAAGTTGCTGGCGCCGCATACGGATACGCACGTGACCGGGCATTGGCCGCAGAGCGTTTTGCTTGAGCAGCCTGCCAGTCTTGCTTCCGAGCGTCCGGTGAGGTTGGGCCAGGGCATGCCATTGGGTGCTGTCGGGCACGACGCTAACAGCCAACTGCGCCTGTTGCTGTGTACCGAGGATGTGGATGAAGCGCGTGAGTGGCTTCCGGGTGGCCGGCTGCTAACCGATTTGCGGGTTTTGCTTGAGGTGTATCTGGGGTGGCGTTGCACAGCGCTGCTGCAACTCTCGATTCCACGCGAGATCGTGCCGGCTCCTGTACTAGGACGCACCAGGTCGATGCTGGGCATGACCGCGGTGTTGAGGCAGACAGAAGGCGTACAGGCATCGGCTCAATACAACGCGATCACAATCAACCTGGGCCGATATCAAGGTCTGCAACCGAATCCTTGCAGGAAGGAGGTACAGCATGTTGCGTACCGTTTTTAATTGCTTCACCGCATCAACGTTGCTTGCTGTTTTGAGTGGGTGTGGCCTTGCACAAACGGTGGCAGACGGCACGGCGTCCACCGCCCAGATGATCTTCTACAAGCAAGTCAAAACGCTGCACCTGGATCTCACCGGCCGGACAGCGATTAATACCGATGGCGCAGAAATGAGCGGGCTGTCGGTGCCAGTATTGGTGCGGATCTACCAGCTCAAGGGCAGCAAGGCACTGGAGAATGCCTCCTATGACGAACTGGTAAGCCAAGGTGAGCGAGTGCTTCGCGATGATCTGCTCGATGAGCGCGTCGTGGTGATAAAGCCCGGCGAGGCGGCGCAGCTGAGCACACCTCTACAAAGCGACGCTCGGTATGTTGCGGTGGTAGCGCTATTCCGAAGTCCAGACGTTATCGAAAATACGTGGCGCGTTGTCTTGCAGCGGGACGACCTCGAACCGGATCAGGCCAGGGTGCTCGAACTGGGCGATAACCGACTGACGCTCCGACAGCGCGCGGAGGGCTGACTGCATGCCTGAAACCAGTCCTTCCATTTACGAAATCCTGTTGCAGAACTTCCGCGGTGAGCTAGCGCTGAGCCAGGTGAATGAAGATGACCAGTTGACCCTCTCTGTGCTGGACAACATTCAACGCATTCTCAACAGCCGTGCAGGTTCACTCTCGCATCTGCCCGACTATGGCTTGCCGGATATGGGCACGGTGCTGCAAGGGCTACCGGCTTCAGCCCATGGCTTGATGAACGACATCGCCCGAACGTTGCGCCGTTATGAGCCACGGCTGGCGCAGGTGAGCGTGCATCTGATGCCTCAGTCCCGCCCTAGCCATCTTGACTATGCCCTTGACGTACTCATCAAGGGCGGCGGCAGGGCGTTCTTTGGGACCACGCTCGGGGTCGAAGGCAGGGTTGTGGTGCGTCACCTCAAGCAGGAAGGCTACCTTCCCGTGCAATGGAACTGACAGGGGGCCAGATGACGACGCTTTTTGAGATGCATGTTCGCCTGGGTGGTAATCCGGGCGACTTCGATGAGTTCAAGAGGCTGCACGGTGAGTTGGCAAAGCTCAATCACCCTGCCTGCCCAGACGTGGACTGGGCAAAAGTCGAGGGGCTGTGCCTGCGGCTATTCGAGCTGAACGGGGTTGAACTGCAGACTGCGGTGGCTTTTGTGCTTGCGCGTAGCTACCGCACGGGGTTGGCGGGCTTGACTGAAGGCGTGGCGCTGCTCGGGGCACTGAGCGATGAGTGGCCGCACTTGTGGCCAGTGCAGGCGTCAGCTCGTATCGATCTCCTGGCTTGGCTGTTTGCTCAATTGCATCCATGGGTACGCCGGGTGGAGTGGGGCACGTCAAACTCGGCAGTGCTGAGCAATCTGGTTGTCGAGCTGAACCGGCTGGAGCATCGCTTGGAACGCCTCGGTCATGCGCCATTGGTGTCGCTGCAGGTCTTGCGCAATCAGATAGTCAGCCTTCTGCAACGCGTGTCGGGAAGCCGAGCGGCGCCAATGCCGCTTGCGCTGCAATCCTGGGCGACGGTTGCTGAGCCTTCCATTACGCCTCACATGGCTGCTGTCGTTTCTGCGCCTTCGGCTTATACATTCGTTGTCGAGCCTTCGGTGCAGAAGCGTGTCGTATTGCCATGGTTGCTGACATTGATGGTCACGATTGCATCCTTGGGGTGGTGGGGCTGGCAAGAGTGGGCAGCCAGGCAAGCAGAAGGACCCCCTACGCCTGATCCTATCCAACTCGACAGCTTGACCCTGTTCGATCCCGGCAGCGCTGAACTCAAACCCGGCTCAACCAAGCTGTTGATCAATGCTCTGGTTGGAATCAAGGCTCAACCAGGCTGGCTGATCGTTATTTCCGGACATGCGGATGCGCGGGGGGATGCTGCCAGGAATCTAGATCTTTCTCGTGCCCGCGCCTCTGCTGTTCGCGACTGGATGCAGCGCATGGGCGATATTGCGGACAGTTGCTTCGCTGTCCAAGGTGTCGCAGCCAGTCAGCCGGTCAGCAGCAATGACACCCTCAATGGTCGCGCAGAGAATCGTCGGGTGGACATTCGCCTGGTACCTCAGCGAGATGCATGCGGTGAGCTGGAGGCGGTAGGGCGTTCGACTCGGGGAAAGGAGCCTGCGTGATGGCTAATCCAGGCCATTTAGCAACTAGACTCGCAGGCGCGTAACGTGCGCAAGGATGTACCGGGCATCCTGGAGTCAGCGGGCACTCTAGATCGCCGGGGCCGCTGCGCGGCCCGTCGCGGTGCAAGACCGCTCCTACAGGGACCGCGTAACCCTGAGCCGGGCGCTGCGTCTAGGGTGACTGTCTTGCCCCTTACATGAAACCCACCGGCTCGCGTGTAGGAGCGGTCTTGTACCGCGATGGGGACGCGCAGCGGCCCCCGACGGTGTAAAACGCGAAGCTAACCCCGCAACACGGCATCCAAGCCTGCCAGCGCCTCAGTTGCGATCCAACCACACCGTCTGCACATTGGTGAACTCACGCACGCCAAAATGCGACAGTTCACGCCCAAACCCGCTTTTCTTCACCCCGCCGAAGGCGACACGGGGGTCGGAGGCGCAGTAGCCATTGATGAACACCGCACCGGTCTCCAGCGCCGACGTCATGCGCTCGGCCAAGGCATAGTCGGCGGTGTAGATGGTCGAAGCCAGGCCAAACTCGCTGTCGTTGGCCAACGCCACGGCATGGTCGGCATCCCGCGCGGTGGTGATCGCCGCAACCGGGCCGAACAGTTCCTGCCTGAAGGCTGTCATCTGCGGCGTCACATCCCCCAGCACGGTCGGTGCGTAAACGTTGGCCACACCTTCGACCTTGTGACCGCCGAGCAACAACGTAGCGCCCTCGGCAAGGCTGGCCTGCACCTGGCCATCGAGCTCGTCGCGCAAATCGTAGCGGGCCATGGGGCCGATATAGGTCGCCTCTTCAAGCGGGTTGCCCACCTTCAAGGCCTGCGTTGCTTCAACGAACTTGCGTGTGAAGGCCTCGGCGATGCTCTGCTCGACGATAAAGCGCTTGGCGGCCGCGCACACTTGCCCGGTGTTCTGGTACCGCCCGATCACTGCTGCCTGCACGGCTGCATCCAGATCGGCATCGGCCAGCACGATAAAAGGGTCCGAGCCGCCCAGTTCCAGTACGCACTTCTTCAGCGCAGCACCGGCTTGAGCACCGATCGCCATGCCAGCGCGCACGCTGCCGGTCAAGGTCACCGCGGCAATGCGCGGGTCGTTGATGGCGCGAGTCACACCGTCGGGTGTCACGTTGAGCACCTCGAACACACCCTCCGGTACGCCCGCGTCCTTGAACAGCTTGTCCAGCAGGTAGGCGCTGCCCATCACATTGGGGGCATGCTTGAGCACGTAGGTATTACCCGCCAGAATCGCCGGTACCGCGCCGCGCAGCACCTGCCAGACGGGGAAGTTCCAGGGCATCACTGCCAGGATCGGGCCCAACGGGCGGTATTCGATGCGGGCTTTTTCGACCTGGGTCGCTTCAGGCGCGAGCATCGCGGGGCCGTGCTCGGCGTACCAGCGGCATAGCCCCACGCACTTGCTGACTTCACCCCGGGCCTGGGTGATGGGTTTGCCGATTTCGCGGCTGATCATCTGGGCAAACGTCTCGGCCTGAGTCTCCAGGGCAGTGGCCAGCGCCAGGAGGTGCTCGCTGCGCTGATCGGCCGACAGCCGGCTCCACTGGCCGTAGCCATGCTTGGCTCGCGTTAGCGCAGCTTCGAGCGCGGCATCGGTGTCGAACGGGTAGGCGCCGATCTGTTCGCCGGTGTACGGGTCAAGGGAGATGGCGTGGGTCTGGCTGCTGATCGCATTCATGGCGGGACACTCTCGCTGTAGGTATGCAGTGGGCTCAGACTAGTGGGCTAGGGCTTTAATGAAAACTGAATAATAATGAGCCACTCATTCACGTTTGGAGAAAGCCGTGGACCTGATACAACTTGAGATGTTCAAGGCAGTCGCCGAGCAAGGCAGCATCAGCGCAGCGGCGCAGCATATCCACCGGGTGCCCTCCAACCTGACCACGCGCATCAAGCAACTGGAAGAGGACTTGGGCGTAGACCTGTTCATTCGCGAAAAAAGCCGCTTGCGCTTGTCCCCGGCCGGCTGGAATTTTCTGGAGTACACCCGGCGCATCCTCGACTTGGTCCAGGAGGCGCGCAGCACGGTGGCAGGGGAGGACCCACAGGGCACGTTCGCACTGGGCTCCCTGGAAAGCACCGCGGCGGTGCGGATCCCGGCCGTGCTGGCAGCCTACAACCAGCGCTATCCCAAGGTGGACCTGGATCTGTCCACGGGACCGTCCGGCACCATGCTCGAGGGTGTTCTGTCGGGTCGGCTGGTGGCCGCGTTCATCGACGGGCCGGTCTTGCACCCGACCTTGGAAGGTATGCCGGTCTTCGAAGAAGAGATGGTGATCATCGCGCCCCTCAACCACGCGCCCGTGACCCGGGCGCAAGACGTGAACGGCGAAAACATCTACGCCTTTCGCGCCAACTGCTCGTACCGGCATCACTTCGAGAACTGGTTCGTCAATGATCAGGCTGTCCCACGCAAGATTCACGAAATGGAGTCCTACCATGGCATGCTGGCGTGCGTCAGTGCCGGTGCAGGCTTGGCCATGATGCCGCGCACCATGCTGGAGAACATGCCAGGGTGCAGTACGGTCAGTGCCTGGCCGATGTCTGAAGACTTCCGTTACCTCAAGACTTGGCTGGTCTGGCGCCGTGGGACAGTCTCGCGCAGCTTGTCCACGTTCGTGAGTCTACTTGAAGAAAGCATCTCATCATCCTGATTCAAAACGATTTTGAACGATTCTTACAGCGACCAGTCTAGGCATCGGTTGCCGGCTCGATGCGTTGGCCCGCCCTCCCAGGGCCTTGGATGGGAAAACCGGTCTAGCACGGTTATCCTGCCTGATCCAAGCAGCAAACGGCTAAGGATCATGAGAAGTGATAGCAATCTACTTCCAAGTTCCTATACAACTGACCATAATCCGGCATTATTACATCGTGTGACCGAAACATGAGATTCGGTTACCAAAAATTTCGAGAGGTCAAAGCCCCAGGCCGTCCGGTCGATGCTCAGCAGGCTGATGCAACCGACCGACCCAGGGTCCAGACTTCCAGCTGTCGCACTTACCATCAGGAGATGTCATAGATGAAATCCCGTATCGCTGCTTCGTTGGCTGCCGCCGTGCTGGCCTTCGCCGGGGCGAACCTGGCCCAGGCTGCTCAGGTTTCCGGCGCTGTCGGTATTACCAGCCAAGGCGACATGACCTACCGTGCAGGCTTGTCCTTCGACTGGGACAAGCAGTGGTTCGAGACCAGTGTTGGTCACCTGACCGGCTACTGGGACGCGGGCTACACCTATTGGGAAGGCGCAGATGCCAGCGGTGCCCACTCGCTGTCCTTCAGCCCGGTGTTCACCTATGAGTTCAGCGGCTTCACCTACACCCCCTACATCGAAGCGGGTATCGGTATTGCGGCATTTTCCAAGACCCGCGTCGGTGACCAGCGCATGGGTTCGTCCTTCAACTTCGAAGACCGCATTGGCCTGGGCTTGAAGTTGCCGTCGGAGCAGAAGGTCGGCATCCGCGCCATCCATTACTCCAACGCCGGCATCCGCCAGCCCAACGATGGCATCGAGTCGTACTCGCTGTTCTACAGCAAAGGCTTCTGATAATCAGCCTGGCGCGGCGGCTGCCTTGCCGCCGAGCCGGCCGAGTGCTTGTCAGAAGGTGTAGGCCACCCCGGCCTGCACCGTACGAGGCGCGCCGGGATAGGCGTAGGTGTTGAACGAGCCTTCGTCATAGCCCTTGTTGAACAGGTTCTTCACGTCCAGGTTCAGGCGTACGTGCTCGTTGACCTTGTAGAAGCCTAGCAGGTCCACCACGCTGTAGCGCTCCATGGTGTAGGTGGTGGTTGCGGTCTGGCCGGCGCGGTCATCCACGTACTTCACCCCTACGCCCAACCCGAGCCCCTTGGCCAAACCGTCCTGGAACTCGTAGGTGTTCAGCAGGCTGAAGGTATTGCGCGGAATATTGGCAAGGCGCGTACCGCTGGGCAGGCTGGTGTCCTTGGTGACTTCGGCGTCGACATAGGAATAGCCACCGATGACGCGCCATTCGGGGGTCAGGTTGCCTGCCACATTGATATCCAGCCCGCGGCTGCGCACTTGGCCTGCGGCCACCTTGAAGGTGTTGGTAGGGTCGCTTGGATCGTTGGCCAGGACATTTTCCTTGACGATGTGATAGACCGCGGCATCCGCGCTCAGCTGGCCATCGAGCGACGCCCACTTCAACCCCAGCTCATAAGACTTGCCCTTTTCTGGATCGAAGCCGCCACCGCTGGCGGGCGTGCCGGTGTTGGGCTTGAACGAGCGCGCGGTATTGGCGTACACCGCCAGGGTATCGGTCAGGTCGTAGATCAGCCCAACGCGCGGTGTGACGCCATTTTCCCCTTTGCTGAAGTCGCGGTTGGTGGGCATTTTGTCGTCGTAGTCGTGCTCGAAACGCTCCAGGCGTACCCCGGCCAGCGCCTTGAGACGTTCGGTCAGGGCCACTTGGTCCTGAATGAAGAACGCCCAGGTTTGCAGGTTCTCCTTGTCCCAGGTGGTCGTGCGCGTCAGGGCAGGGCGAGGCTGGCCCAGTACCGGGTGATAGATATCGATGGGGTAGGTGCCATCGCGCGCCGAGGAGCGCTGGATGATGGAGTTGTAATCGTAGTTCTCGTATTCGACGCCGGTCAGCAAGGTGTGGCTGAACGCGCCTGTGTCGAAGTGCCCCGTCAGGTTCAGTTGCCAGTCCCGGTCGGTCCACTGCAGCTTGCGCCAGTTGAAGTTGCGCTCCAGGGTGCGACCATCAGCCGGGGCCTTGTTGGCTTCCACGGCATTGCCCTGCAGGCTGCCATCGAGGAACTGGAAGCCGCCAGCCAGCGTCCAGTCCTGGTTGAGCAGATGCTCGAAGCGTACCTGGGCCATGTTGTTGTCGTTGTGCAGCAGGTTGTCACTGCCTTTTTCCCAGATGTAGGTGTCCCGCGAGGCGCTGCGCGGTTGGCTGGCGTAGCGGGTCAGGCCGCGATCAAGGGGGTGGTTGTTGCGCATGAAGTCGCCTTCGAACACCACCTTGGTGCTGTCGTTGACCTGCCAGCTGAGTACTGGCGCTACGTCATAGCGCTCGCCCTGCACGTCGTCACGGAAGCTGTCGCCGCCTTCGCCCAGCACATTGAGCCGGTAGGCCACGGAGCCATCCTCGTTCAGCGGCCCGGTGGCATCGAGGGTGGCGCGGTGCATGCCTTGGTCGTCGAACTGACTGCCCAGGGTCACTTTAGGGTCTGGCAGGGGCTGCTTGCTGACCACGTTGAAGGTGCCACCTGGATCGCCACGGCCATACAGGCTGCTGGCCGGGCCGCGGATGACTTCCAGCCGCTCGACCGTGTTGGCGTCGGGCGCGTTGGGGTAGCCCCGGTTGATCGGGAACCCGTTGCGGTAGAACTCGCCAGTGGTAAAGCCGCGCACCGTGAAGGTGGTAAGGCCCTGGCCGCCGAAGTTGTTGGCACGGCCTACGCCGCCGGCATAGTCGAGCCCGTCCTGCAGGCGCGTGGCGCCCGTATCCTGGAGGACATCCTTGGGCACCACGCTGACCGACTGAGGCGTCTCGTGCAGTGCCGTGTCAGTGCGCGTGGCGCTGGCCGAGCGACTGGCCTTGTACCCCTCGACCGGGCCATCGGCCCGCTCGGCGTCGGCACTGCCGGTAATGCTCAAGGCTTGAAGTTCGATTTGCGCGGTGTCGGGCGGGGAGGCCGGGTCGGCAAACGCCAGGGGGGAAACGGCGTGAAGTACACAAAGCGAGACGAACGTGCGACGCATCGACAGTACGATCCTAAGTAGGGCGCTGATGTTGGAGGTTTAACCGCGCCGCGAAAAATACTACGAATCATTAGCAAATGCATCTGTTTCGGTTTACACCTGTACTCTGTTTGCGCAGACGGTAATGAGCAGGTCGCTAGCCAGCTATCATCCATTTGGTCAGGCCATTACGGCCGCTTACGCCTAGCTTGGCAGCGGCGCGTTTTAGATAGGTCTCGACAGAACTGTTCTTTACATTCAACCGCTGGGCCAGCTCAGGGACAGTGCAGCCGCCCAGCAAGCCCACGCACACCTCCTGTTCGCGCACCGAGAGCTTGACCGACGCCTGAAGCAGGCGCCTGCCGAAGGCTTGCTGCAGTCTGCCGACCTCCGCGTCATCCAGCGCCTGGCAGATTACTTCGGCGCCGTCGTGACCGAGCAATTGGCCGTGATGTTCCACGAGCGGCAGCAAGGTGCTCGAGAGGCTTTTGAGCTGCGACAGCTCTGCCAGCGAAAAGCGTCGCTCGCTGGGCAACCGGTAGGCACTGATCACCCACCGCTTGCTGCCGCTGCAGGACACCAGGTGGCATTGATGGGCCCGCCGCAGGTTACGCGGATTGCTACCGTCGGGTGCCTCGACCTGACCGTTGCCCAGCGGGATATCTGGCTGGAGCAACTCAGCCAAGGCTCGTCCCCGCTGTACAACATTGGCGCCTATGTCGCGCTGGAGGGGCAGGTGGACAGGACCAGGCTGTCGCAGGCACTGGATCATCTGGCTAGCCTGCACGATGCCTTGCGCACCGCCTGGGTGCAGGACGGTGGCTTGGCACAGCAGCGTTTCGCCACCCAACTGCCCGTGAAGTTGATGCGGGACGACCTGCAGGCTGACGCCCACCCGGCCGGTGCCGCCCTGAACCTTCTCGACGTCTGGATGCGCAGATCTGGCGCTCGCGCTCGGACAGCTTAAGGCCGGTCTGGGCCAGGCGCTCGATGAACCGCTGCTCCAGGCTTTCGTGGCTATTGCGCTGCGCGGTGGGTTGCAGGGCACGCAGGTGTTTCTCCAGCATCGGCAGCACCAGGGGGGTAATGGCCTCAAGCCTGTTGCGCTCCAGGGCGGAGAAGCCGTAGGTGGTGTCGGCGCGCAGTACGCGGATCTCGACCCGCGCGTCGCTTGTGCGGATACGGTGCAGGCGCGATGGGTCGCCCGAGGCGGTGGCAGTGGCTTGATCGCACGAGAACACGGTTTCGTCGAGCACGGTGGTTTCGCTCGGCGAGCGTGGCAGCTGGCGGATCTGCGTGGCGTCGATGCACAGGTGAGCCTGAATCAGGTCATGCAACAGGCGGGGGAACTGACGGCTGCCGGTGCTGGCAATGATCTTGCCGATCTGCGGATAAATGGAATTGATGCTCATCGAATCGTCCTTGAGGCCAGGGCAGAAACCCGGCTGTGGTGCAAGCCCTCATCCTGGGCCGGCATCGGTGCGTGACAGGTATGCTAGTACAACGAGCGAGTCCTGGCTAAATCAAGAATCGATGATGCCATATTGATATCGTTTTGCGGACGCCATGCCGATCAGCGGGTTTGTTATCATGCCGCCTCCCCGACTAGTACAAGGCCCATTTCCATGCCCCTGAGCGCCGAACAGATTGCCGAGTTCCGTGAGTTTGCCGAGCAGTTGGCCGATGTTGCGAGCGCGGCCATCACGCCTTACTTTCGTGCAAGCCTGGAGGTCGAGGACAAAGGCGGTCGCTTGTACGACCCGGTCACCGTCGCCGACAAGGCGGCCGAGGACGCGATGCGCGAGCGGATCCAGGCGCGCTATCCAGACCATGGCATTCTCGGTGAAGAGGCGGGCGTGGCCGTGGGCAGCAGCCCGTTGACCTGGGTGCTCGACCCGATCGACGGCACCCGTGCCTTCATCACCGGCCTGCCGTTGTGGGGCACGCTGATCGCGCTCAACGACGGTACCCGGCCAGTCGTGGGGGTGATGAACCAGCCCTTTACCGGCGAACGGTTCATCGGCACGCCCGAAGGTGCCTGGTCGGGCACGCAAGCGCTAAAGACCCGCGCCTGCAAGGAACTGGCAGCGGCCACGCTGATGTGCACCACCCCTGACATGTTCGATACGCCTGCGCGCAAGGCTGCGTTCGAGCACGTGGCCAGCCAGGCGCGGCTGATGCGCTACGGTGGCGATTGCTATGCCTATTGCATGCTGGCGTCGGGCTTTGTGGATGTCATCGTCGAAGCCAGCTTGCAGCCCTATGACGTGCAGGCGCTCATGCCCATCATCGAGGGCGCAGGCGGGGTGATCACCGCCTGGGATGGCAGCAGCGCGCAGCAGGGCGGTTGCGTGGTGGCCTGTGGTGACCCGGCCCTGCATGCCCAGGTCGTGGAGCTGCTGCGCGGCGCGATGTAATTCAGGTCACTGCACGGACTGGCGCTTGCCGCACTTTTTTGGCTTTCGGGGCTCTATGCTAGGCCCAGGCCGCCGCGATCCCCGCGGTGGCCGCCGAAAACGAAGCGGTGCCGATGGTAGTGTGCAGTTGCTCCACGATAGTTCGCCTGCTGTTGGCAGGCTCCCTGGCCAGCCTGTGCGCCTGCACCCAGCAGCAGGGGCGCGACATCGTCAACCAGCTGGGCGAAGGCAAACCCAGCGAGCTGTTCCAGACTAGTGTGGACCGCCTGGCCACCTTGTCGATGCGCGACAACCTGCAAAGCCTCTACCTGCTGATGAACAAGCTGTACCTGCGCAATCCCAACCAGTTGCAACGTTCAGGCTACCTGGACGCGGCCACGGCCGAGCGCCAGATCCGCCTGGCCATCGAGCAGCGCCAACCCCTGGCGCAACTGGGCAATCGACGCGACCTGGCTGCCTTGAGTTATGCCTTGAGCCCGGAGTTTCGCGGTGATCGAGTGGGTGCGTTCATCTACGCCATCGGCAGTATGCTGATCACCGCCCACGGCGGGCGCACCGCGTTCTACATGACCGACACCCTCGACCCGTTGTTCATCAACAACGCCGCGCGCAACATCGAAAAAGCCACCTGGATGCTGAGCCAGCGGCAGGACGCCAACGGTGTGTTGTTGCTGTTCTCCAACGAAATTTCGGAGGAGGGCAGCAACCTGAGTTTTGCCGTGGAGTTCGGCAAGGTGGTGGCCCGCCTCGACCTGCTGGCCGAGCTGCTCGACGAGCGCTACCGCCGTATCGGCCTCAATTATGCGCAAAGCCTGCTGCTGATGAATTTCCTGCCGGTACAGTGACCTGCTGCGCCTGGAGCAGGGCCTGGATTGCCTTGCGGTAACGCTGCCCGGCCAGGCTCATGCTGTTGTTGTGTGTCGCACCCGGCACCAGCAACAGCGTCTTGGGCTCGCGCGCGGCCTCGAACAGCTGCTGGCTGAAACGCGAGGGCACATAGCGGTCGTCCAGGCCATGGACCAGCAGCACCGGCAGGTCGATGTCGCCGATCTTGCCCAGTGAATCGAATTTCTGCGACAGCAGCCAGCGCACCGGTAGCGATGTATTGGCGACCACGCCTGCCACATCGCCTAGCGAGGTGAACGTGGACTCCAGGATCAGCCCTCGCGCAGGGGCGCTGGTGCGCGTGTCTCGGGCTTCACGGGTAAGCGTGCGCGCCAGATCGACCGCCACGGCCCCACCCAGGGAGTGCCCATAGATCAGGCGTTTGCTCGCATCAGGTTGCAGTTGGGCGAAACGCTCCCAAGCCACGCGAGCGTCCTCGTACACGGTGGCTTCCGAGGGCAAGTCCCCTCGGCTGCGACCAAAGCCGCGATAGTCCACCGCCAGTACCGAATAGCCCATGGCGTGCAGCTGTTCGATGCGAAACAGCTGGCCGGTGAGGTTCCAGCGCACACCGTGCAGGTAAAGAATGGCCGGTGCATCGGCGCGTTTTGCGGGCCACCACCAGGCATGCAGGCTCTGGTTCTCGGCGAAGGTACGCGGGCGCAGGTCCAGTTCCTGAACACCGCCGGGCAGGCCATGGAACCAGCTGGCCTGGCCGGGCTCGATGCGAAACACCAGCTCGCGTTCCTTGTGCTGCAAGACCGAGCACCCGGCGGGCAGGGCGAGCACCAAGGTGGCAGCGCACAGCCAGCTGAACCAACGGCGGCGTAGGGCGGAGAACAACCGGGTAGACATACGGAGTTTGGGGGTCTCGAAAGTGGTCAAGGCGCGGGAACGTACAAGAAGCGTGGCGTAGTTCTATCAAATGCTGCAGGTCATATGTAAGAAATAATACCCGCCGGCGGGTCAGCTTCTTTGCAAGCTGTTTCCAGCGCGAGCGTGCGCACCGTGCGCCGATTGCGCAAGCGCCCCGCAAGCAGGTAGCGTGGCCCGACACCCTCCTGACGAAGGCTTTGTTTTGGACTCGATAACCCAAGCCGTTCTCGGCGCTGCGTTGCAAGGCACATTGTTGGGGCGCATTCAGGGCCGTCGGGCCCTGGTCTACGGCGCTGCGCTGGCCACACTGCCGGACCTGGACGTGATCATCCGCTATGCCGACCCGGTCTCGCAGATGACCTACCACCGCGGCTTTTCCCATTCAGTGTTCGTGCTGACCGCGCTAGCAGCGCTCCTGGCATGGCTGGTGAACAGGGCCTGGCCGGACAAAGGCTATACGCTGTCCCGCTTGTTCCTGACGTTCTGGCTGGTGTTGGTGACCCACCCAGTGCTCGACGCGTTCACCGTGTACGGCACCCAGCTGCTCTGGCCCTTGCACGTGACCCCGCAAAGCTGGGCGGCCGTGTTCATCATCGATCCTGTGTATACCGTGCCGTTGCTGGTGGCGGTGGCCTACGCCGCCGTGCGTGGCACCCATGCCCGCGCAGTACGGTTCATGGGCGTGGCGCTGGCTTTGAGCACCGCGTACCTGGGCTTGGGCCTTGCCAGCCGTACCCTGGCAGAACACCGTTTCCAGGCCGCGCTCGATGCCAAGGGCGTGACTGTGAGCGAGGTTCGGGCAGTGCCCATGGCGTTCAACAGCCTGGTCTGGCGGGTCTTGGCCAAAGCGCCGGACGGCGTCTATTACGAAGGGGTCAGTAGCCTGTTGGACCGCCAGTCGCCAGAGATGCTGCGCCTGAACCGCAACCTGTCATTGGCCCAGGTGCTGGCAAACGATCCGCTGCACCAGCGGCTGCGCTGGTTCACCGACGACTGGCTGCGCTACGACCAGGTCGGCGACCGGTTGGTGGTGACCGACCTGCGCATGGGTACGCCAGGCAACTACACGTTCCGCTTCGACATGGCCCGGCAGGGCGAGCAGGGCCGCTGGCAGACGCAGCAGCCGGCCGTGCACACTGCCAGCGGCCCGCGCGATCTGTTCGACGGGCAGGCACTGGCGTTGATCTGGCGCCGCATCGTCTTCCAGCAACCCCCGCTGCCCTTGGCCGCCTGGACCGCACGCATTGCAGCGCCAGGGCAGGGCCAGGTGGAGTAGCCCCCATGCGCTCAGGCGGGCTGGACCTGGTGAAGTGGGTCGCGATGCTGGCGATGGTCGCTGACCACCTGCGCTTTCTCTGGCCGCAGGCCCACGGCCTGTTCGTGGTTGGCCGGCTGGCGTTTCCGCTCTTTTGCCTGGCCATGGCCATGAACGTGGTGCGGCGCGGGCCTGACACGTTGCTTGATCGCCACCACGGGCGGTACCTGGGGCTGATGCTGCTGTTCACGGTGCTGTCCGAGCCCGCTTACCGCTGGCTGGACAGCGGCTCGACCACGTTCAGCATCATGCCGACGCTGTTGTTGGGCCTGCTGCTGGCCTGGGGCGTGCAGCATACCCAGTTGACAACGCGGCTGCTTGGGCTGGTCGCGCTGGGCGCAGGTTGGGCTGGCAGCCCGTACCTGATGTACGGCCTGCCAGGGGTGCTGCTACCCGCCGCCTGCGTGCTTGCCCACCGCTACGGGGGCCGAATGTGGCTTGTGCCGTGCCTGTCGGCGGTTGCCGGCAACTTGACCAACAGCTGGTTGATGACGCACCTGGGTGCCGCTTTCACCTGGGTCACGCTGACGGTTGCCGCCGTGGCCATCCCGGTCGGCAACGGCCTGTTGCACAGCCGATGGCGTCGCGTGCCGGCAGTGGGTCGCTGGGGCTATGGATTTTACCCGCTGCACCTTTTGCTGATCAAAGCTGCGGGCACTCTTCAGCTGTGACACACCTGTTCCACCTTTGGCCCAAGGTTGACGCAACTGTGTCGAGCATTCGCCCGTATCCGGCCCCTCCTTACTGACGGCCCAAAGGCTCTACCGCGGTATCTCCGGCCGTCAGCCGGCGGTTTGGCACAGCCGTTGCTCTTGCTTGGAATGACGCTCGTCGCAGCGTCGCCATAACAAGAACGGAGAACAGCGCATGAATCGATCAGGCCCCCAACGCCTTGCACTCGGCTGCCTGGCCCTGGCCCTCAGTTGGACACCCCTGGCCTTTGCCGCCGGTGTCGATGGGCAACGCATCATCGATGCGGACAAAGAGCCCGGCAACTGGATGAGCCATGGCCGCACGTACGACGAGCAACGCTTCAGCCCCCTCAAGACCATCGACCAGAGCAACGTCAGCCAGCTAGGGCTGGCGTGGAGCTACAAGCTCGACCTGGACCGCGGTGTGGAGGCGACTCCCATCGTGGTCGATGGGGTGATGTACACCACGGGGCCGTTCTCGGTGGTGTACGCGCTGGATGCGCGCAACGGCCAGCTGCTGTGGAAGTACGACCCGCAGTCCGACCGCAACCGTGCAGGCGAGGCCTGCTGCGATGCGGTCAACCGGGGCGTGGCCGTGTGGCAGGGCAAGGTCTACGTCGGTGTGCTCGACGGTCGCCTGGAGGCCATCGACGCCAAGACCGGCAAGCGGGTGTGGTCGGTCGACACCCGCGCCGATACCACGCGCAGCTACACCATCACCGGTGCGCCGCGGGTGGTCAACGGCAAGGTGGTGATTGGCAATGGCGGCGCCGAATTCGGCGTGCGTGGCTATGTGACCGCCTACGACGCCGAAACCGGGCGCCAGGCATGGCGGTTCTACACCGTACCGGGCGACCCGAAGCTGCCGCCTGAGGACAAGGCCATGCAGATCGCCAGCAAGACTTGGCACGGGGATGCCTACGTCGAGTGGGGCGGCGGCGGGACAGCCTGGGATTCCTTCGCCTACGACCCGCAGTTGAACCTGTTGTACATCGGTGTGGGCAACGGCGCGATGTGGGACCCCAAATGGCGCAGCCAGGCCAAGGGCGACAACCTGTTCCTGTCCTCGATCGTGGCGGTGAATGCCGATACCGGCGAGTACGCCTGGCACTACCAGACCACGCCCGGCGACGCCTGGGACTTCACGGCCACCCAACACATGATCCTGGCCGAGCTGCCCATCGACGGCAAGCCGCGCAAGGTGCTGATGCAGGCGCCCAAGAATGGCTTTTTCTATGTGCTGGACCGGGAAACCGGCGAGTTGCTGTCGGCCAAGAACATCGTGCCGGTGAACTGGGCCAAGGGCATCGACATGAAGACCGGCCGGCCCATCGTCGATGACGACGCGGCGGCCTACTGGAAGGACGGCAAGCGCAAGCTGGTGACCCCGGCGTTCTGGGGGGCACACGACTGGCACCCGATGTCGTACAACCCGCAGACGGGGCTGGTGTACATCCCGGCCCACATCATGTCCGCCTACTACGAGCACGTGCCCGAAGCGCCCAAGCGCAACCCGTTCAAGAGCGTCTATCAGCTGGGGCTGCGTACCGGCATGATGCCCGAAGGCGCCGAAGGGCTGCTGGACATGGCCAAGACCTGGTCAGGCAAACTGATCGCCTGGGACCCGGTCAAGCAGGCGCCTGCCTGGGAAGTGCCGTACATCACCATCTTCAATGGCGGCACCTTGAGCACGGCCGGCAACCTGGTGTTCGAAGGCAGCGCCGACGGCCGGGTCATTGCCTATGCCGCCGAAACCGGCAAGAAGCTTTGGGAAGCGCCTGCGGCCAGCGGCGTGATGGCCGCACCGATCACCTATGCCGTCGACGGCGAGCAATACGTCACCTTCATGGCGGGCTGGGGCGGCGCGTTTTCCACGTTCGCTGGGGCACTCTCGTTGCGTGCAGGCGTGCAGCCCTACGCACAGGTGCTGACCTACAAGCTGGGCGGCACGGCCAAGCTGCGCGAGCCGGCCCCGCCTGCCGATGCGCCCAAGCCGCCGCCGTTGACGGCCAACGCCGAGACGGTCGCCGCAGGCGCTGTGCTGTACGACGGCAACTGCTCCCAGTGCCACGGCATTCATGCGGTCAGCGGCGGGGTCCTGCCGGACCTGCGCAAGCTGAGCGCCGACAAGCACCAGATGTTCCTCGGGATTCTCTACGGCGGCAGGGTGCCCGATGGCATGCCCTCGTTCGCCGACAACCTCAACCCCGAGCAGGTCGAGCAGGTCCATCAGTACCTGATCAAGCGTGCCCACGATTTGCAGGAGGAAGGCGAGGTCTGGAAGCGGTTCAGCGCCCGCCCGGCAAGCCCTTCATCGCTGGCTGACAATGCACCACAGGAGTGAAATGCCCATGAACGATTCGGTCTACCAGAACTTCATCGACAACCGGTTCGAACCCGGTGAGGCCTTGCTTGAGGTCCATAACCCGGCCAACGGCCAGTTGCTCGGTCGCGTGCCTGAGTCTTCGCAGGCCCAGGTCGACCAGGCCGTGAGCGCGGCACGCCGGGCTCAGAAGGCCTGGGCAGCCCGGCCTGCGCAGGAACGCGCGGGCTACCTGCGTGCTATCGCGAGCCGGATACGGGCCAATGCCGACCAGCTGGCCCGGACCATTACCCTGGAAGGCGGCAAGGTCCCGGCTCTGGCCCAGGTGGAAGTCGGCTTCACGGCCGATTATCTGGACTACATGGCCGAGTGGGCGCGACGCCTGGAAGGTGAGGTGTTGACCAGCGACCGTCGGGCCGAGCATGTGTTTCTCATGCGCAAACCGGTGGGCGTGGTGGCAGGCATTCTGCCGTGGAACTTCCCGTTCTTCCTGATCGCCCGCAAGATGGCGCCGGCGCTCATCACCGGCAACACCATCGTGGTCAAGCCCAGTGAGGAAACCCCGATCAACTGCTACGCGTTCGCCCGGCTGGTGGCCGAAACCGGCCTGCCACCCGGGGTGTTCAACGTGGTCGGCGGCACCGGCGCCGCCGTGGGCCACGGCCTGTCCAGTCACCCCGGCGTGGATATGGTGAGTTTCACCGGCAGCGTGGCGACCGGTGCACGGATCATGGCAGCGGCGGCGCCGAACATCACCAAGCTGAACTTGGAGCTGGGCGGCAAGGCGCCTGCCATCGTGTTGGCCGATGCCGACCTGGACCTGGCAGTCAACGCGATCGTCGCCTCGCGGGTGATCAACACCGGACAGGTGTGCAACTGCGCAGAGCGCGTGTACGTGGCGCGCCAGGTGGCCGATCGGTTCATCGATCAGGTGGCCCAGGCGATGGCCGCCACGCGCTATGGGGACCCATCGACGCAGGAGGACCTGCACATGGGGCCGCTGATCAACCAGGCCGGCCTGGACAAGGTGGCGCAGATGGTGCGCACCGCCCAGGCCCAGGGCGCGCAGGTGGTCACGGGCGGGCAGGTGGCCGACCTTGGCAGCGGTTTTCATTATCAGCCCACCGTGCTGGCAGGCTGCGCGGGCGACATGGAGATCATGCGCAAGGAAATCTTCGGGCCGGTATTGCCGATCCAGGTGGTGGAGGACCTGGACGAAGCCATTGCCCTGGCCAACGACAGCGAGTACGGGCTAACCTCGTCGCTCTATACCCGCGATCTGAACGCCGCGCTCAAGGCATGCCGGGAAATCGACTTTGGCGAGACCTACATCAACCGCGAAAACTTCGAGGCCATGCAAGGCTTCCACGCCGGAGCCCGCAAGTCGGGCATAGGCGGGGCGGACGGTAAGCATGGGCTCTATGAGTACACGCGCACGCAGGTGGTCTACATCCAGGGTTGAAGCCCGGCAGTTGCCAGTGCCCCGCCGTCACGGCAGGGCACTGGGCTCAGTGGCCCTGGCGATTGGGTTGCACGATGCCGTGGCGCCTGATCTTGCGGTACAACGTGGACCGCGAGATGCCCGCGGCCTGGGCGGCGGCGCTCATGTTCCACTGGGTACGGCGCAACAGCGTTAGCAGGTGGTCGGCCTCAGCCTCCTCGACCTGCTGCCCAAGCTGCGGCGTTGCGCAGATTGTCCTGCTCGGTTCGACCTGCCCAAGCTGCAACTCGGCGGGCAGGTCGGCCAGTTCGATGCACCCGCCTTCTGCCAGGGCCGCGCCCTGGCGCAGGGCATTGAGCAGTTGGCGAATGTTACCCGGCCAGGAGTAGGCCAGCAGGGCGGCATGTGCAGGTGCTGACAGGTGCAGCCCTGGTGCCAGACGTGCCAGCAGACCCTCGATCACGTGCGCTCGGTCACTGCGCTCGCGCAGCGCCGGCAGCGTGATGCGCATGCCACAGAGCCGGTAGTAGAGGTCCTCGCGGAATTGGTGGGTGGCGATTCTGGCAGTCAGGTCCTGGTGCGTCGCCGATATCACCTGAATATCCAGCCTCACTGGGGTGGCCGCCCCCAGCGCCACCAGCTCCCGTTCCGCCAGCACCCTTAGCAGACGGGTTTGCAGATCGGCCGGCATGTCGCCTATTTCATCGAGAAACAGCGTGCCGCCGTTGGCCTGTTCCAGCTTGCCTTTCATGCCCTTGCGGTCCGCCCCGGTGAAGCTGCCGGGTCGGTAGCCGAACAATTCGCTTTCGATCAGCGCTTCGGGGATGGCGGCGCAATTGAGCGCCACGAAAGGCCGGGCGCTTCGGGCGCTTGCCTGGTGCAGGGCGCGAGCGAACGCTTCCTTGCCAGTGCCGGTTTCACCGCTGAGCAGTAGCGCGATGTCCTTGTCCAGCACCTTGCGCAGGCGCGCGACGGCGTGCTGCAACTGCGGGTCGCCGCCGGCCAGCTGGTCGAGTGTCGGATGCGCGTTGGCAGAGGCCGCCGGTGCAGTCGGGGCACAAGGGCGATAAGCACGCGGCACGCGCAGGCCAACCTCAAGGCCCGTGACCTGGCTCGCATCGTACAGCTGCGTGCCCCGGGCACCGCCCTGGGTCAGGGCCAGCAACTGGTCGATGTCGGCACTCAACACCTGCTCGATACGCAGGCCGAGCAGGGCATGGGGGTTGCTACTGAACGCGGCCCGGTTGGCCCCGACAATACGCCCACCCTCGTCGAGGGCCAGCAGTTGCTCGGCTGCCAGGTCCGCATCGCCGTCGCAGGGCTTGACCGCGAGGGTCAGGCAGTCGCGGTAACGCTGGCGAAAATGCGCGTTTTCGATCAGCCGCGCGTACAGCGTCACCAATTGCAAGGTCAGGTGCTGGGCCTGCTTGGGCCCATCGTTGTACAAGCAGGTCGCGTTCAGGCAACCCAGCAGGTGGTTATGGCTGTCGAAAATGGGCGAGACCGAGCAACTGAGCCGGGCATTGCTGGCCAGGAAATGTTCCTGACGGTGAATGGTCAGCGCCTGTTGTGAGGCCAGCGCGGTGCCGATGCCGTTGGTGCCGGCGATGGACTCGTCCCAGCGCGCCCCTACCACCAGCCCGGACCCGGTGAAGTGCCCGGCGTCGGCAGGCAGGCGGGCATCGAGCGTGACCCCCGCCGCATCGCTGAGCAAAACGGCAAAACCTGCATCCGCCACCCGCCGGGCCAAGCCACTCACGCCCTGGCTGGCGAGGGTCAGGTAGGCCTGGTGCTGGGCTTGCAACTGGCGGATTTCGGCGGCACTGAGCATGTTGTCCGTCGGGTGCACACTCGGGTCCAGGCGGTGCTGGGTGACACTGCGGTACCAGGATTCGGCGATCACCGTTTCCGGGACCAGGCCGCGGTGGCCGAAATGACTGTCGACGAAGGCCGCCAGTTCCGAGGCAGGGTTATGAGCGGGCATGGGCGCTCCACAGTTATTGTTATCAGGGGTGAAGATAACCCTAGCTGATGGCGCGCTACCAGCCCAGACACACGGCCAGGGCCCTCAGTGGATCAGTTCGAGTGCCTCGGCGGTGGTCAGCGGCCGCTTCATGCGTTGCGACAGCTGCATCATGGCTGAGGCATAACCCTTGGCGACCACGGCCTGTACCTGATCCGCCAGGCATTGCAGCGCAATGAAATCACCGCTTTCCGGGGCGCCGACGAAGGTGATGGCGTCCCACTGCCGAGCGTGGCCCAGTACTTCAAATCGCTGCCCATGGTGATAGGTCCAGCAAAACGGCACGTCGGCGTAGCGGCGCTGCTCGCCCAGCATGTTTGCCGCGGCGATGACGCCGTGTTGCTGCGCCAGCCGCCAGTGTTCGATGCGCACCGATTGGCCGGCGAGTGGGAAGGTGGCCATGTCACCCGCCGCCCACAGGCCTTCGGCCACCTGCATTTCACCGTTGACCGGCACGCCATGGTCGTCGGCCAGCGACACCCCATTGAGAAAAGCCGTGGCCGGGGCTACCCCCGTTCCCAGCAGCACCACCTGGCAGCCCACGCGCTCGCCGCTGCCAAGCACGACCGCTTCGACCTGATCTACGCCTTCGATCGCCGTCACCTCGGCCGGGCCATGGAAAGTGACGCCCTTGCGCTCGTGCAAGGCCCGAATCGCCCGGCCGATGCGCTCGCCCAGCTGCTTGACCAGCGGGACATCGTGCCGTCCGATTACATGGACCTGGGCACCGTATTCGCTCAACGCCGAGGCCGCTTCCAGGCCGATGAAACTGTCGCCCACGATCACAACCGGCTTGCCCGGTTCCACGGCATCGAGCAGTTGCGCCGCGTCCGCGCGCGAGCGCAGCGTGAAGACGCCAGGCAGGTCACGCCCCGGGATATCCGGGCGCTGGGCCTTGGCGCCCGTGGCGAGCAGACAGGCGTCATAGTCAATGCGTTGGCCGTCGGCCAGCAGGAGCTGGCGTTTCTGGGCATTGAGCGAGCGGACCTTGGCGTGCCGACGCTCCAGTTGCCCCATACGCAGGTCATCAGGCTCCAGCAGCATCGGCACCTCATCCGGGGCCATCTGGCCTGCGAGCACGAATTTGCTCAAGGCCGTGCGGTCGTAGGCCGGCTGGCGCTCCTGGTCGATCCACACCAGGCGACCATTGAAACCCTGGCGGAGCAACGTGGCCACGGCGGCACTGCCTGCCGCACCGGCCCCCAGCACCACGAAACACCGCGCATCGCTGTGCCGGGGCGGGCGCGCCTTGGGCAAAGGACGGTCGTCCACCCACACCTGGTCACCCTTGACCCAGGCCTTGTAGCGGCGCAGGTCGGTCAGGGCAGGGGGCTCGCACACGGCCCCCTCGTCCACGGCGAACGCGGCCTTGTGCCATGGGCAAATCAGCAAGCCACCGCAGACGCGGCCCTCATCCAGCGGCGCGCCTGCATGAGGACAGTTGCCCTGGAAAGCACGCACCTGATCGCCCTGACGGACGATGATCAGCTCTTCGTTACCGGCCTCCACGCGCAGGGGGGTGTGTTCATCGAGGTCGGCCAGTCGGGCCACGGCGTGTTCGGTCATGGTGAATTCTCCAAAGGGGGCCTCTGGAAGGGTTCGACGCCGAGTTGCCCGGTCGGGCTGCGTCGAGCTGACGACTGGAGCGCCGTACAGGGAACAAGGGGTGGTCAACCTTGCTCGCACGGGACCGCATGACCCGTGCGAGCAAGCGCCGTTGGCGCGACCGTCAGTCGGCTGTGGCAGGGGCGGGCGTAAGGGTACGGGTGGCGCGCAGGGCCACCAGGCTACCCACCACGATCAGCGCCGCCAGGGCGTAGAGGGCAGCATCGGTCGAGCCGGTCTGGTCCTTGATGAACCCGACCAGATAAGGGCTGAGAAAGCCCGCCATTTGGCCGACCGAGTTGATCAGGGCCAGGCCCGCCACGGCCGCACCCGCGCTGAGCAAGGCCGTGGGCATCGGCCAGAACATCGGCAGGCCGGTGAGGGCGCCCATGGTGGCGATGGACAGGCCAAGGATGGCGATCGCCGGGGTAGACGCAAAATTCACCGCCATCAGCAGGCCCACGGCGCCCATCAGCATTGGCACTACCAGGTGCCAGCGGCGCTCGTTGCGAAGGTCCGCCGAGCGCCCGCACAGGATCATGAAAACCCCGGCCAGCAAGTAGGGAATGGCGCTCAACCAGCCAATGAGCAGGGGGTTGTCGAAGCCCATGTTCTTGATGATCGAAGGCAGCCAGAAGTTGATCGCGTACACACCGCTCTGGATGCAGAAATAGATGAAGCCGAAGGTCCAGATCAGCGGGTTGGCCAGCACGGCCAGGACGCTGTCGCCCGTGGTGGGCGGCTTGCTGTCGGCATCGGCCTGCAGGTCGGCGGCGATCAGCCGGCGTTCATCATCGCTCAGCCAGGCCGCTTTCTGGTAGCCGTCGCTGAGCAGGAACGCCGCCAGCACGCCGAGCGCAACGGTCGGCAGCCCTTGAATCAGGAACATCCATTGCCAGCCGGCAAGGCCATGTTGCCCGGCTGCAAAATGCTCGAGGATCCAGCCGGAGAACGGGCTGCC
This sequence comes from Pseudomonas sp. DE0010, assembly GCF_007680745.1. NCBI lineage: Bacteria > Pseudomonadati > Pseudomonadota > Gammaproteobacteria > Pseudomonadales > Pseudomonadaceae > Pseudomonas > Pseudomonas sp. DE0010. The sequence continues at coordinate 81,259 of NZ_VEJQ01000013.1, forward strand.
CAACAGGCCCGAGACCGGGATCGCGGACATGAACAAGGCCATGATGCGGCCACGGCGCGCACCGGGGAACCAGCGCGAGAGGTACAGCACCACGCCTGGGAAGAAGCCTGCCTCGGCGGCACCTGTGAGCAGGCGCAGGGCATAGAACTCGGTGGGGGTCGTCACGAACAGCAGACAGGTGGACAAGCTGCCCCAGGCAATCATCATCAAGGCGATCCAGCGCCGTGGGCCGAAGCGGTTGAGCGCCAGGTTGCTCGGAAGGCCGCACAGGACGTAGCCGATGAAGAAGATGCCGGCACCGAGGCCGTAGACGGTTTCGCTGAACTTGAGCGCGTCGAGCATCTGCAGCTTGGCGAAGCCGACGTTGACGCGGTCGAGGTAGTTGAACAGGTAGCAGATGAAAATGAACGGAATCAGCCGCAAGGTGATGCGCCGGTACAGCGCATTGCGGGTGGTGTCCGTGCCTTGGTCAGGGGCGGGGCTGTGTGCCATGATCGGGTTCTCTGTTGTTATGGTTGTCACCGCGTCGCCTGTTCCGGCGCTCGCCTGAACGAGTCTCGGGGACGGCGGCGTGGCTGTCTTTGTGCTTTTGCACAGGCCATGGGCCTTGCTGCTGTGCCCGAGCCCAACCGCACGCCCCCAAGGACCGTTGAATGTTCGAACTCGACCACGACCTGGCACAGGATATCGTAGACCGCGCCATGGCCATTCTGCCCTGCAACGTCAATGTCATGGACAGCCAGGGCCTGATCCTGGGCAGCGGCGAGCCGGAGCGCATCAACACACGACACGAAGGCGCCCAGCTGGTGCTCGCCAATGGCCGTATCGTGGAGCTCGACCAGGAGGCCGCACGCTGCCTGAAGGGGGTGCAGCCTGGGGTGAACCTGCCGCTGATGCTCGACGACCGCCTGATGGGCGTCTTGGGGCTGACGGGTGATCCGCAGCAGGTTCGGGTGTATGCCGAGCTGGTGCGCATGACCGCCGAAATGTTGCTGGCCCAGCGTCACCTGCAGGCCGACCAGCAGTGGCGCAAGCAGCGCTGCGACGATTTGCTGGCCTTGCTGCTGGGCGGGACCGGCGACGCCTCACGGCTGCTGGACGAGGCACGCCAACTGGGCCTGAAACCGCAGCTACCACGCATTCCCTGCCTGTTCGAGCTGGCCAGCGGGCCCGATGCCGAAGCGCTGGCAGGCTGGCTGATGAGCCGCTACCCCGACAGTTGGTGCGTGAGCCCAGCGCGCCACTCGCTGCTGTGGTGTCGCCCGGCAGGCGTGGCGCTGGAGGCATCACGGCTGGTCGAGCGCGTCGAGCGGCACGGTTGGGCAGTGGAGCGCTCGGCCATGGGTACCGCCGCGCAAGGCCTTGAGCAGCTGCGCCGCGGCTACCGGCGTGTGCGCGACCTGCTCGCCTATGGGCGTGAGGTGGTGCCCCAGGAACGGCTGCTGAGCTTGCAGCGCTATCGCCTGCCAGCCTTGCTCTGGCGCCATCGCAACGATGAGGCGCTGGACGAACTGCTCGAGCCGTTGCTGCGCATCCAGGCTCGCGACAGCAGTGGGCAATTGCTGGCTACGCTGCGTGCCTGGTGTGCCCATGATGGTCAGAGCCAGGCGTGTGCCGAGGCGCTGGGTATTCACCGCAACAGCCTGCGTTACAGGCTTGAACGCATCGCCGAGCTGGGCGAGGTGGACCCCATGCGCCTGGAGGGCATGCTCAGTTTGTACCTGGGGCTGCAGTTGCTGCCCATTCGATAGCCATAGCCGGCTGGGCACTGTCGCCTGGCGCTGGCATCTGCCCAAACAATCCGTCGGGCGGTTTGTGCATTTGACCGACGCCGCTTCGCGGGCCAGCTGTCAGCATGCCGCTACCCGGACAGGAGAATCATCATGAAGATCGTCATCGCGCCTGACTCGTTCAAGGACAGCCTCGAGGCGGCAGACGTGGCGCGCGCCATCGCTGCTGGCCTGGCCGAAGCACTGCCCGACGCCCAGTTGATCGAGTGCCCCATGGCCGACGGTGGCGAAGGCACGATGCAGGCCATTCTTGCCGCCAGCGACGGCGAGCTGCGCCGGCTTACCGTGCGCGGCCCCTTGGGCACACCTGTGGCGGCGGGCTGGGGCTGGCTGCCCCAGAGCCGCACCGCGATCATCGAAATGGCGCAGGCCAGCGGCCTGCAACAGGTGCCCACCGGGCAGCGCGACGCCTGCCGCAGTTGCACCTGGGGCACCGGTGAGCTGGTCGCCGCGGCGCTCGACGCCGGCGCGCAGCGCGTGGTGCTGGCGATCGGCGGCAGTGCCACCAATGATGCGGGCAGTGGCATGCTGCGCGCCTTGGGCCTGCGACTGCTGGATGCGGACGATCAGCCACTGGCCGAGGGTGGCCTGGCCCTGGCCGGCCTGGCACGGATCGATGCCAGCGGGCTGGACCCGCGCCTGGCGCACGTAAATTTCGAAGTGGCGGCTGATGTGGACAACCCGCTGTGCGGCCCCCAGGGCGCATCGGCCATCTTCGGGCCGCAGAAGGGGGCCAGCCCGCAACAGGTTCAGGCCCTCGACCAGGCGCTCGGTCACTTCGCCGACCACTGCGCCCGCTTGCTGGGCCAGGATGTGCGTGATTACCCAGGCTGCGGCGCCGCCGGGGGCATGGGCTTTGCGGCCAGGGCCTTCATGGGTGCCCAGTTCCGGGCCGGCGTGGAAGTGGTGGCCGAACTGGCCGGCCTGCAAGCGCATGTCAGGGACGCGGACCTGGTGGTGACCGGGGAGGGCCGTTTTGATGCCCAGACCCTGCGCGGCAAGACGCCGATGGGCGTGGCCCGGGTCGCCAAGCGTCATGGCGTGCCGGTGGTCGTGCTGGCGGGCATGCTCGGCGAGGGCTATCAGCAGCTGTACGCCCATGGGGTAGATGCCGCCTTTGCGCTGGTGGACGGCCCCATGACGTTGGAACAGGCCTGCCGCGACACCGCCCGCCTGCTGCAAGCCCGCGCCTGTGACATCGGTCGGCTCTGGGCCTGGGTCAAGCGCGTCTGAGCAGATGAAGCGCGCAGTTCATGATGCCAGCACCGGCAGGGGTGTGTTGGGTAATAGGGCCAGGTCACCGAAACGCTGCGTCGAATCGATGTAGCGCAGCGCAGACTTGGCGTCCTTCCAGCCTACGTAGCTCATGAGCGACTTGAGCTCCCAGCCATTGGCGCTGGCCCAGGTGGCGAAGCCGCGACGCAATGAGTGACCGGTATACAGCGCAGCTGGCACCTGGGCGCGGGTCAACATGCGCCGCAGCAGGCCCACCAGGCTGTTGCTGTTGAGCGGCTGGTCACCGAGATTGCCCCAGCGGTCGAGCTTGCGGAACACCGGGCCGTGGGCGATGCCGGCCACCTGCAGCCATTGCAGGTAGGCCGTTACCGGGCATAGGGCCTTCAGGGCAGGGGTGCGGTGCTGCACGCCAAGTGCCTCGCGGTCGCCTTTGCTGCGCGGCACGAACAGCGTGATGCCCACGCCCGCTTCGGCCTGTATGTGCTCGACCCGCAAGCGCGCCAGTTCATCGCCGCGAAAGCCACGCCAGAACCCCAACAGCAGCAGCGCCGTGTCGCGCCGGGCGCGCCGCAGCCCGGCCATGTCGTGGTTCGCCTGGGCCTGGCGGGCTTCTTCCTCGAAGCAGGTCACGGCCGTTTGCACATGTTGCAGCAGCAATGGCGCTGCCTGCTTGGGCGGGGTGGGATGCAGCGTGCGGATGCCGCGCAGGACCTGGCGCACCACCGGTGCTTTGGTGGGGTCGGGGAAGCCTTGGCTGATGTGCCACTGGCTGAGGGCCGCCAGGCGCTGGCGCAGGGTACTGACCGCATGCTGCTGGGCGTGGTCGGCCAGGTACCGGGCGATGCTTTCGGCAGTGGCCGGCAGAAAACCGCCCCATTGCGTCTCGAAATGATCCACCGCCGCCTGGTAACTGCGGCGGGTGTTGTCACGCGTGGCGGCGCGCAGGTAGCGCTCGATATCGGTCATGGTGCGGGCGTCGGCGGATGGATGCAGTGGTGCCACCTTAAACCTTGAGGCCTGTCGGTACCAAGGGTTTGCCAGGGTTTGCACGCTCTTCTTAGCTTCAGTGCAACGCGGCCAGGGGCTGCGCCTGATGCTTGAACGGCACGTAGTCACGCAGCTGCGCGGCGGACAGGGGCCGGCTGAAATGATAGCCCTGAGCAACGTCGCACCCCGCCAGGCGCAGGCACACGACCTGCTCGCGGGTTTCCACGCCTTCGGCCACCACCACCAGGCCCAGGCGTTTGGCCAGGATGATGGTGGAGGCCACGATGGGGCTGTCGTCCGGACTGTTGGACAGCGAGGCGATCAAGGATCGATCAATCTTCAGTTTGCTCAGAGGCAGTGCATGCAGATGGGCGAAGCCTGCATAGCCTCGGCCAAAGTCGTCCAGGCTGATCCCGATGCCTGCCTGGCGCAGCCGGTGTAGATGCGCGATCGCCGGGCCCTCTGGGTCGAGGATGGTGGTTTCGGTGATCTCAAGCTCCAGATGCTCAGGGGCAATGCCGTGCTCACTCAGTTGATCGAGCAGGCGCGCGGTGAAGTCAGGCTGACGCAACTGCAAGGCAGACACGTTGACGGCCAGACTGACCTGGCGGCCTTCCGTTTGCCACATCGACAAGGCCTCGCAAGCCAGGCGAAGGACTTCCCAGCCCAACTCGACGATGAAGCCGCTGCGTTCGGCCAGGGCGATGAAACGGTCGGGGTAGAGCAGGCCGAACTCGGGATGCTGCCAACGCACAAGCGCTTCAAAGCCTGCGACCTTGTGGTCATCGAGGCCTATCTGCGGCTGGTAGTGCAAGACGAATTGCCTGCCTGCCAGTGCAGCGCCAAACGCCTGCTCCAGGGAAAATGCCTGGATGTCGGCCACGTTCAGGGAGGGGTCGAAATAGCGGTACTGCGCGCGGCCGGCCTGCTTGGCCGAATACATGGCCGCATCGGCGCTGCGCACCAGGCTGTCGATGTCCTGGCCATCGCGCGGGCAGATGCTCACCCCGATACTGGGACTGGTGTTGACCTCTTGTCCGTCCAGGGCATACGTGGCGCAGAGCCTGCGGGACAGTTCGCGTACCCAGGCATCGATCTGCTCCTCGCTGCGTTCGCCTGCGAGCAGTACGACGAACTCATCGCCACCAAAGCGCGAGGCTTCATCGCCCGGTTCGAGCAAGCGCTGGATACGGCCGGCCACAGCCTGCAACAGCAGGTCCCCGACCTTGTGGCCAAGCGAGTCGTTGATGGACTTGAAACGGTCCATGTCGATGAAAAGGATGGCCATCAGTTGGCGCCTGCCACGCTGATGGATGAGCGCGGCACCTGCCACTTCGACGAATTGACGACGGTTGTGCAGGCCGCTGAGGTGATCGGTGGCGGCGGCATGACTGCTGCGCCGGTGCGCGTCTTCCAGGCGCCCGATCAGTTGCTGGTTGATCTGCTGGGCGTGCTCCAGCGCCGTAAAGGCTTCCTGGCGCTTGCGCAGCAGGCGCAGGGTCCAGGCCAGGCTGGCCAGGATCATCAGTGTCATGCCCAGGGTCAGCCAGAACTGCCGGGCATAGGCCGCGTCGATGGGCCCGGTGATCTCGTTCTCGCGTTGGCTGATGACGAGGGTAAAACCGTGCTCGGGCCGATGCCTGAAGACGCTCTGGTAAGGGTCACCTTCCAAGTACTGGGTCAGCACGCCCGCAGGGGTGCCATCGGTTGGCAGTGCCGGCTGCAAGGCAGCTGTGATCGGCAACAAGCCGTGATTACCGAGGCGCAGATGCTCCGTGCCGTCGGCCCGCAATATGCTCACGCGGGTCGAGCCCCCCAGATCCACCTGTTGCAGCAATTGCGCCAAGGGGTGGGCGGCGAGCTGCACTGCAACCAATGTATCGCATGCCTCGAGCTGCTCAGGGATGTTGAACGGGGAGGAGGTCGCACACGCTATGCCTTCGGCAGCGGCGTGCGCACGGTCGAGCCATTGGCTGACGTTTTCGGCGAGCACGTTGGCCAGCCGCTGATGTTCGTTGCCACGGTTGGTCAGAGCATCCTGGCGAGCGGTGGCTTTCTGAGCAACATGCACCCCCCACACAAAGGCCAGCGTAGCAGCGCACAGCAGCAGGATCAGCAGCCTGAGCAGGGTCGCCGAGGAAAGTGAGCGTCGTATCAATTGCAGTGTTTCCCGGCCTTGTGTGAGGCCCGCACATTACGACAGCAACATGACAGCGCCATGACTAGTGGCAAATAGCCTGTAGTGATGGCTGAACCAAAGATGACAGCGGCGGGTCAAGTCGGGTATACCTTGCCGCTACCAAGGGGAGCCCGATAACGGGCTGAGAAACCGCTGAGCCAAGTGCAGCGCGGTGACCCTTCGAACCTGATCCGGATAATGCCGGCGAAGGGATGGGGTGCTATACCGCCTGCCTTCCCGCCGGTCTCAAGGCGAGACCCGATTCATGACCATTGCCCAGCTCTCGCTGTCACCCTCACCAAGGACAGCGCCATGACCGAAGGTTTCACCCAGACCCTGCGCCGCCAGAGCGAGACGACATGGGCCGCCGCCACCGGCCATCGTTTCGTGACCCAACTGTGTGACGGCAGCCTGCCTGACCCCATCATGGTCGACTACCTGGTCCAGGACCACCGCTTCCTGGACAGCTTCCTGATGTTGCTGGGCGCCGCCATCGCCACGGCCGACACCTTCGAGGCGCGCCTGCGCCTGGGGCGGTTCGCGGGCATGATCAGCAGCGAGGAGAACACTTACTTCCTGCGGGCGTTCCAGGCGCTGGGTGTCAGCCCGGCGCAGCGTGATGAGCCGATGGACACGGTGCCCACGGCGGCGTTCAAAGCCATCATGCGCGAAGCGGCTGCCACCCGCTCGTACGCCGCCGCGCTGGCAGTGCTGAGCGTCGCCGAAGGCCTTTACCTGGACTGGGCGCTGCGCGCGCCCAAACCCCTGCCGTCGCGTTTCATCCACGCTGAATGGATCACCTTGCACGACAATCCGGATTTCCAGGCGTTCGTGGCGTTCCTGCACGCCGAACTGGATCGCGTCGGCCCTCAGCATGCCGCGGTGGCGCAGGACTTTCACCAGCGCACCGTCGCGTTGGAGCTGGCCTTCTTCGACGCCATCTACCCGGAGGCGCAATGAACATGGACATCTTCGATCGGCTCAAGCAGGCCGCTGCACCGCAGTGGCGCGGTTACGTCGACCATGCCTTCGTGCAGCAGATGGGCGATGGCACGTTGAGCGAAGCCGCGTTTCGGTCCTACCTGGTGCAGGACTATCTCTTCCTCATTCAGTTTGCCCGCGCCTGGGCGTTGGCGGCGTATAAGAGCAGGCGACCGGCCGATATCCGTGCCGCACAGGCGGGGCTGGCGGCGATCCTCGACGAAACCGACCTGCACGTGCGTCTATGCGCACGCTGGGGGCTGAGCCAGGCTGACATCGAGGCGGCCCCCGAGCACCCGGCCACCGTGGCGTACACCCGGTACGTACTGGACTGCGGTGCCGCTGGCGACTTGCTGGAGTTGCACGTGGCGCTGGCGCCCTGCGTGATCGGCTACGCCGAGATCGGGCAGTCCCTGGCCGCACGCATCGGCAATCTGGACGCGCATCCCTATCGCGAGTGGATCGGCGAATACGCCGGTGCCGGCTATCAGGCCGTCGCAGCAGCTGCACGCGCGCACCTGGATTCATTAGCGGCGCGCAGCATGACGGATCAGCGGTTTGCCGAACTGGCCGCGATCTTTGCCCAGGCCTCGGGGCTGGAGGCCGATTTCTGGCAGATGGGTCTGGACATGGCGTGACTAGGCAGCCGCATGCCTGGATCGCCACTATCCCCGTGTGCCGTTGGCTGGCAAGCTGTAGTGAAAAAGGGGGCACGCGGATGACCGCCGCAACTGGCCCGCAGCGCTCGAAGACGATCCAGGACGAGGAAGGACAGCATGAACATCATCAACGCACGGCTGCGTGGCAAGCCTGGCCTGTACCGCATCGAACTGGCCGGTCAGCGCATTGGCGCGATCACTGCGCAGAACGAGGGTGTGCTGCCCGTGGCCGGCGCCGACCTGGATGCAGGCCAGAACCTGGTAGTACCCCCCTTCGTCGAGCCACACATCCACCTCGACGCGACCCTGACGGCCGGGCAGCCTGAGTGGAACATGAGCGGCACGCTGTTCGAGGGGATCGAGCGCTGGGCCCAGCGCAAGCAGAGCACCACCCATGAGGACATCAAGACCCGGGCCAAGACCACCCTCCAGATGCTGGTCGATCATGGCATCCAGCATGTGCGCACCCATGTGGATGTAACCGAGCCGGGCCTGGTGGCACTCAAGGCCATGGTCGAGGTGCGCGATGAAGTGCGTGATCTGGTCGACTTGCAGATCGTTGCCTTTCCCCAGGAGGGTATCGAATCGTACCCCGATGGCCGCGCATTGATGACCGAGGCGGTGGCCATCGGCGCCGATGTGGTTGGTGGCATTCCCCATTTCGAGAACACCCGTGAACAGGGTGTGGCGTCGATCCAGTTCCTGATGGATTTGGCAGAACGCACCGGCTGCCTGGTGGACGTGCACTGCGACGAGACGGACGATCCGCAGTCACGGTTCCTGGAAGTACTGGCCGAACACGCTCGGGTCCGGCAGATGGGGGCGAGGGTGACCGCCAGCCACACGGTGGCCATGGGTTCGTACGACAATGCCTACTGCTCGAAGCTGTTTCGGCTGTTGAAGCTGTCCGGCATCAACTTCGTGTCATGCCCCACCGAGAGCATTCACCTGCAAGGGCGCTTTGATACCTATCCGAAGCGCCGTGGTGTCACCCGTGTCGCCGAACTCGACCGTGCTGGCATGAACGTGTGCTTCGGCCAGGACTCGATCGTCGATCCGTGGTACCCCCTGGGCAACGGCAATATCCTGCGCGTGCTCGAGGCGGGCCTGCACATTTGCCACATGCTGGGCTATCAGGACCTGCAGCGCTGCCTGGACCTGATCACCGACAACAGTGCCCGCGCCTTGAACCTGGGTGAGCGCTATGGCATCGAGACCAGTCGCCCTGCGAACCTGCTGCTGCTCTCGGCCCCGGACGACTACGAGATGGTGCGCAGCCAGGGCCACGCGCTGGTGTCGGTGCGCAACGGAAAAGTACTGATGCGGCGCCGGCCTGCGCAGGTACAACGCGAGTTCTGAATCCGGCGCTTTCAGGTGCCGATGGCCGCCAGCACACAATCGGCGATCTGCGCATCCTGAACGGCGACGCCGGTCAGGTCAGCCAACGTGATCTGGTCGTCGGACTCCCGGCCACGGGCTCGGCTGGCCAGCAGCGCGCCAAGTTCGACCAGTTGGCTTGCGGTCACCAGGCCTTTGCCGATCGCATGGGACACTTCGCCATATTGGGCGCACTGGGTGATCGAGTCGACGACCAATCGATCGGCCCTGGCGACCAGCCCAGGGTCCAGCTCTTGCTTGCCAGGGCCGTCCGCACCGACAGCGGTGATGTGAGTGCCCGGTTGTATCCAATGCGCCTGCAACAGCGGCTCGCGCGAAGGTGTGGCGCTGACGATGAGGTTGGCAAGGCCCGCCAGTTCCGCGGCGTCGTGTGTGCTGCGCACGGTAAAACCAAGATGCCGCGCCATCGTCACATAAGCGCCTAGTCCTTCGGCGTGACGCCCCCAGACGATCACCTGGCGGCAGTCGGTGACGCTGCGCAACTGCTCCAATTGCATGCTGGCCTGCATGCCTGTGCCCAGGATGCCGATGGCCTTGACCTGTGAGGGCGCGAGCAGCCGGGCCGCGATCCGTCCCGCCAGTGCCGTGCGCATCGCCGTGAGCCAGCCTTGGTCCTGGAGCAGGGCCAGCGGCTGGCCGGTGTGGGCCGAGAACACCATCATTAGCCCGTCGTTGCTGGGCAAACCGTTGGACGGGTTATCATAAAAGCCGGTGGACACCTTGACGGTAAAGGTGGGGCTGCCCACTTTGTAGGCAGACTTGATGCAGCAATCCCCGTTGGTCTCGGCGAAGGTAAACGCCTGCACAGGCGGTACCTGAACGTTGCCAGCGGAATAGGCGATAAAGCCCTCTTCGATGGCGCTGAGCGCCCGCTCGGTGTCGAGGCTCGCGAGGATCTGAGGCTTGGTGATCAGCTTCATTTGACGGCCTCGAGGAAGGTTTCCAGGGCGATGTTCCGCCCACACAGCACCACAGCTACGCGTTTGCCTTGGTACCGGTCCGCGCATTTTTTCATGGCGGCCACTGCGACAGCTGCCGCGCCTTCGATGATCCAACGCTCGCTGCTGGCGATGTCGCGCATGGCGGCGCGTATTTGCGCTTCGCTGACCAATAAAGTATCGGTGAGCAAGACCTGGCACAGGGGCAGGGTGATGGCGCCTGGCCCGACGCCGCCTGCCGTGCCGTCGGACAGCGTGGCACTGGCAGGTACGTCGATGATCCTGCCGGCCTTGAGCGACTGCTCAAGGGCCGGGTCGTTCTCGGGCCAGCAGCCGATGATGTCGACACCCGGTGCCAGGGTACGCAGGGCAGCGCCAATGCCGGCGATCATGCCGCCACCACCCACCGCGACGAACACGGCGTCCAGGTCTGGCGCCTGCTCGAACAGTTCCATGCCGATGGTGCCCTGGCCGGCGATCACCTGCAGATCGTTGTAGGGCGATACGAAGGGCACGCCCTTGGCCTGGGCTTGCCTGGCCGCTTCCAGCTCCGCGCTCAAGGGATCGGTCGGCAGGCAGATCACTTCAGCGCCGAGGTTACGCATGGCTTCGACCTTATAGGTTGACGCCGTAGTGGTGGTGTAAAGGGTCACCGGAACCCCGGCGGTTTTGCCGGCCAAGGCCAGTGCCTGACCATGGTTGCCAGACGAGGCGGCGATAACGCCATGCTCACGTGCACTCACAGGCAAAAGCCTGACTTCATTGCTGGCCCCGCGAAACTTGAATGAACCGGTAGGTTGCAGGTGTTCGCACTTGAGCCATACGTCCACGCCGGTGGTTGCTGACAGGTGCTGGCTGCGCGTCAGCGGGGGTGTGCGTACGGCTGGCCGCAAGGCGGCATGAGCGTGCTTGATGGGCTGGTGGCGACCAGAACCGGCCCAAAATCGGCCTAACATTCGATAAGCCGTGATTATTCCATGTGAGATTGCACTTGTGTTAGCAGCTCCGAACCAGCAGAATTGGTACGTAATTACATAGTACGTACAACATTACGAAATCGTAGGAGCACGCATGGCACGTGGCGGCATCAACAAGGTGGTTGTGCAACAGGCCAGGCAGGCCCTGATTGCAAGAGGGGAGAACCCCAGCATCGATGCCATCCGCATCGAGCTGGGCAATACAGGCTCGAAAACCACCATTCACCGCTACCTCAAGGAGCTCAACGGACAGCAGCCAATGCCCTGCGAAGGCGGCGCGCCGATCAGTGAGGTATTGAGTCGCCTGGTAGGTCAGTTGGCGACGCAACTGCAAGACGAAGCGGATTTGGTGATCGAGCGGGCAGAAAGCGTCTTCACCGAGCAGCGCGAGGCGCTCGAAGTGGCCTTGGCGGCAGCTCAGCAGGCGCTTGCAGCGGCTGAACAACAGCACGCAATCGATGCAGCGGCCTTGCGTGAGGAGTCGGAAAAACTCAACAGCACCCTAAGCACCCTGCAGGCTGAGCAGCTGCGCAGCGCCAGCCTCAACCAGTCGCTGGGGGAACTGCAAGTACGCCTGGCGGATAAGGATGAGCAGGTCAAATCCCTGGAAGACAAACACCGACACGCCCGCGATGCGCTTGAGCACTACCGCACGGCTAGTCGCGAGCAGCGCGAACACGAGCAGCGTCGTCACGAGGCTCAGTTGCAGCAGATGCAGGTCGAAGTACGGCAGCTGCAGCAGGGCATGATCGTCAAGCAAGACGAGCTCACTCGCCTGCACCGAGATAACGAGCGTCTGCTAGGGGAGAATCGCCAGGCGAGCAGCGAACGGCGGGCTCAGGAACAGCTGCTTGAGCAGCGCGACGCCCAGATCCAGGGCTTGCGCACGATGCTGGCACAGGCCCAGGGGAGCAGCGACGAGCTGCGCCGCCAATTGGCTATACAGGCCAAAGCGCTGGAGGACAGCAAGGTCTTGTGCCGGGATCAGGCGCTAAAGCTTGAGACGCTGGAGCGGGAGCTGACAGAGAACCAGGCATCGTTGCGCCTATGTCAGGATCAGCTAAGCGCTAGCGAAGATAAATAAAACTTTCTGGCGCAACGGCTTTCTTCCCTAGACAGCCATTTGGAGAAGACCGCATGAGCGAACTAGGCACAACCCACGGCACGCAGCACGGACCCCACTCGACCGACGAAGCCGATAAACCGGATGATCTTGGCTTTGACCCTGATTCTCCCGACCTCGATGATCCTCAGGTAGACCCCCAAGGCCCCGCCAAACCACCCAGGGATGTCGAGAAGAACACCTAAAGGACACACACCAAGCAAAAGGCCCTGATCCACAGGATCAGGGCCTTTTGCATGATGCGTCCTCGTCAGGGCGCGCTTTGTTGCGGTAGCTGACATCAGGCTTAAGCTGGTTTATCCGCTTCAGCCTGCTTGGCCGCCTCCACACCTTTGGCAGAGAGCTTGATCGGGTAGTTGAGCGTCATCTCATGTTCAGCATCCACACTTACGCTACCGTCGTGGATCAGGCCATCGTCCTGCAGCGATTTGAGCATGCCGGCCACGGCTTTTTCACCGCGGTAGTTGTCCAGCAGTTCCTTGCCCAGACCATGGGGGTGAGCATGGTTGAGTCGGGTCAGGATTTCGCTTTTCAGTGCGTCGTTACTCATGCGCGCCTCACTTGCCATGCTGGGTTTGCAGTGCCTTGGCTTCTTGCAGGTGTTTCTCAAGGGTTGGCAAGGTCTTGGCAGCGAATGCCTTGAGCTCAGCCTTGTCAGAAGAAGTAGCTTCTTTCTTGAACAGTTCGACGGTCTTCTCGTGAGCATCGACCTGGTTGTTCACGTAAGACTTGTCGAAGGACTCGTCACGCCATTCCAGGATCATTTTTTTCACCTTGTCGGTGATGGCCGCATCATCGGGCACCGAGATGTCCAGCTTCTTGGCAATTTCTGCCAGCTCCTGGTTGGCCTTGGTGTGGTCGGTCACCATGTGCTGGGCATAGGTCTTGATCTCGGCGTTCTGGCTTTTTTCCAGAGCAAGGTTGCCGGTCACGATTTCTGCGATGCCGGCTTCGGTAGCCGCGTCTACGAAGTCGTCCGAGCTGGCAGCAAAGGCGTGAACCGAGGCCATGCCCAGCACCATGGAAAGGCCGACGCGCTTGATGAAGAGATTGCTCATGTTTCACTCCTTAAACGATGGCGCGACATCAGTGTCGCGTACTGTTGAGGGCGCGCGCAGGCCAAAGGTTTCATCTTTTTTGCATCAACAGGGTGTGGCAATGGTCAACAGCGTTGACGAAGAACGTGCAGGGGATGTGCATGCGAAGCGCCAGGCAGACCGATGAAGAAAAAGCCCTTGCGCTGGCGGGCCAGGGACGAGCGGTGGCCCTGTTTCGCCTGGTGCTGGCGTTCATGCTGGTGGTCATGACCACGTTCGCAGCCGTTGAGGGCTGGCGAATCTGGCGTGATTACCGGGACGCGTTCCACAATGCCGCGAACATGGTGACCAATCTGGCCCAGGCCACCGCCCAGCATGCCGAGGATGCCATTCGCCAGGTCGATTCCATCAGTGCGGCGCTGGTGGAGCGCGTGCAAGGCGATGGGTTCGAGCACTTGGATCGCAAGCGCATGCATGGGTTGCTCAGCCAACAGGTGCGCATCATTCCTCAGCTCCACGGCCTGTTCATCTACGACAGCCATGGTCGCTGGCTCGTCACTGACCGCTCGGCAACGCCGCCGGCCGCTAACAATGGCGACCGTGATTACTTCATCTACCACCGCGACCACCCCGATAGCGTCATTCGCATCGGTGCAGTAGTACGCAGCCGCTCGACGGGCGATCTGATCGTACCCATTTCTCGGCGCCTTAATTACCCGGATGGGCGTTTTGCGGGCGTACTGCTTGGGACCATCAAGGTCGACTGGTTCGTGCGTTACTACGGCGAATTCAAGATCGACGAACGTGGTGCGCTGGTGCTGGCCAAGCGCGACGGTACGATCCTGGTGCGGCGCCCATTCGTCGAACCGCTGCTTGAGCGTAACCTGGCCAACAGCGATATTTTCAAGCACCACCTGCCCTATGCAGCCCAAGGGTTGGTCGAAGCGGTGGCCGTCGTCGATGGTACACCGCGCCTGTACGCTTACCGAGCCTTGGCCAGCTACCCGCTGGTGGTCGAAGCGGGCCTGTCACGCGAGTCAATCATCGCCCCCTGGCGCCAGGATGCGATCAAATCGCTGGTGGTGTTACTGGTGCTGGTCATGGTCCTTGCGCTGTTCGGTTGGGTGGTCCTGCGCCAGGTGCGCGAACGCATCGTGATCGAGCGCGCCTTGCACCAGGCCCACCAGACCCTCAAGACCCTTGCCCTGACCGACAGCCTGACCGGGTTGGGTAATCGTCGCAGGCTGGACGCGGTGTTCGAGCCCGAGCTGCGCAGGGCTCGGCGCCAGGCGTATCCGGTGTGCGTGGTGATGCTCGACCTTGATCATTTCAAGGCCTACAACGACCGTTACGGACATGCGGCAGGCGATCAGTGCTTGCAACGCTTCGGCGAACTGCTGCGCCAAGCCGCCCAGCGCCCGGCAGACCTGGCCGTACGCTACGGGGGCGAGGAATTTACCTTGCTGTTACCCGACACGGATGTACGCGGAGCGATGGCGTTTGTCGAGACGCTGCAGCAAGCTCTACGCAAGGAGATGCTGGTGCATGCGGGCAGTCCACTGGGGATCGTCTCTTTCAGTGCGGGTATTGCAGTGGCAGAACCCACGCGCAGTGAACAGAGTCCACAGCAACTGCTCGAAGCCGCAGATGCGGCACTCTATGAAGCCAAGCGCCAGGGCCGGGACCGCTACGCGGTCGCAGCCCCTTAAGAACCGCATGGGGATGTAGAAAGCCCCGCTTACCCCTGGCGGGCATGGACTTCATGCCTGAAGTTGCCAACGTACCGAACTGACGCCCTTCTCCAGGCTCACCCGGCTGACCAGCCGCTCCAACTGGGCGGGCGCCTGTGAGGTACCCAGCAACTGGGCACGCACTTCCAGGCGGGCCGGGTCTGGCAAGTCCTCGCTGTGCAAGGACTGCAGGCGCAGATCAGGCTCGCCGAGGCTATGCAGCATCAAGCTGCGTACCTGGATCTCATCCTGGGCTCGACAGACGATACGCACCTCGAACTGCTGTTCCACCTCCGTGGCAGGCACCACCTCCTGGCGGTCCAGGCGTTGGGCGATATCCCGTAGCAAGATGTTGGCGCACAGCACGACCACGGCGCCCAGGCCTGCTTCGAGCAGCAGCCCCAGGCTGCACAGTACGCCGATGGCAGCGGTGCACCACAGCGTTGCCGCGGTGTTCAGCCCCCGCACATTGAAGCCGTCACGCATGATGACGCCGCCGCCCAGAAAACCGATACCCGACACCACATAGGCCGCCACCCGGGAGGCGTCGGTAGGCGCCATGCCCGGAACCGCCTGGGTCATCAGTACGAACAGACAGGCACCCGTGCTGACCAGGCCGTTGGTGCGCAGGCCAGTCAAGCGCTGACGCAGTTGGCGTTCGGCGCCGATCAAAGCCCCCAGCAGCAGGGCGGTGCTGACACGCAGCAGAAATACTTTCCAATCCATTACGAACCTCTTCCACGGGCACAGGCCCGTTCTAACGCCATCACTCAAGAAAGCGCGGTGGTAAAAACCAGAGATGCGAAAGGACCACAGGGGGGAAGGAGGGGGCGATGCTGTGCATCGGCTGCCTCGGCAACTCGGCCAGGCAGCGTGGGAGACTGCCGGGCTAGCGCGCCGCGTGGGCCTGTCGCAAGCGACTGGGGCTAGTGTCCAATGCAGGGCTCCTATTGGTGAATGCAAAAGTGCGGCGCGGACGATAAGCCCGACCCTCGATCAGGTCAAGGGTAAAAACATGACAATGGCTTCATCGGTAAATGCCTGACAAGCCTGCCGGTACGATGGAAAAATCCACGGTCAATGGTTAACCTTTTGCCTTTTCTGAACCGTTGCGGGCTGATCCATGCTGTTCAATATCCTCGTCCTGCTTGGCACACTGGTGGCCATGGAGGGTGTCGGCACCTTGGCGCACAAGTACATCATGCATGGCTGGGGCTGGTGGCTGCATCGCTCGCACCACGAACCCCATCTGGGCGTGCTCGAAACCAACGACGTGTACCTGCTGGCACTGGCGGTGATTTCGCTGGCACTGGTGGCGGTCGGCAAAGCCGGGCATGCGCCATTGCAGTGGGTCGGAGGCGGGGTGGCGGCTTACGGCGCGCTGTACGTGATTGCGCATGATGGCTTATTTCACCGTCACTGGCCTCGCACGGTGCGCCCGATGGGGCGCTACTTGACGCGCCTGCACCGCGCGCATCGGCTGCACCACGCCGTCAAAGGGCGCAAGGGTAGCGTGTCGTTCGGTTTTTTCTACGCCCCACCCTTGAAGCGGCTGGTGCGCGAGCTGCGGCGCAACAAACACGTCGGTCACTGAGACTTCAAGCGCATGGGAGCCTTACCTGTGCAGATGTCCCGCTCGATCCAGCCAATCCTGGGCACAGATTGCACTGCCGGGGTCTGCGCAGTAGCATGCGCGCTTTTCAGCCCAGGACTCGCCCTTCATGCCGTATCAGCAAGGTCTGCTTGCCACGCCCGTGCCGGTGCACGCGCGTCACCTGTTCTTCTCCATCGAGTCAACCGAGGCCGTGCCTGCGGCCCTCGATGCCTTGCTGGGCCATGTCGACGGCCTGCGCGTGACACTGGGTGTGGGTGCCCCTTTGGCAAAAGCCCTGAACGCCCAGATCGAAGGCCTGACCCCGTTCCCGCTGCTGGACGCCGCGGTCGAGAACCCCAGTACCCAGCACGCGCTGTGGCTGTGGTTGCGGGGTGACGAACGCGGGGACCTGTATCTGCAGGCCCAGGCGCTGGAGCGTCTATTGAGCCCAGCCTTTGCGCTGGTTGATCACGTTGATGGCTTCCTCCACCGAGGCGGCCGGGATCTGACGGGCTACGAAGACGGCACGGAAAACCCCAGCGGCGACGACGCCATCGAAGCCGCCATCCTGGGTGAGGGCGCGCCTGGCTTGCAGGGGTCGAGCTTCGCCGCGTTCCAGCTGTGGAAGCACGACATGCACTACTTCAAATCGCTGCCACAGCAGGTGCAGGACAACATCATCGGCCGGCGCCTGAGCGATAACGAGGAACTGGATGATGCGCCTGAGTCCGCCCATGTGAAGCGCACTGCCCAGGAAAGCTATGCACCCGAGGCATTCATGGTGCGTCGCTCGGTTTCCTGGGCTGATACCCGCGGTGCAGGGCTGGCGTTCGTGGCGCTGGGTACGTCTTTCACCTCGTTCGAGGTTCAGCTGCGCCGCATGAGCGGGCTGGAGGACGGTGTGATCGATGCCCTGTATCAGTTCACACGCCCGCTGACCGGGGGCTACTACTGGTGCCCGCCGATGGCGCAGGGTTCGCTGGATTTGCGCCTGCTGTTGCAGCCTGAGGCTTAAACATCCAGATACACAAGATGATCGCAAGACGGCTCCCACGAACTAGCATTGGATATTTCCGCTCTGTTACGGAGATTTCCTATGTATGGACGTCGGGATGTCCTACGTGCGGGCGCTGCGATCGGTCTGCTGGCCACCAGCCCATGGCTGAGCGCAGCTGCACCGGCGAGCCTGCTGTCGCGGCCGATTCCGTCAACGGGTGAGCTACTGCCGGTGATCGGCGCCGGCACGTCAGGCAGCTTCGAAGTCGAGGCCGGCTCAGCGGACTACCGGCAGCTGTATCAGGTGCTTGACGCCTTCTTCAAAGGTGGGGGTCGGGTCATCGACACCTCTCCCAACTATGGCGGCGCCGACAGCTTCCTGGGTCAATTGCTCGCCGAAGGCGGGTGGCACCGCCAGTGCTTCATTGCCACCAAGATCGCCGCCAACAGCCGCGCAGATGCCAAGGCCCAATGGGACGGCACGCTTCGCAGCCTGCGCACGGACAAGGTGGACCTGCTACAGGTGCACAATTTGCGCGACTGGCAACAGCAGTTGCCCTATGCACGTGAACTCAAGCAACAGGGCAAGACGCGCTATGTGGGCATCACCCACTATCTGGACTCGGGACACGACCAGGTGGCCGCGATCGTGCGCAGCCAGGCTCTGGACTTCATCCAGATCAATTACGCAGTCAATGCCCCTGGCGCTGCGCGTGAGCTTCTTCCCTTGTGCCGTGACAAGGGCGTGGCGGTGCTGATCAACCGCGCCTTCGATGACGGTCGTCTGTTCGCGACGGTCAAGGATCGCGCCCTTCCAGACTGGGCGCAGGAACAGGGCATCGGTAGCTGGGCCCAGTTGTTCCTGAAGTTCGCACTCAGCCACCCGGCAGTCACCGCCGTGATACCGGCCACTGGCCGACTGGATCGCCAGTTGGACCAACTCAAGGCAGGGCAGGGTCCGATGCTTACCCAGGCGCAGCAGCAAGCGCTGATCAAACAGTTCGCCTGAGACCATGGTGACGCGGCGACAGCGCCTGCAGCAGATGCTGGACATGCGGCCTGGGGAAGCGCCAGCGGTTCTGGCAGGCAGCCTACTGTTCTTCATGCTGTTCACGGGGTATTTCATGCTCCGGCCGGTACGCGAAACCATGGGCGTTGCCGGTGGCGTCGAAAACCTGCAATGGCTGTTCACCGGTACCTTCATCGCCACGTTGGTTTGCCTGCCTGTGTTTGGTTGGATGGCCTCCCGTGTACGGCGCCGGCACATATTGCCCTGGACCTATGGCTTCTTCATCTGCAACCTGCTTGCCTTTGCCGCGCTATTGGCACGCCATCCCGACGGGCCTTGGGTGGCCCGGGCGTTCTATATCTGGTTGTCGGTATTCAATCTACTGAGTATCTCGCTGGCCTGGAGCGTACTTGCCGACCTGTTCAGCACCGAGCAAGGCAAGCGCCTGTTCGGCGTACTGGCAGCAGGGGCGAGCTTGGGCGGATTGTGCGGGCCGCTGCTCGGCACGCTGCTGGTGGCGCCCCTTGGACACCCCGGTTTGTTGACGCTCGCGGCGGTGTTGCTGCTGGGCAGCGTACTGGCCGCCTGGGTGTTGCAGCGTTGGCGCACGAATAATCCACTCCCGACCCGCGATCCCCCCTGCGAGGGCCGCGCACTGGGCGGCAATCCGTTTTCCGGTGCAACGGCGGTAATACGCACGCCTTACCTGCTCGGTATTGCTCTGTTCGTCGTGCTGCTGGCCAGTGTCAGCACATTCCTCTATTTCGAACAGGCTCGCATTGTCAGTGATACCTTCACCGACCGTACTCGGCAGACGCAGGTGTTCGGCGCAATAGATACAGTCGTTCAGGCACTGGCCATTCTCACGCAGCTGTTTTTCACCGGTCGGCTCGCTCGACGCCTTGGGGTGCGGGTGTTGCTGGTGGCAGTGCCGCTGGCCATGGCTGCCGGGTTCATGTGCCTGGCCTTGTCGCCTGTCTTCGCCCTGTTCGTCATCGTGATGGTCGTACGGCGGGCCGGCGAGTATGCCCTGGTTCGGCCTGGCCGCGAGATGCTGTTCACCGTGGTCAGCGCCGAAGACAAGTACAAGGCCAAGAACTTCATCGATACCGTGGTCTACCGAGGCGGGGATGCGGTCAGCGGCTGGATAAAGCGGGCCCTGGACCTGATGGGAGATCATCCACAGGTGGCCATGCTAATCGGAGCACTACTTGCCGTCTGCTGGGCCGCAACCGGGCATTGGCTCGGTGGCCAGCAAGGTCGACGCGACGAAAGCCATCGCCGCTGACAGGTACGCCAACTATTGGGCTGACCCTTCTTTAACGCCGTTTGTCAGAAGCCTTCTCGATAATGCGAATCCTCGCGCACCGGTGGACTCCCAAGTCATGTACGGCATTGGCGCCGTGCATTCCGAAGTCATAAGAGGTTTCAGATCATGGCCACTAAAGACAACAGCCGTAGCGGTAACCAGCAGGGCAGCCAGGGCGGTAGCAAAAATTCGGGCAACTTCGCCAATGACCGTGAAAAGGCTTCCGAAGCCGGCAAGAAGGGAGGGCAGGCAAGCGGCGGCCACTCCAGCGAGTCGGGCCGCAAAGGCGGCAAGTCGTAAGTGAAGCCTTGCAATGCCAGGTTCGCCTGGCATTGCGTTTCTTCGAACAAGGAGCCTGCCATGCGCACATTCCCACTGATCACTCTCATGGGCGCCTTGACCCTCGTCGGCGGGTGTTTCGACCGCGACAACAATCACCCCGGCAAGGACTCCGATGCCAGCAAGCCGTCCTTGCAGATGCAAAAACCTGACGAACAAACCGCACCCCGTTCTGCGCCAGCCCCTGAGTCGATGCCAGGGCAGAAAGCCAACCAATAATACGCGCACGAGGAATACGCCATGACGGTCATGACCCGCCAGACCGCCGCGATGGTCCAAGCCCCATCTATCGCTCCCAGCCTGAAAGATCGCTATCACGCCCTGCTCGAGGGCCAGGACACCAGTAGCCGGGCCTGGCTCGATAGCCAGTTGGCGCAGGCTCGGAGCATGCCTGATGACCTGCCGGATGACCCAACGCAACTCGACGCCTGGAGCTTGCAGCACGCTGCCGGTGTGGCCGAGGGATACAAGGCGTACCTGGAGCAGCGCAAGCAGGGCGCCCCACGGCGCTATTTCGCCAACCGCGCCCAGGCGTTGTGGTTCCTGCAGCAAGTCGAGCCCACCAAGGTTGTAGACGGCGCCTGGCTGTTCAGTGCCCTGCGTCAATGGCGAGATCCACGCTACCACGGCCTGATCCGTACCTACCTCGAGGAGCTGGGCAGCGGTGACCCTCGCTGCAATCACGTGCTGATCTACCAGCGCCTGATGAGCCGGCTCGGCTGCCTGGATCGCCCGGACCTGGACGATTCCCGTTACCTGCAGGCGTCCTTGCAATTGGCCCTTGGCGAGTATGGCCAGGACTATTTACCTGAAGTGATCGGCTACAACCTTGGCTACGAACAACCGCCTTTGCACTTGTTGATCACAACTTACGAATTGGCTGAGCTGGGCATCGACGGATTTTACTTCCAGTTGCACGTCACCATCGACAATGCAGCCAGCGGTCATGCCCATCTGTCGCTCCAGGCCCTGCGCCAGTTGTGCCCGGCTGATGACGTGGCAGGCTTTTATGAGCGGGTCCGTCGGGGCTACCGCCTTAATGATCTAGGGACCAGCACCCCTGCGCTCATCGCAAGTTTCGACTTGGAAGCTGAGCTGCTCCAGGCCCTGGAGCACAAGCGCAATTTTGGGCAGTTCATGCACTCGGACCACTGCCGTCTGCAAAAACGCACCATCAACCAATGGCTGACCGAGCCAGGCGCCATGCCGGCCTTTCTTGACGCCATGCAGGCCCAGGGTTGGATTCGCCGCGGCGAAGCCCCTGAGCAGAGCCGCTGGTGGACGCTGATCGAGGGGCCGACCGCGCCCATGTATGGCGTATTTACCGCCTACGAGAAGCAGCTGTGGCACGATTGGATCGCCGCGGGTTCACAATCGCGCATTCGCCGTGTGTTACCCGGCAGCTGGGAGGCGGCCCTGCAATTGCAGGACCAGATGCCGGGTACCCAGCGGCAGCGCCCTGCGCACCACGATATTGATACGTTGATCTGTGCCATGTCCGGCAACAAACATGCGACGCCCGAAGGACTCGCCGCGACCCAGGCTTACATACAGGCCACTGGCCTGCTCCAGGAAGGATCTCACTGATGCCCCTCGATTCACCTCAGACAGCCGCTGACCAGGCCCTGCTGCAGCTAGGAAAGCGCCTTCGCGCTGATGGTTACCACTTTACCTGCGTGACACCGGCGACCCATGCATTGGTTAATGCGCGACCAGGCGCTGAGAAGGCTTGCACCGTCCGGGATGTATTCGGTTGGAGCCGGCCATTTGCCGGCTCGATGCTTTCGGCCGATGAGCTGGACTTGATGAAGACCGCTGGCGTGGTGAAGTCTCATCGAGACTTATTGGCCAGCACCGTCCGTTGGTCGAGCCTCGACGGGCTGCTACTGGTGCACTCGGCCTACCCTACGCAGGCCAGCGATGCGGTGTTCTTCGGCCCCGACAGTTACCGGTTCGCTCATGTCATCCAGGATCACCTGCAATCGACGCCCAAGCGCATAGAGCGTGCAGTGGACATTGGCTGTGGCACAGGGGTGGGCGCACTGGTGATTGCCCGTGCTGCGCAGCACGCGCAGGTGACCGCCGTGGATATCAACCCCAAGGCGCTGCGTTTTACTGCGGTCAATACGGCACTTGCCGACATCGGTAATGTGTCTGTACAGCAAAGCGATATTCTGCAGGACGTGACAGGTGAGTTCGACCTGATCGTGGCCAATCCGCCCTACATGCTTGATGATGGGGAACGCACGTATCGCCATGGTGGTGGATCGCTTGGGGCGGAGCTTTCGCGACGTATCATCGAACAAAGTCTCGAGCGACTGAGTGTGGGGGGATCATTATTGCTGTATACCGGCGTTGCTATCGTCGAAGGCGAAGACGCTTTGCTCGAAGGCGTTCGCGAGCAGCTGGCCGGCCCTGAATTTTCCTGGGTCTATCGAGAGATCGACCCTGACGTGTTCGGCGAGCAACTGTTGGAGCCCGGCTATGAGCGAGTGGAACGTATTGCTGCGGTAGCGCTGACGGTTACGCGCAATCGTTGAGACTGGGGTGTTACCGACGCCCCTGGACCATCGTGGTGCTGCTGGATCAGATCTGCCTGTAGAGACGCATCCTTGACCTAACCACCGGTTCAATGAGAATAGCGGGATCGACATCCGTTTCTCCAAGGACCGTAGCCATGATGCTGACCCCGCTGTTCCCCCGTGTCGCCCTGGAAGACACGCTGTTCGTCTTTGCCCTGGAGGCAGAGGCGGGCGGTCTGTTCGGGCATCTGAATACGGTTTTCACCGGTATTGGCAAGGTGAACGCGGCCATCGCGCTCACCCGCGCTGTCAATACACGCAGGCCCAGGCTCATCGTCAATCTCGGCTCGGCAGGCAGCCGGCTGCATGGCAAAGGCAGCCTGGTGTGCTGCACACGGTTCGTCCAGCGCGACATGGACGTCACCCCTCTCGGGTTTGCGCGCTATGAAACGCCGCTTTCCGACATCCCTGTCGTACTTGAACATGGGCTGGCCATTGCGGGGCTGCCTATCGAAACCTGTGGCACTGGCGATAATTTCGAGATCAGCCACGGTGATGCGCCCTATGACGTGGTCGACATGGAGGCCTATGCGCTGGCGCTTGTCGCACGGTCCGAGGACATCCCGTTCGTGTGCCTGAAATACATCTCGGACGATGCCGGGAGCGATGCAGCCACCGACTGGTCCGTGCAGGTGCACTTGGCGGCAGAAGCCTTCAAGCGGGTGCTCTTCAATCCTGCCTGAATATCTGCCTATGGCTGTGGGAGCCACCGGGCACTGCGGTTAAACCTTTGTCGCTGTGGCGCAGTCATTTGAGGTATCAGCAGATCACTCAGGGAGCATGTCAATGGCCAGGGCAATCTGGAAAGGCGCCATCAGTTTCGGTTTGGTACACATCCCCGTGGCGCTCAACTCCGCCGTCAGCAGTGAACGCGTTGATTTTGACTGGCTGGACAAGCGCAGCATGGATCCAGTGGGCTACAAGCGCATCAACAAGATCACCGGCAAGGACATCGAAAAGGAAAACATCGTCAAGGGCGTGGAGTTCGAGAAGGGCCGCTATGTGGTGATCAGTGAACAGGAGATCCGCAAGGCCCGTCCGGAGGCCACCCAGACCATCGACATCTTTTCATTCGTGGACGCAGGGGAAATTCCCCTTCAACACTTCGACACCCCTTATTACCTGAGCCCTGACCGGCGCGGCGGCAAGGTCTATGCGCTGTTGCGCGAAACGCTGGCCACCACCGGCAAAGTGGCTTTGGCGACAGTCGTGCTGCACACACGCCAGCACCTTGCGCTTATCCGACCCCTGGACGAAGCCCTGGTAATGATCACGTTGCGCTGGCCCGATGAAGTACGTGGGCTCGATACCCTTGAACTGGACACGACTGTGACCAAGGCCAAGGTGGACAAACGGGAACTGGACATGGCCAAGCGTCTGGTTGAAGACATGGCCGGCACCTGGTCACCGGACGAGTATCACGACGCGTTTCGGGACACGATCATGGAGCTGGTGGCTGAAAAAGCCAGCAAAGGCAAGATCGAGACGGTGGAGAAGGGCGAGGACAGCAGCGGCGAGAAGAGTGCAGATATCATCGACCTCACCGAGCTGCTCAAGCGCAGCCTCGGCGGCAAAAGCACGGCGCCTCCCAAGAAGAAACCGACTACGGCCAAGAAGCCCGCCAAACGCACGCGCAAGGCTTCCTGAGTACACTCACACCTGCTAGGCCTGCAGGTGCTCCTGCAGGCCGGCCAGGTAATCGCCAAACCCTTCGCGTGCTCGACACTCGCGCCGGCTGCTGGTCGCCACACTGTGCCCGGCAGACCAACTGATCTGCACCCCCAGTGCTTCCAGGTCTCGCACCAGGCGAACATCCTCATGGGCCGCCAGAGGCTGGAAGCCGTCGACGCGCTGATACGCCTGGGCGCTCACACCGAGATTGGCTCCATGAATATGACGATGACCGTCACGTGCCTCGTAGCGGCTCAGGTAGAGCTTGCGCAACGCAGCGGTCTGCCAGGGCTGCCAGTGGCTCACATGGACCGTACCGCAGACGACTTCAGCGCCGCATTCGAGCTGTGACGTCAGCCAGTGGGCAGGGACCTGGCTGTCGGCGTCTGTGCAGGCGAGCCATGTGGCGCCGCGCGCGAGCATCCATTCTGCGCCCGCGCGCCGAGCCATGCCGACATTACCGGCATCGATGGCGAAGGTGTGTGCACCATGGCGCCGGGCGACGGCGGCGGTGCCGTCGGTACAGCGATCGAGCACCACCAGAATATCGACCTCATGACCGGCTACCGCAGCGTGTTGGGCCGCAGCCGAGGCAGCCTTCAGGCATCGACCCAGACGCCGGGCTTCGTTGTGGGCCGGAATGACGATGCCGATCATATGCACGTCTCGTCCAGGTCTACCACGCTGGGCTGATTCGACCAGTAGGCCATGATGAAGTCGGCTTCGTCGTGGCAGAACACCGGGTACAGCGGCAGGTGTTTGGACAGCATTCGGTGTACCTCGCGCCCGTCCTGGGGGCACCCGGCAATCGGGTGCTTCCAGTGACACGCCAGCAGGCCGCCGTCGTAGGACAAGCTGGCGACAGACTGTTCGATTACCTGCAACCAGTCGGTGGGATCAAGGTAGTAGCCCACTTCGCTGAGCACGATCAGATCGAAACGTCCGCCTGGCCAGTCGGCAGGCAGGCGGGCGCGTTCGACCTGTGCGTGGCGGACATCGGCCAGGCGATCAGTGGCCAAGCCCACGGCCTTCGGGTCGAGGTCCTGGCACACCAGCTCGGCACAGCGTTCGGCCAGCAGCACACTGAGTTCGCCATTGGCGCAGGCGGGCTCGAACACCCGTTCGTAACACTGCCGCGGGAGGCTTGCCATGACCAGGTCGCGCTTGCGTTTTTCATACCAGCGGGTACGAAAGGCCCAAGGGTCTTCGTTGGCGGCATACAGGTCGGCAAAATACTGGGCATCGATACTCATGGCGAATCCTTTTACAAGAAGACCAGTTCGAAGGGCTGTAGCACGCAGTCCAGCAGGTTGGGGCGTAGCACCGGCGGTGCGCAACCGTCAGGCTCGAACTGGCTGACGTGTGCAGCAATGGCTTTGCGCTTGCGTGCCACCTGGCCCTCATTGAGTTGCAAGCGGTGCGCGCGCTCCCAAGGCAGACGTGGATCGTCAGGTTGGCCCCAGTGCCATGCCCACACGGGGACTTCCACCAGCTGGGCGCTACGCGCCAACGCTGCCTGTGCGCCGGCACGGCCTACGGCTTCGTGATCGCAGTGGCCGTCACCCCGCCAGGTCGTCATCAGCACATCCTCAGGGCGCAGTAGCTGAGTAAGATGGCCGACCAGAAAGGCCTCCTCTCTGGCCAGCTGACTGTCCTTGAGGTGCAGACGGCGCCAATCGATGCGCTTGGGGTCCAGCCCGAGTTGCTCGATGGCCTTGCGGCTTTCTTGCGGCCGGTCGCGACGCAGGCGATGCTCTGTCCAGCGGGGCGAGCCGGGATGGCTGCCTTCGCCGTCGGTCGCCGAGATCAGCACCAGGTCCTCTTCACGGCCGGCAAAATCGGCCAGCAGACCGCCGGCCATGAGAATCTCGTCATCCGGATGGGGTGCGATCAGCACCAGGCGCCGACCAGGCGGGCAAAGCTGGTGTGCATTGAGCCAAGTGGCCCGGGCCAGATGGGCCGAGTGCTGCCACGCTGACCAGGGCGTACCGTCATTGGACTGGATCAGGTCTTCACTCATAGCTGCCATGCTCCGGAAGAAAGCTGTGCGGTCTGTGCGCCGAGGGCTGCAAGGTCTCGTTCGGCGTGACTTTGGCGGATGAACACCGGCAGGTCTGCGCTCAAGCGCGCAAAGTGGGCATTACGGCAGAACGGGGTTGCACCCAATGCGCGGCCCACATGACGCATGACGTGTTCCACGGCGTGTTCGACCTGGGCGCGCACGCGTTGCACGATCAGGCTGGCATCGGCGCTTGGGTTGCGATCGATCCAGGCAGCACATTCACGCAATGCCGCCCGAGCGCCGCATAGGGCGGCATCTACAGCGCCCAGGTGCGCGTCTGCGTGGGGGTCTGGTTTGGGTTTGCGGCAGTGCTCGCGCAGGTATTCGGCCAGCGCCTCGGCCGCCCCATACCAGCAGGCGGCTATGCCTGCGCCGCCGTGCCAGAAGCCCGGCCTGGACAAATATTGGCCCGCCGCACCGACCAGTACACCAGGTGTGTCGTTGAATTCGACCTCGACACTGGCAGTGCTGGCCATGCCCACAGCCTGCCAGTGCTCGATATTGAGGCCCAAGGTTGGGTCGGCCAAGCGGATGGCAACCAGCTGTGGCTGACCGGACTCGTCCCAGGCAGTGATCAATGCCTGGTCGATTTGCAAGGCGCCCGAACACCACGCTTTCTTTCCGCCGAGGCGGACACGGCCCCCGTCTCGGGAGGTGATGACGGCACGAGCATCCGGGGGCTCTGCGGCCCACACGCCCCAGATCCCGTCAGACGAAAGATGGCCAGCACCACACTCGGCCAGGATCGCCAAAGCGTCCGTATGCCCTTCATAGAGCTTGGTCAATACCAGGTCACAGCCGGCGACCCGCGACAAGGTCTGCCAACGCTCAAGCGTATTGCCGTGGCCCGGCCTTGGCAGAATATCCAGGCAATGGGCCTGCAAAGCTTTCATCAGTTCAAGTAACTGGGTATCGACATTGAGCGGCTGCAGCCGCTCGTCATAGGTGCGCAACAAGCGGTCCAGCTGGGTGAGGTCATAGTTCTGAGGCATGCTCATGCGCGTAACTCCCTGTCGCGTTGGGCGTCGCCCATCACGTGAGCCCAAGTTGTTTGCGCATCCGCGCCGTGATGGATTGACGGGTCTTGCTCATATCGGCCCAAGGGTCTTGGGTATCGGCCAGTCGCTCACCTATTGTGGCGATGGTCCACTGATTGGCGCCCTTGAGCTGCGCCAGTTCTTCACGCCAGACCGGCACTGATACCGGCAAGCCCTCGCGAGCGCGCAGCGAGTAAGCACACACCGTGGTGGCACCTTTGCCATTGCGCAAGTAGTCGATGAAGATGCGGCCTACACGGTTCTTGGGGCCGGACACTGCGGTGAGCCGATCAGGGAACAGTTTTGCCAGGTAGGTGACGATGGCGTGGCTGAAATCCTTGACCTCGTCCCAACTCGCTTTTCTCGTTAGCGGGACAACCAGGTGGATACCTTTGCCCCCGCTGGTCTTGATGAACACCTTCAGACCCAGTTCGTCCAGCAGGGTCAGGGTTAGCTGTGTGGCCTCCAGCATTGCCTTCCACGGCAGGGCCGGGTCAGGGTCCAGGTCGAGCACGAAACGGTCTGGCCGGTCGAACTGCGTGTCGGTGGCGTTCCAGGTGTGCAGTTCAAGCATGTTCATCTGTACGGCGCCCAGCAAGGTGTCAGGGCGGTTGATGACCATGGCGGCCTGGCCGGCTTCCTCTTTGCCGTACGTACGCACGTTTGGGATGTGCAGCTGGCCCGCGTTTTTCTGGAAAAACAGTTCCCCGGCGAGGCCGTCTGGCGCACGCACGAGCGCAACCGGCCGATTCTTGAGGTGGGGCAAGATCCATTGGCTGACCTGGGCGTAGTATTCGACGACGTCACGCTTGGTCATGCCAGAGGAAGGGTCAATCACGCGATCAGGGTGGGTCAGGCGCAAGTCACCCAGCGTCTCGGTGCCCTTGTCCGCCTTGCGCTGATGGACGGTCTTGCTCGGCATGGCACGCTCCAGGTCGATATCGGTCGCCGGTTTGTCGTCGCGCAAACCGTGGAATACCGCGTGGCGTACTACGCCGTCACGGGTCATCTGGGCAAAGGCGATCTCGGCCAGCAACTTGGGCTCGAGCCAATGTATCCCTCGGGCTTCGGCGCCGGTTGGGGGGTTGGCTACAGTGGGTTGGGCAGTTTGTAGGGGTTCGAGTTGTGCGTGCAATGTGTCAAGGGTGGTGGCACTGAACCCGGTGCCCACCTTGCCGGCGTAACGCAGCATGCCTGCATCGTCGTGCAGGGCCAATAGCAAGGCGCCGAACCCACTGCGGCTGC
Organism: Pseudomonas sp. DE0010; assembly: GCF_007680745.1. Lineage (NCBI taxonomy): Bacteria > Pseudomonadati > Pseudomonadota > Gammaproteobacteria > Pseudomonadales > Pseudomonadaceae > Pseudomonas > Pseudomonas sp. DE0010. The sequence goes on from NZ_VEJQ01000013.1 coordinate 110,138, forward strand.
CCTTGGGGTCGGTGTAGCCGACCACTACAAACTCCTGCCGCCGCTTGCACTTGAGCTTGATCCAGTCGGCACTGCGCGTGCCGGAATAGCTGCTGTCGGCCCGCTTGCCGATCAAGCCTTCAAGGCCCAGCTTACAAGCGCTCTCGAGCAACGCTTCAACCGGCTCGTCGAAGTCCGCAGAGTACTTGAGGTTGTCAGCAGTGTTGTGCTCAAGCAAGCGCTCCAACGCGTCGCGTCGCTGCTGCAAGGGTAGGGCGCGTAGATCTTGACCGCCCAGAAACGGCAGGTCGAAGACGTAATAGGTGATTTGTTCGTCATGCGCGGTATCGAATGCGTTCTGTAAGGCCTGGAAGTCGGCAACCCCTTGGTCGTCATTGACGACCATCTCCCCATCGAGCCACGCAGAGTCCACACCCAACGCGCGTAGCGCAGCGATTTGGCCCGGCATCTTGGCGCTCCAGTCATGGCCATTGCGGGTGTAGAGCCGCACATCATCGCCCTCGATGCGCGCGAGGATGCGATAACCGTCGTACTTCACCTCATACCGCCAGTCCCCCGACGGGGGTGAGTCGACCAACGTGGCCAACTGCGGCTGCACATGTTCTGGCAACTTAGCGGGCTTGGACTTGGCGGCTTGCTTGGTCGGGGCAGGCTTGCCTTTGCCGGGTTTGGCCGTTTTGGCGGATTGCTTGGCAACCAGAGTGCGGTCGCTGATCACGCTGTCGGGCTGGTCTTCGACAATGCTGTACTGCGCCTCGCTGCGGGCCTGGCTGTCATTCGACTTGACCAGCATCCACTGCTCTTTCTTGCCAGCCAGCCGTGTGCGGAACAGGTTCCACATGCCCGCAAGCTTCTCGCCTTGCAGGCGAAAACGCAGTTTGCCTTTTTTGTAACCCTCATGCGGGTCACCATCGGGTTCCCAGACTCCACGGTCCCAGACGATGACATCGCCCCCACCGTAGTGACCTTCCGGAATGTGGCCTTCGAAGGTGGCGTAATCGAGCGGATGGTCTTCGACATGCACGGCCAGGCGTTTGACTTTCGGATCCAGGGAAGGACCCTTTGGAATCGCCCAACTTTTGAGCGTGCCGTCCAGCTCCAGCCGGAAATCATAGTGCAAATGGCTGGCGTCATGTTTCTGGATGCAGAACTGTAACGCGTGAGCCGCTTTGCTGCGGCCGGATTTGCCGCTTGGCTCGGGCGTGGCGTTGAAATCGCGCTTGCGCGCGTATTCCTCGAGTGGCTTGGCCATGGGGGGGCTCCGGAACCTGCGCTGTCTTGATCTTGGGAGACGGGGAACGGCACCGGAGTTCAAAAAACCGCCACTGGCCGCGTAAAACTCTGAATCTTCCTGGGTACAAAGCAGTCGACTTTGGGTAAGCCAACTGATGGAGAGGCGTAATGTCCAGACCCGATGAACCCAAAGCCTATACCCCGACCGAGATCGATGACATCGAGGATCGTATGGGCAGTGTGCATGAGCTGAACTTCAGTGATCGCCTTGATGACCGTCAGGGGCGGGTAGGTGATGAGCGACCAGAGCGTGAAGTGGAACAGGAATTCCCGGAAGAGCGCGTGCGCCAGAGCGGCTTGACTGGCGGCGAGACGCTGACCGACAGCCTGCATGAGGACGGTGTCACCGATGATGATCTGAGCCCGGACACGCTACTGGACGAAACCGGCGCTCGAGATCCCCATGAGCCTGGGTACGGCGGCCCTGCCGATCAGGCGCTGACTGAAGTAGACGCGATCGAGATCGGCGGCGGTCGTGGCCTCGACGAAGCAGAACTGGCCCGCACCAACCCGCTTGACGGGAAACCGTGGACTGACGATGCAATCGAAGAAGACGAAAGGAGCTGATGATGAGCGAATTACGCTGCGCTTGTACCGAGTGTTCCTGCACGGTGAGCACCTTGCCGCAGAACGGCAAGGCCTACTGCTGCGAAGCGTGTGCAACCGGGCATCGTAACGGCGAGCCATGCCGCATGCCTGACTGCACCTGTGGCAAGGTTGAGCAGAAAAAGGAAACCAGTGTGGACAATGCGCTGGATGAGACTTTCCCAGCGAGCGATCCTATTTCGCCGTAAGGGGTATTGAGCCGGGTCTGCCTGGGCAGACCCGGCCTGTTCAACCTGTCTCGAACCGTTTCAGAAAGTTAGCGAATTCTATAGAAGCGGCCTTGCAAGGGGGCTGTGCTGAGCTTGGAGCCGCACTAGCCGTGCGACTTACCCAACAAGCTCACCCCTTCACGTTGGTGCTGCCGTATCTTGCCGGCGCATGCTCTTAGCGCGCTTTTCCAGCACCAAGTAGGTGATGACCGCCATCACCAGCGGTATCAGGTAGTACAAGGTCCGATAGGCCAGTAAGGCTGCAATCAGGCTGCCTTGTGGAATCTGCCCTTGTAGCAGGCCCAGGAACACTGTTTCCAGCACACCAAGCCCTGCCGGAATGTGGGCCACCACCCCAGCCACGCAACTGATCAGCAGAACCCCCAGGATGGAGGGATAGAACGCCTGCTCTGGCAACAGCCAGAAGATCAGCAGCGCCATCATTGCCCAGTTGCTGGCGCCCAAGGCCACCTGGCACAGCGCAAGCCGCAGCGAAGGCAAAGTCAGTTCATGCTCGCGCCAGCGCCAGGTACGTTTTTTGGCAAAACCACAGGCCAGCAGGTAGCCGATCGAAATGGCCAACAGCGCGAAGCCAATGAGCTGCAGCCCAGTGTTGCCGACCGCCCAGTTTGCCGGCAACTCGACCAGGCGCATGGCAAACACGCTGCCTGCCAGCAGCATGTAGCCCATCCAATTGGTCAATAGCCCCAAGGTGAGAATGCGTGTGATGGTTGGGGTGTCTAACCCAAGCCTGCCGTATAACCGATAGCGCAACGCAACCCCGCCTACCCAGGTGGTGAAGTTGAGGTTGAAGGCGTAACACACGAAGGCAATGGGCAGCACTTGCCGTACTGGCAATTTGTGACCGGTATAGGCACGGGCCAGAAGGTCATAGCTGGCGAAGATCAAGAAGCTCATCAGTGCCATGACCAACCCGACGGCCAATGTGCCGGGTTTGTAGGCCAACAGCGATTCACGCACCTCGTTCCAATCCAGGTTGCGCGCCAACGTGAACAGCAACGCCGGGATCAGGATAAGGAACAGGACGGTGAACAGACGCTTGGCCCACACTTGCCAACGCTTTCGTTCCATCAGGTGTTGCCCTCATGCAGGTTGCCTTGGGTTTCTACCGCTTGCCCAGGCGTTTTCAGGCGCTTGCGATGCGCAGGTAGCCAACCGGCAATGCGCGGGAAGTGACGTATGACGTGGAAGCTCAAGAAGATCAGTGGCGCCCGCCACCAGTAGCCGCGAACCATTCGCTCCAGGGTGACCGTCTTGCACTGTTCGCTGGCCAGCGACTGCAGGTGGTCATGGAGCTGCTGATTGAAGGCACGGCTGCGGATGAACAGGTTGGCTTCAAGGTTGAACGACAGGCTCAGCGGGTCGAGGTTGCTCGAACCGACCGTGGACCATTCGTCATCCACCAGTGCGACCTTCCCGTGCAGGGGGCGCCGGCAATACTCATGGATCCGCACCCCGTCGCGAAGCAGGTAGTTGTAGAGCAGGCGAGCCAGGGTGCGCACCCACCACATATCAGGCTCACCCTGCATGATGAGTGTCACTTCAACCCCGCGACGCGCGGCATTACGCAACTCGCGCAACAGGCGATAGCCTGGGAAAAAATAGGCATTGGCTACCACGATGCGTTTGCGCGCGCCACGCAGCGCTTCGAGATAATAGGCTTCGATAGCCGTGCTGCGCTGGCCGTTGTCCCGCTCTACCATCACGGCGGTGATGTCGCCAGTGGGGTCGGTGACAGGGCGCACCTCGCTTGGGGGCTCGAGCACCGGCGACATCAATCGACGGCTGACGGCATGCACCTGCGCGACCACTGGCCCGGTTACCTCCACGGCGTAGTCCTGCTTGGCCATGGGGCCATAGTCGCCGAGATGGTCGGCGCTGTAGTTGATGCCGCCAATGAACGCACGCTCCCCGTCGATCACGACGATCTTGCGATGCAGCCGGCGGAACAGGTTGGTGCGCAGGCCCGCCAGACGAGGCTGGGGGTCGAACAGGTGAAACCTTACTCCCGCCTCGGTCATCGCCGCGATGAACTCGGCCGACAGGTCAGCGGTGCCGTACCCGTCGGCAACCACTTCCACACGGACCCCGCGTTGCGCTGCCTCGATCAGCGCACGCTGCAACTGATGGCCTACCTTGTCTTCGTAGATGATGAATGTCTCGAGCAGGATTTCATTGCGCGCCTGGCCCATGGCCTCGAAGACCCGCGGGTAGAACGCCTCACCATTGATCAACAGCTCGACGCTGTTGCCATCGACCCAAGGTCTTTTCACACGTTGATCTCCGCTGCCAGGGGGGCGTGGTCGGATAGGTGCGACCACGGATAGTTGGATAAAACCTTTGCAGCATGGGGCATGGCATTGCGCACGTAGATCCGGTCAAGCCGAAGCAGCGGCAGGCGTGCCGGAAAACTGCGGGCTGGCGAGCCGAAACGCTCCCCGAATGCCTCTATCAAGCGCTGCGACAGCACGGCATCTGCTTTCAGACGCCAGTCGTTAAAGTCGCCGGCGATGATCACCGGCGCCTTGGCGGGCAGGCGGTCGAGCAACTCGAACAGCAAACTCACCTGCTTCTGCCGGTGTGCCTCCCGTAGCCCCAAGTGCACGCAGATCGCATGCACTTCGTCGTGGCCGGGTACTTCCAGTTGACAGTGCAGCAGGCCTCGCTGTTCATTTCCCTCCACCGAGACGTCGAGGTTTTCCGAACGCACGATCGGAAATTTGGAGAGCAAGGCGTTGCCGTGATCGCCATGGGGATAGACGGCGTTGCGCCCATAGGCAAATTGCGGCCACATGCTGTCTGCCAGGAATTCGTACTGGGGCGCCTGCGGCCAGGCAGGGTGGCTGATCGCATGCTGTTGGTGGCTGCCATGCACTTCCTGGAGAAACACCAGGTCGGCGCCCGTGGCACGTACCGCATCGCGCAGCTCCGGCAGGATGAAGCGGCGGTTGAAGAAGGTGAAGCCTTTGTGCACGTTGAGCGTCAGCACGTTCAGGCGGTGCACGGCAGTGACTTTGTCTATGATGCAGCTTGGCGCGGGGAGAGTAGGGTTCACAGTTCCACCTCCGGCTCGGCGCCCGGCTCTGTCATAAGCTCGTGGTCCAAGTGCATCTTTTCCAGCAATCGGCGCGCGTCGTAAGGGGCATGGACTTTCTGGTCGTTATCGAAATAGCAGTACACGTCCCGGGTTGAGCGCCGGGGGGGAGGGCCCTGTACGATCAGGTGTGCATCGTCAGCCTGACTCCCATCACGCCACTGTTCGATCCGTTTCTTCCAGCGGCGCAGTGCGCTGACTGTATAACCGCTGCTGTAAAGTTCGACGTCGCCATGCAGGCGCATGTACATGAAGTCTGCGGTGACGTCTTCCACGTAAGGCCACTTGCCCGCACTGTCGGCAACCACCAGGGCGACGTTGTGCTGGCGCAGCAGTTGCACGAACCGCTCGCACAGGAAACTTTCGTGACGGATTTCTACGGCATGGCGTAGCGGCGCATTGCCGCGTATCTGCGTGCCGCCGTTACCTTGCAGGCGTTGCTCGCAGCCACTGGCGCTGCGTCTGGCAGCGGCGCGGTCACTCGGCAGCGATTGCAGAAATGCACCGAATCGCTCAGCGTCGAAACGCATGTTGGCAGGGAACTGCCATAAGAATGGGCCGAGCTTGTTACCGAGAAGGAGCGGCCCGGAGGCGAAGAAATTGGCCAATGGCGTATCGATGTCCTTGAGTCTGCGGATGTGGGTGATGTATCGCGGTGCCTTGACCGCGAACACGAAGTCATCGGGTGTGGCGTCATACCAGGCTTGATAGCGTTCGGGCGTTTGCAGGCTGTAAAACGAGCCGTTGATCTCGATGGTATTGACTGCTCTCGACGCGAAGGCCAGCTCGTCGTCCTGGCGCAGCCCCTTGGGGTAGAAGTCCTTGCGCCAGGGACCGTATCGCCATCCTGAAATGCCAATGCGTACCTCGCTCACGCTGCCTCCTATCGCATCTCCATTCCATTCACCATTGCGACCAGTGCAGTGGCAGGAGGGTTCAGGCGCAGTTGATCAGTGGTGGCGAGCAGGGCTGGAATTGAACTTTGCGGGCAGGCTTGATGCCACTTTTAGACAGGCAGGGTGGTGACCAACGCTCTGTATCGACACTTCTTGGAGGTGCACATGGCCCGACACATCATCCATTTCACCGGCCCTATCAACTCGTCTACCTGCGGCAATCTGATCAACACCTGCACCAAGGCGGTGAACCAGGGGGCCGAGGTGGTGCAGTTGAATGTCGCCACCATGGGCGGCGAGTGCAGCTACGGGTTTACCCTGTACAACTACCTGCGGACCTTGCCGGTCAGTGTGCATACCCACAACCTGGGCACGGTCGAGTCCATGGGCAACATCCTGTTCCTGGCCGGCGAGCACCGCACTGCGTGCGCTCACAGCAAGTTCCTCTTCCACCCCTTTCACTGGACGCTGCACGGCTCCATCGACCACTCACGCATGGCCGAATATGCCATGAGCCTGGATTATGACTTGCGCCTGTACGCGCAGATTGTGGCGCAGCGCACCGAGGGCGCAGCACATGCACTTGACGTGCCGCGCTACCTGATGGCGGCCCCGCGGATCCTTGGGCCACAAGAGGCCCTGGACAGCGGGATGATTCATGCAATCGACGACTTGCCGATAGAGGCGGGCGACTGCCAATGGAGCGTGCACGCTTAGAGCGGCACGCCTGCTTTTGAAATAGCAGCCAGTAAAAGTGGGCGTTAGCGCACAGACGCTGCGGTAGCTGCGTCGCACTCGAGCAAGGAGCGAATCAATTTCTTGATGTCTTGCTTGAGCGTGCTGACATGCTCGAAATGGGCGAACTGGTAGTCAGCGATCTCATGCAAGGCGCAGGGCTGCGGTGCTTCGTCGAACTCGGCCTCGAAGACATAATGCATGCGTTGTGGCGTTTCGTGGCGCATCAGCAGCGTGAAATTGTGGGCCTGCAGGCCTGTCTCTTCCAGCAGTTCGCGCTGGGCTGCCTCAAGCGGCGTCTCACCAGGTTCTACCTTGCCTCCTGGCAGCGTCCAAGGGGCATTTGGCTTGCGAACCCACAGCCATTTATGAGCGTGTTTGCCATGCCGACAGATGATGGTTGCGCGGGGCTTGGCGGATTTCATGGGTACTCCGGCGAATCACATTCCTATGAGGAGTTAGTCGCCGGGCACCGTGCAAAAGTCATAAAACTGTAACAATTGACCGACGAACGGTCAGTAGGGTACCGAACCGTGGAGGCTCTCGATGGCCTCTACCAACTCGTCGTAGCCGACAGGCTTGTTCAGATGACGATCAAAGCCAGACTGCTTCGACCGATGCTGATCAGCGCTCGCCCCATAGCCGGTAAGGGCAATGGCAGGCGTATGCTGCAGGTGCTTGATGTCTCGCAAGGCCTTTATCAGGGCATGGCCATCCATGACTGGCATGCCGATGTCAGACAGAATGACGTCATAGTCCGTTTGCCGTGCTGCTTCGAGCGCCTGGCGGGGGTCCGCGAACGCGCTCACCTGCGCACACTCCATTTCCAGGAGCTGTTGCATGACGTCGAGCACCTCGGGTGAGTCATCCACCAGCAGTACATGCAAGCCATCGAGCCGGCCCATGCGTTCAGTTTGCTGGCAGGCGAATTGCTCGCCTTTACCGCTTGCGGACAAGGGCAGGGTGACGGTGAACGTACAGCCCTGACCAAGACCGGCGGAGTGCGCGCATACGCTTCCGCCGTGGGCCTCCACCAACTGGCGGACCAGCGATAGCCCAATGCCCAAGCCCTCTCGCGCCGCATGCCCGAGCGGCGAAGCCGCCTGGCTGAACAGGTCGAAAATGTGTTCCAGGCTATCTGCCGTCAGGCCGATGCCTTGGTCGATCACGCTGAGCGAAACCTGCGTGTCATCATGGCTCAGCGACAACCGGATGGTGCTGCCGGGTGGGCTGAACTTCAGGGCGTTGTTGAGCAGGTTCCAGATCACTTGCTCCAGGCGTGTGCTATCCCCGTCGATGAACAGTGGCAAGCCGTCTGCAGGCAGTTCCAGCACAACCGCCGAGTCAGGCTGCTCGCTGATGACCACCGCATGGATACCCTCGATGATGGCAACCACGTCCACCGCTTCGGTCTTGAGCTTGAGCTTGCCGGTACGGATACGGGCCACGTCCAGCAGGTCATCGATGATGCGCGCCTGGCTGGCCACGGCTTCGCGAATGGTGCCCACAGCCTTGCTCGCAGCGGCGACGTGGGCGATCGAAGGCAGACGACGCAGGATCTCGGCGTTGAGCTGGATCAGGTTGAGGGGGTGTTTGAGTTCGTGGGACATGATGGCGAAGAACTCATCCTTCATGTGGCTGCTGCTTTGCGACTCGGCCAGTTGCTTGCTCTGCTCATCGTGCAGGCGCTTATGCCCGGTCAGGTCCCGAGCAATCTTGACGAAGCCACGCAATGAGTTGCCCTTCAAGCGCGAGATTTCACCACTGGCATAGAAGCGGCTCCCGTCCTTGCGCATGTGCCAGCGCTCATCCTGGCTACGGCCGTTGGCGCGCGCCGTCTGCAATTCCTGCTCGGGGATGCCGTGCTGGCGGTCTTCCTCAGTGAAGATGAACTGGTAATGTCGGCCCTCGACATCGGCCTTTTCATGGCCAAAGATCAATGCAGCACCTGTATTCCAGTCAGTGATCAGGCCCTGCTCATCCAACAGGATGATGGCGAAGTCGTGGGTACTTTCAGCGACCACTCGCATGCGCTCTTCGCCAAGTCGCACACGCTCTTCGGCCGCGCGGCTCTTGCTGATGTCAATGAAGGTGAGCACGGCGCCGTCGATCTTCTGTTCGCTTGAGCGGTAGGGCAGCAACCGGGCCAGGTACCAGTGGTAGGCCTGGCCTCCGATTTCCCGCTCGATGATGTGCTCGCCATTGACCACGGCGCGCGCATCATCGGCCAGGGCGGGGTAGTCCAGGCGATGAGTGATGTCCAGCAGGGAGCGCCCTGTGTCCACCGGCAGCATGTTGAACAGGTCGGTCGCACGTGGGGTGAACCAGCGAATGTGCAGGTTGCGGTCGACGAACACGGCGGCGATGTCGGTGCTGGCGATCAAGTTGCGCAGGTAGTCATTGACCTTGTCGGTCTCCTCGACCTTGCTCTTGAGCTCGTAATTGACGGTCAACAGCTCTTCGTTGATTGACTGCAGCTCTTCCTTGCTGGTTTCCAGTTCTTCGCTGGCCGAGCGAAGCTCTTCGTTGATTGTCTGCATCTCTTCGTTGGAGGCCGTGAGTTCTTCGCTCGATAGCTCCGACTGCTCAATGGTCTCCTGCAATTGCAAGCGCATGCGCTGCAACTCTCGCTCCAGGTTATTGAGCACCATGCTGTCGGTCTGGCGAATGGCATCGACTAACGGCAATGACGGATCGGGCGCACGCTCTTCGAACACCACCAGCAGGTATTCGCCGGCCGTTTGCTCATCTTTATGCGGTTGCACGGTAATTTCGACCTGGCAGCGCTGACCCTCCTCGCCTAGGTCCACAGGGCGAGAGGTGACCGCATGGGTGCCCTGGCGCGCCTGGAACAAGGTGCTGCGAAGCGCCAGTCGCAAGCTGGGCAGTACCAGGTTGAGCACGTTGCGGCTCAATTCACCGCTGCCCAATTGCATGTAGCGCCCGACACCTTCGCTCAGATGAAGGAGGGTACCCTCACCGTCGATGATCAGACTCGGCGGGGTCCGGCGGGCCAGTGCACGATGGTGTACCTCAGCGTAAGAGGGCTTGCGCTGGGCTCTGCTTTTGGCGGTGGCCGGTTGCTTCAGAGCGCCTAGATCAGTCCCTTGCAACTGACGCCCCGGACGCGTGCCGCAATGGGCGACCTCGCGTGCCCGGTAGATGCGATTACGCTTGTCCACCACCGCGAACAGATCGCCAGCCAGTTCAGCCGATTCGGACGAGCCCAGGAACAGGTAGCCACCCGGGCGCAGGGCGAAATGGAACATGCGCAGGATGTCCCGCTGGATTTCACGGTCCAGGTAGATCAGCAGATTGCGACAGACGATCAAGCCCAATTGCGAGAAAGGCGGATCGGACAGCAGGTTATGCCGGGCGAACAGCACTTTCTCTCGTATTTCCTTACGCACTCGATAGTGCTGGTCTTCTTTGGCGAAAAACTGGCGCAGACGCGAGGGTGGCACATCGGTAATGATGGACTCTGGATAAAGGCCGGTGCGGGCATGGCCAATGGCACGCTCGTCAAGGTCTGTGGCAAACACCTGCACCTTGTTGGCGCGCTGGTCCAAGGCCAACTGCTCGCACGTCAGCATGGCCAGGCTGTAAGACTCCTCTCCCGTCGAACAACCCGCGGACCAGATGCGAATTTCGGCTGGGTTATCGCCTTGGTCCGGCTCGCTTGCCAGTTGGGGCATGACGATACGCTCAAGCGCCTCGAACGCCTCGCGGTCGCGGAAAAAATTAGTAACCCCGATCAGCATGTCCGCCAACAAGGCTGCGGATTCATCCTCATGGGTTTCGAGGTAGTGCAGATAGGCGCGAAGATCGGCCTGTCCCGTGACATGCAGACGGCGCTCGATACGCCGTAGCACAGTGGCGCGCTTGTAATGCTGGAAATCATGGCCAGTGGCGCTGCGCAATTGCAGCAGGATCTCTTCCAGCAAAGGTTCGCACGCCTGGGGGTCGCCGGCTCGGGTACCCAGCGCCGGCGGTAGACTGTCGTCTTCGATGCGTGGCAGATTGACCTGGCGCGCGTTGTGCCACAGCTCCATCAGCTTTTGGGCGAGCTCTGCCGCTGGGAGCACGACGTCGACCAGACCCGTCTCGATGGCCGCCCGGGGCATGCTGTCAAACTGAGCATCATCCGGGCTCTGTACCAGGGTGAGGCCGCCTTGCTCCTTGACACGTGCCAGCCCTACGGCGCCGTCCGCGCCCGTGCCGGAGAGGACTACGCAAAAGGCATGATCCTTGTGCACGTCGGCCAGGTCGCGGAAGAACAGGTCGATGGCCACATGGTCACCGCGCCGCCTGTTGGCCGGCGCTACCCGCAGGTAGCCATCATTGGTCGATAGCCGATTGGCAGGAGAGATGACGTACACATGGTTGCGTTCGATGGGCACCGGTTCGGTTACCTGACGCACCGGCATGCTGGTTGTTTCCTGAATGATCCGATCAGCGATGCTTTGATGGTCTGGAGACAGGTGCAGCACGATGACGAACGCCATGCCTGAGTCGGCGGGCATCTGCCTGAACAGGGTACAGATAGCTTCGATGCCCCCCGCTGAGGCACCAATACCCACCACAGGGAAATTGAGATGGCTAGGACTGAGGTTCGAGGGATGCGGCGCGGCGGGCTGGTTAACGGTCGACTTCATGGCGGTGCCCTGTACAGACCTGACAGACAGCCCATCGACACATCGCGGGGCAAGAGGAGCGCCATTATAGTCAACGCGCACGGATATTCGCGAGTGCCTTGATGCGACGCTAATGACTGGTCCGCAAGTGTTCGGCCAGATAATCTTTTCGCGCCACCGGTCTGCAACCCATGCCATGGGACTGAGTAGCCTGTTATCGAGTGGGTTCCGATGAAGGGCACGGCTTGATGTCGTGCGCATTTCCAGAACCGCAAAGAGAAACGAAATGGCTCGTGATCAGAAATCGACCGGTCAACGTGGCGGCACCAAGGAAACCAATCCAGGCAATTTCGCCAACGACCGCGAAAAGGCCTCCCGCGCTGGGCAGAAAGGGGGCCAAGTTTCAGGTGGGAACTTCGCCAATGACCGTGAGCGCGCCTCGCAGGCTGGACGCAAGGGTGGTCAGAACAGCCACGGCGGCGGGCGCAATGTAACGAGCGAAGCACGCGGCTGACCTTGTCGTGGGTGCCCGCCGAGGCCGTGCTGGGCACCCGTCGGGGGGCAACGACGCATATCCGATTGAATCTTTAGCGCTGCGCTGCACTCCATCGCAGGGTCATCCACGCAAAAGAGGAGGGTGCAGCGATGCCTAGTCCCCAGTTGTACATCATCGATTACCGGCTCCATGGCGAGCCTCGCACCTTCATCATTCGTCTGGAACGTCTGGATAATGCCGAGGCCTGGCACTGGGCGAGCTGTGATGCCGGCATCGGCATCATCCCCAAATTCGGGCGCGAGAAGATCCGCAAGGTCAGCCGGCCTATGGCTGAGCGCTACGGCGTCACGGATGTGACTTGGCGCCTATCAGGCAGTAAGCCCGGACAGTCCCTGGAAGACCCTGCCACCACCGCCTGATTGCGCAACCTCTTCCATTACCTGATTACACACCCGCCTCAGGGTCGCTGGCAGGTACGCCTGGACGATTTTGATCGTCATCGGTCAGGCCCGGGTCAGTGTCGGGGTCGTCGACTCTGTCATTGCGCTGCTCTTGTTCAAGCTCGGGCCAGTCGTCCTGGACATTGCCGCCACCCATCATAAGTTTCTGGATCACTGCATGCGCCTCCGTTGGTTTGGAAAAAAGGCCCGCCCCGAAGGCGGGCCAACACAGGAGTGAGAGGAACAGCCATTGCCAGACCCCTCACTTTTTCAGAGCGCCACTGCAGGGGTAGAAGTCCGTCTGCGCAGGCGCAGGTCTGACCAACGGTGCTATCCAGCCGAGTACTTGACGGCAGCAGCGGTCCGCGAGCTGACGTTGAGTGCCTTGAGCAGTGACGAAACGTGGATGCGCACCGTGAAGGGCGAGATGTCCAGGGCTTTGGCTATCTCTTTGTTGGTCTTGCCTTGTGCGATCAAACGCAACACATCTTGTTGGCGTTGAGTCAGGTGCTCGGTACCCGCGTCGGCATTGGCGACCGGCAGCAAGCCGGAAGGCAGGTAACGCACCAGCACTTCCCCTGCTCGAACGGCGAGGATGGCGGCGCCCATTTGCTCGGCGCTCAGGCTTTTGCCGATGAAACCATCCACGCCGCAGGCCATGACCTGGTCGATGATGACCGGATCGTCCACCATCGAGACGACGATCAAGGTCGTGCGCGCCAGTTGGCGTTTCAGCTGGGCAAGGCGGCTGACGGAATCCAGGCCCGGAAAACGCAGGTCTAGGATCAGGGTGTCCAGGGCCTCGCCAACGCTGGCAATCTGCAATACCTCATCCAGGCTACCAGCCTCGGCCACGCAGGCGCTTGGCAGCACACGGCAGACGGTACGCACCATGGCTTCCCTGAACAGCGGATGGTCGTCCGCCACGATTATTCGACTAGTCACGCTTGGCAACTCCCTTTGGCCGCAGGTCGATCAGGCCATGGTAACGTAGCAGCCCTGGCACGTGCGTGCTGCCCCGTGATGGGAGCAAAGGCGCCTGATGATAAGGATTACGGCCATGGTCATGGATAAAAATAACGAGCTCGACCAAGCGAACTTGCGTCTGATTGTTGGCAGTTGCGCGTTCGCCTATGTGGCGATGCTGGTATTTCTGCTGGACCGCTCTGCCGCGCTCTACGTGCCGGTGGTTGTCTATATCTTCGTCTTTCTCTTGGTATCGGTGCTTCTGCGCCAGGCCATCGCACGCTGGCCCGGGCATTATCCGTGGCGCCGGGTGCTGGGCATGGTGCACGACTACACAGGCACCTGCTTCGGCTTGGTGGTCGGCGGTGAAGCGGCGCTGCCGCTGTATGCCGTGATGGTGTGGGTCAACCTGGGCAACGGCATGCGTTTCGGCTCCCGGTACCTGGCCATCGCGACCGGGCTGGCGCTGGTCGCGCTGGTAGTGGTGTACCGGCTGACGCCTTACTGGCAGGCCAACCCTTTTCTGGTGCTGATGTTGCTGACCACCAGTACCGTGATACCCGTCTATGCGCACTTGCTGCTCGAACGCACGCGCCGAGCTTTGGAGCAGGCGGCTGCAGCTAATCGCGAGAAGTCCCGCTTTCTGGCCCAGGCGAGCCACGACCTGCGCCAACCCATTCACTCCATCAGTCTGTTCACGGCGTGTTTGCGTGAGGCGCGGCTGGGCGAGGAGGAACGCAGGCTGGTGGACAGCATTGACCGATCGTTGCTGAACGTGTCCCAGCTGTTTCGGTCGATTCTGGACCTGTATACCTTGGATAACGGGCGGGTGCAGCCGCGCTACGAAACCTTTGCTCTGGGCGATTTTCTCGAAGCCCTTGCACGTGAGCATGCCGAGGCTGCTCGCTGGGCGGGGGTGGAGATACGCATGCGTCCTTGTCCCTACTGGACGCGTGCAGACCGCGGCATATTGACGACCATGGTCCAGAACGTGCTGTCCAATAGCCTTAAATACGCATCGGGACGGCCACTGTTGATAGGTGTACGCCGCTGCCGGGATGGGCTTGCCATCATGGTCTGTGACCAGGGACGAGGCATCGAACCTGCACACCAGACGCTGGTGTTCGAAGAGTTCTACCGGGTCAGGCAAGTGCGCGACAAGGACGTCGAAGGCGTCGGGTTGGGCCTGTCGATCGTTCGTCGGCTTGCGCGGCTGATGAACGTGCAGGTGCACCTGCGATCTCGACCCGGTCACGGCACCACCGTAAGCCTGAAGGGGTTGCCGCAGATAACGCCTCAACCTACACGGGCAGCGCCTGAACGAGAGCTGGCTGCTGCAGGTTTGCTCAACGGCCTGCGGGTTTGCCTGATTGAGGACGACCACAACGTGCTCAGGGCAACGTCGGCCCTGTTGCAACGCTGGGGATGCGAGGTAGATGGCCATAGTTCTGCTGCCGCTTCGAATGAGGACTGCGACGTCATCGTTGCCGATTATGACCTTGGCCAGGACGCCACGGGAGTCGATTGCATCGAGCAGCTGCGCAGCGAGCGGGGCTGGGCTGTACCAGCCTTGATCATGACGGGGCATGATCCGGACCGAATACAGGTCGCAGTGCAGAGTCGCGGTATCGCAGTGCTGTCCAAGCCCGTGCGCCCTGCCGAATTGCGGGCCATGTTGCGCACGCTCTGTGATACCGCCACCTCGCCCCGTTATTGAAAGCGGCCATAGCGCCGGTCAAAAGCGTCCGGTCTGGCCTTCTTTCACGCAGCTGGGGGTGGGTTGATAGATGCCCATGCCGGCCGCAGCGACCAGCGCACCACTGGGCATCTGGCATTCGAATCGCCCTTTGCCAGTCGTGGCGGTGTAGTAGGTGATGGTGCTGTCGCTGCGCACATCTTCTACTTTGGAGACCTTGGTATTGAGTACGAACTCGGTACGCTTCTTCAGCGTGTCATCGGAAGGCTTGACGGTTTGGCAGCCAGCCACGGCGAACAGCGCACCGACAATGGCGATCAGCTTGAAAGGACTCATGGGAGGTTTCCTTGGCGGTGAAAGCCCTGGAATATAGCGTGCGTTGAAGGGAGGAGCGATTAGGACGGATGTGCTAAATGGCACCTGGCTACTAGAGCCTTGATCAATTTTTACGAGCTATAGAGTCAACAAATATTGATCTTATACTGTTTAGTGTTGATTATAGTCGCTTATATGAGTCTGGTTTCTCATTTTATAGGCAACCGACGTAAGTCTTAAGCCTCGTAAAATTGACGTTGGTGAGCATTATGCAAGACTTCTTTCCCGTGGCTTGTGCCGACATGCTCGCGCGTGTAGGCATGCTGGTGAAGGCACAGCGTTTGGCGCTAGGTATTCGGCAGGCGGACATCAAGGCCGCTATTGGCATATCGCCGCACCTGTTGCGCAAGGTCGAACAGGGCTCGCCTCACGTAGACCTGCGCTCCTTCATGCTGGTGCTATGGCGGCTTGGCATCAACGATACGGTCTTCCGAACGCTCGAGGACGTTGAGCACAGCGCCCAGATGGCCCGTTTCGTTCAGCTGGAGGATGACCCTGAGCAACTTTCAGCCCGACGCGTGCGCCTTCCCAAACCCAAGCCTGAGGCGTTCTGATGCAACGTGCCTACATCTACATGGAGCATCCCGAGAGCGGCCAAGTAGTCACCCTCGGCCGCCTGAGCCTGAAGGGCAGACTGGGCGAATTCGTCTACGCACCTGAATACGTGGCGCAGGGCGGATGGGTACCAGACCCGATCCACTACCCGCTGCGTGCCGAACCTTACACGGGCATCACACGTAACCGGGGCATACCTGGCTTCATCAACGATGCGATGCCGGACGGTTGGGGGGAGCGCTTGCTGCATCGGGTTTATGGGCAAGCTTTGAGCACGCTGGACTTTCTGCTCAAGTCTCCTAACAACGATCGCGTCGGCAACTTGATGGCGGGGCGGGCCCGCACGCCCGACGAAGGCACTGGCGAGGGTACCATCCCGAGCCTAAACGGCCTGGCCAAGTTCATCGCGGCATGTGAGGCGGTTTATGATGGGCAACTGACTGCCGAGGCGACCACTGCCTTGAGCATGCGTCAGCAGCGCTCGGCACTGGGTGGAGCGCGGCCGAAGCGAACGCTGCAGGACAAGGGCATGCTGATCCTGGCCAAGCCACGCGACCGTTTCGATCACTACGACCTACCAAGCATCGAGCATGCCTGCATGACGTTTGCGGCAATGAAGGGTCTGAGCGTTGCACGCACGGCGCTGCATGCACACAGCCCGTCCACCTTGCTGGTAGAGCGCTTCGACCGGCTCCCCATCAAGGATGGTGCGCGGCGGATTCCGATGCTCAGTGCGCTGACACTGCTTGATTCAGAGTGGAACGCGCCATACCACAGAGACTGGCAATATGCCGCAGTGGCCGACGAGATGCGCCGTCGGGGAGTGCCGGTCGGTGACCTGCAAGCATTGTTCACACGCATGTGCTACAACGCCATGGTTGGCAACTCGGATGACCACCCGCGCAACCATGCGGTGATCTGGCTTGATGGCCAGTGGCGTCTTTCACCGCTCTACGAGGTTCTGCCAATGCTCGATGAGGGGCCGGCCAAGGCTTTGGCCATGGCCGTCGGGCGCGAAGGCAGCCAAATCAGCAGGTTAAACCTGCTGAGCCATCATGCCCACTTTGGGCTGGCGCGGGACCAAGCCGAGCATGTGCTCGAAGAGGTCGCCAGCTGGGTACCTGCGCTTCGCGACCACTACGCCACTTTCCTCGCGGGTGCGGACCTGGACAGCGCATGCGCAGCGGCGAGCAGTGATCGGATGCTCAGTTGATTTCGCAGCGGGGTCTTTGCGGCAATCAGACCATAAGGGCCAACAGCGCGGCGGCCAAGGCTGGCGGCATGATCAGCAGACCCAGGCGCAGGAATTGCCAGGCGCTGACAGACTCGCCTTCACGTCGAATCGCCACCAGCCAGAGCAGGGTTGCAAGGGACCCGGTGATGGACAGGTTCGGGCCCAGGTCGACGCCGATCAGCAACGCGGCAGTGGTTTGCCGAGGCAGGTGGGCGATATCAACCATTGAGCCGGCAATCAGCCCAGTCGGTAGGTTGTTCATCAAGTTGCTTGCCACGGCCACACCGACCCCAGCGGTCCAGCTCGCAGCGGCCTGAGACTGCTGT
Organism: Pseudomonas sp. DE0010; assembly: GCF_007680745.1. Taxonomy (NCBI): domain Bacteria; kingdom Pseudomonadati; phylum Pseudomonadota; class Gammaproteobacteria; order Pseudomonadales; family Pseudomonadaceae; genus Pseudomonas; species Pseudomonas sp. DE0010. The sequence goes on from NZ_VEJQ01000013.1 coordinate 127,714, forward strand.
TCCATGGTCATGAGCATGTGCGCCAAGTGTTCGATCACGCCTGTCTGGGCCACAGCTTCGACCAATACGAACAAGCCCGCAACCAATGGCAGTACACTCCAGGCCACGTGTCGCATAACGGGCATCGGGCTGCGCCGTTGGCGCAAATGAATCAGCGCGGTGGTCGCGACACCAGCGCTGAAGGTAGGCAGGCCCAAGGGTACGTCCAGTGCCGACGCACCCAACAGCACGCAAGCAGTCAGCGCAATACCCCATGCACACAGACGGGCACCGGCTGAAAGAGGCTGTGTTTGCACAGTCAGGGCAAGCGGTTGGCAGATCTGGCGTCGTTGGGTAATGCGCAACATGAGATAGGTCGCCATGATGGCTGCCAAGGAAGGCAAAGTGAACTGCCTGAGCCAGTCCCACAAGGGCGGCATCTGGCTGCCGAAAACCACCAGGTTGGCGGGATTGGAAATAGGCAGGACAAAGCTAGCGGCATTGGCGATGAACGCACAGATGAACAGATAGGGCAGGGGCTCAGCCTTGGCGGCCTTGCAGGCTGCATACACTGCCGGGGTAAGCACCACGGCAGTGGCATCGTTCGAGAGAAAGACGGTCACCAGAGTGCCGACCAGGAAAACCAGATTGAACAGGCGCTGGCCAGACCCCCGGGCATGTCCTACGGCGTAACGGGCTACCCAATCGAAAAGGCCTTCCTGACGGGCCACTTCGGCCAGCACCATCATGCCGATCAGAAACAGGTATACGTCGCCGCCCTTGGCCACGGCGGCCAAGGCGTTCATCGGCGCAATCAGCCCAAACAGCACGAGTGCGATGGCGCCACCCAGCGCCCAGATAAACTCCGGCACCTTGAAGGGTCGGAGTATGACGCCGGCGGTAGCCAGTGCCGAGACGATCCAGATGATCAATGAGGTTTGGCTCAGGTGCATGAAGGGTTCAGTTTCCGGCGGCTGACGGCATTGAGGAGGAGGGCGCATCGCCCTGACGCGGGTGGGTTTCGGGCAGGGCTATCAACACAAGCACGAAGGCGCAGGCTGCGATGCCGGCCAGCGTCAGGAACGCTGCATTATAGCCCGCCGCTTGGACGACGAACCCAGCCAGACCAGGGCTTAGCGCCGCACCAAGGCCGAACACGGCGGTAAGCGCCCCAAGGCTGACGTTGAACCGCCCGGTGCCCTCGGTGAGGTCCTTGACGATGATCGGGAACAACGCCCCGAAAATGCCGGCGCCAATGCCGTCAAGTAATTGCACGCCTACAAGCCAGAAGGGATTGTCCGACAAGGTGTAGAGGGCGCCGCGCAGCGGGAGTATCAGGAACCCCACGAGCATGAACGGCTTGCGCCCCCATTGTTCGGCACGCGCCCCGACCAACAGCGCCATGGGCACCATGACCAACTGGGCTGCCACGATGCAGGCCGAGGTCAGCGGCGTGGCCAGGCGCAGGTCGACCTGGGAGAGCTTCTGGCTTACCAATGGCAGCATGGCCGCATTGGCCAGGTGGAACAAAGCGCAGCAGATCGCGAAGATCAGCAATGTGCGGTTATGCAATAGCAGCGCAAAGCCAGCCGGATTGTCTTGATCGTTCGGGCCATGGGCCAGGCCGCGAGCCACATGATGGTCGATGGCGGCGCCCGGCACGCATGCTACTGCGATGATGCTGGCCACGGTCAAGGCAGCCATCAGATAGAACACCACTACTGGGCCATAAAGGTAGGCGAGCCCACCGGCCAGTAGTGCAGAGAACGCATTGCCAGCATGGTTGAAGGTTTCGTTGCGCCCTACGCGTCGCGTGAACGCCTTCGGTCCGGTCAGCCCCAGTGAGATGGCAGCGATCGCCGGCGCGAATACGGACCCGGCCAGGGCGCTTACAGTCTGGGTTATAGCGACCCAGGTAAATGACGTGATAAAAGGCAACAGCACACAGCTCCCGGTTACCAGAACTGCCGCGATGACCACCACGGCACGCTTGGCGGGCGTACGGTCAATCAGGGCGCCGGCGGGCGTCTGGGCGAGCAGGGCAGTGACACCGGCAATCGTCATGACCAGCCCGATGCTTGCGGGCTGCCATTGATGAACGGCAAGCAGGTAGATGGCAAGGTACGGGCCAAGTCCGTCACGTACATCGGCAAGGAAGAAGTTCAACCAGTCAAGCGAGCGATACGGGGCGGATTGCCTAGGGTTTTCCAAGGGCGTGCTCTCGAGAGGGCCACGCAGCCATCTCGCTGGCGTGGGCCGGGGGATGGACGGCAGGCGAGTACTGATGCTGGGGTGTCATTGGCAAAGACTGTGCTTTGCGATAATAGGTTCCAGAGGCGGATTTGAGTTGTCTGGGGTGAAGGCCAAGAATCAGTAAGGGATGAAATAACAGGCCCGGTCATCAGGGCATCATCAGATGAAAACTTGGCAAGGTAGGGCTGGATATACGACGATACGGAGGAATATATTATAACTAAACTAAATGAATATTTAGTGTAGTTATCACCTGTAGTTATATTGGTTTAGGGCAGGAGGCGCCCTAACCATACGGTTAGTCCTCCAGATTCTGGATCTTCAACAACGTGATCGAGTACCTCGAACCCGTTGATGCGCAACTGATCGGCGTATTCCTTGGCATTTAAGCTCGCGTGATACAGCGTTTCGCCTTCGAATGTACCCAAGGCTTCACCGTATGAAGGCCCACTCGTGAACATGAGCAACGCCCCTGGAGCCGCGTGACGACGAAAAACCGGGAACATCCCGCGCTGATCGGAGGGTTTGAGATGGAAAAAGCTGTTCCAAGCAATGATCGCGTCGAATTGGCGTCCCAATGCAAGCCCGCGCATGTCTGCGTGAATCCATTGCTGTTCAGGAAACTGTGCACTGCAAAGGGTCAGCATCTGGCTGGAAGAATCTACACCCACAATGCGGGCGCCGATTCCGACCAAATGTCGCGCCACAGGTTGGCCAGAGCCGCAGCCCAGATCTAAAACAGTTGCTGACGGCCTCAACAAGGCCCCGAAACGCTCAATCCATTTGCGATCGGTGGAGTGATTGGCACGTTTTTGGTGCCAGGTGAATGCATGGCGATCGTAGAGGTCGATGATGTGGTCAGCTGATAGATGGTGGGACATGGGAAAAGGATTTCCGTGAGCGGTCTTACAGGAGGACGCTGTATGCGGTTCCTGGGTTCGAATGTACCCCAGGGTGTATCGAACTGGAAATACCCAAGTGCGCATAATGTGTATTATGTTAAATATTAGATAAGCTTGTTGGACTGAGTGTGTCACCAGCTGTGACTGGTCTAAGAAAATGAGAAGCGTCGACGCGAAAAAAGATACTGAGTAATCAAGCACGTAGCCTCTCCCCTCGAAATTCGTCGGGACCGTTCGTAACCGATTAATGAGATTTTGCACCCGTACACGCACCACAGCGCTGCCAAAATAATAAATAACAGTTTTAAGTGCTCAATAAAATTCGTTGAGTTTCCAGGCATTACAAGCTTGCCCTGACAAAGTAAATGATAGGCTTTTATAGACAAATAAAATGATAAATCTCTATGACATAGTTAAGGAGAGTTGGCCAAGGCGCTTAACTCGTGACTTGATAATTTTTCTGATCGCAGTTTAAATTTCCGATTAGTGCGATCGAGTCGAGACGTAGCCGATGCGGCCTATACCTATTTTTGCGAGCGCAAGCGAAATCGCGTTGGATGCTCATACATATTTTTATCGTCATCCTGACGTTAAAGCCTACCTAGAAGGTTTCGAGGTGCGCTTGCTCGCTCCGCGCTTCGCTGAATTGGCGCGAGAATTTGTTGCTAGCTACGTAACTGCTGATATTACCAGTGAAGTGTCGCTGGTTTTGGGTCGGTTAGATCCATTGTGGAGCGCCTGCTGCTATGGTGCTGGGAAGTGAAGAATTCGCCACTGAGTATGATCGATGCCTTAGGGTTTAAATCATTTCTAGAGTTCACGTCTTCACCTCCGAGAGAATGGATAAGTTCTTTTCCACACCGCCGATTCATCCGACATCATAATGGTGAATGCATTATAAACCCTGGTTGGCGACCATTTTGCCGAAAACAAGGTGAGTCCGAAATGTTAAAGAAGAATATGTTGATTGTAGTATGCTCGGCATGTTCAAGACTTTTTGATTTTTTGATTTTTTGATCTCTAGACAGGTTCTCTCGCACAACCCCGCTAGGCATGTACAGCCTCTGTTTTTGGCTGGAATATCAAACGAAAGCGTCACAGTTGACCGGGGCATCCGAACGCTTCACTTGGATCATTTGATTTTAGCTGCGACTGAGCTATGTAAGGGAAATGGCAATTACGAAAGAGCCCTTTTCATCCTGGCGATGACTAAGTACCTGCTAACACCTATCCGTTTCCTGGCAAACTCTAAAGGATGGGTGCCGTCGTTGAGCTTTTTTGTCGAGAAAAAGTCTTGGTTTTACGAGCCGAATTACAGGGGTGTAATCTTTCGATCAAAGATACCACGAGACTTTTTGCCTTTTCTCGAGCGCTATTTAGTAAGTCGAGGCTTGCGCATGAAGCCTGGAGACTTTGAAGGACTGCCTCTTTTCCTTACGCAGTATGGGCGCCCTGGGCTTTCCCAGCGTCAGATTAGGAATGTTGTTCGAGAGGTTACCCTTGAGGCCGCGAGCATGATGCGTGACTCGGGTTGTTCACCCCAATTGTATAGTCCAATTGAGACTGCAACTCTAGATGCGCTAAGGGATGCAAGTATAAGATTGTGCTTAGTCGAACATGGGATCTTTGAGACGCAGCGCAAGCTAGGCAATGAACAAATAACATCCGTTATGCAACGTTCATTCGCGCTGGCACAATCACTCAGCCTGGACAGAGATTATTTTGATGACGCTTGAAGGTTCTAGCGGTACACAGACGCCTGGGTACGACACCCATAAAACGTGTGTGTGCCCTCCTCTCGTCAAATTTCCGCCTATGTGAATTGGCGGAAATTGGTCTGAGGCAGGTAGTGACTCGGGAGTATCATCAAACACAGAAGTGGATCTGAGGCTATCGCTAAATGAGGCGACTCATCATTAGTCATGCTTAACCCATTGATCTGATTGAATAAAATCGACCATTAAGGCAATGCCCTGCGAATTAGGCACTGTACGAAATAAGGCGTCGCAGACACCGCATGCCGCAAGCCAGCGAGACCATCGCTGCATAACTTTTTG
>NZ_VEJQ01000140.1:0-304 GCF_007680745.1 Pseudomonas sp. DE0010
GTACGAAATCGTGCTCCTGGGAGACCAGGACCCTTCCATCGTGGCCCACCAGGCCATCCCCCAGGCCCTGGCGCTGACCGCCACGGCGCTGGGTGTCACGCTGCAAACACGCTGGCTGCCGACGGTCGAGGCCGATGGCGCCCTTGGCGGCTGCGACGGCCTCTGGTGCGTACCCGGGAGTCCCTATCGCCATCGTGAAGGGGTGGTGGCGACGCTGCGCACGGCGCGCGAACAGCGGATTCCTTTTCTAGGTACCTGTGGCGGGCTGCAGTACGCGCTGCTCGAATACGCCCATACCGTGCTC
>NZ_VEJQ01000141.1:0-302 GCF_007680745.1 Pseudomonas sp. DE0010
CCACCGTGGCCTTGCCCGGCACCGGGTTGCCGGCCAGATAGAACTTCACGCTGCCATCCAGGCGCTTGGCGGCCAGGGCTTCCTGGACGACTTCGGCGAAGGGCAGTTGCAGGGTGGTGTCGCGGGCCTGGGCGGCGCCGGGCAGCAGCGCGGCCAGGCTCAGGGTGAGGGCGAGGGTGGAGGTGAGGATACGCATGGTGACTTCCTTGTGGTGGTGGGGATGACTGTTTAACCCAGAACGCCCGCTCCGTCAGCCGCGGGACCGGCGTTCTGTGCTATCGCGCAGGCCGCGAATGGTCACT
>NZ_VEJQ01000142.1:0-302 GCF_007680745.1 Pseudomonas sp. DE0010
CCTTTCATGCACCACCCAGGCGGCGGGCAAGGAGCTGCTGATCGCCACCGACACGGCCTTCGTGCCGTTCGAGTTCAAGCAGGGCAACGAATACGTGGGGTTCGATATCGACCTCTGGGCTGCGATCGCCAAGGAGCTGGGGGTGACCTATCAGCTCAAGCCCATGGACTTCAACGGCATCATCCCGGCGCTGCAGACCCGCAACGTCGACGCGGCGCTGGCCGGCATCACCATCAAGGAAGAGCGCAAGCAGGTCATCGACTTCTCCGACGGCTACTACGACAGCGGCTTCCTGCTGATGG
>NZ_VEJQ01000143.1:0-301 GCF_007680745.1 Pseudomonas sp. DE0010
GCCGTAAGGGCGGAAAGGTGACTGTGCGCCACCCGCGCCAATGAATACCAACTTGCTGTGCGCGCCCACGCTTTCAAATTTCAAATTTCAAGTTTCAAGTTTCAAGTTTCAAGTTTCAAGTTTCAAGTTTCAAGTTTCAAGTTTCAAGTTTGATTGCGTTGGCGTGGGTATTGAAAGAGAGCATATTTCATTTGCGATGGCGACGCTTAGTCACCTTTTCGCCATTACGGCGAGTCACTTTTTGTCAAACGCGACAAAAAGTAACCAAAAAACGCTGTGCTCCATTCATACGGCCCCTACG
>NZ_VEJQ01000144.1:0-301 GCF_007680745.1 Pseudomonas sp. DE0010
ACGGAACATAGCTGGAACTCCTTGTTTTTATTGGTGTGGCCAGGCAATGCGAGGCGGCGGGTTGCCGTCGTGGAGGTCAGACGACACCGCTCTTCATTGATATTATGATTGGATGGAGGCGGGTGCAAGGAAAAGGTGACGAGATTTTTCGTCACCTCTGTCACCAAGCTGTTACATAGGGGCTGGAGCGGAAAGGCGCCGCAGAGGGGCGCCCGGTCGGTAGGATGAATCAGCCAGCGAACCTGTGGCAGGGCATGCCGGCGATAGGGGCAGGCGCACTCAGGATGGCGCCATCGAGGGT
>NZ_VEJQ01000145.1:0-301 GCF_007680745.1 Pseudomonas sp. DE0010
AGGACGACGCGGCCTTTCGCGACGGCATCGCCCGCGGCGCGCGCTTCGTCGAGTCGCTGCTGGCCCGCGAGGGCTCGGTCTACGGCATCACCACCGGCTATGGCGACTCCTGCGTGGTCGCCGTGCCCCTCGCCCAGGTCGAGGCGTTGCCACGCCAGCTCTATACCTTCCACGGCTGCGGCCTAGGGCGCCACCTGGATCCGGCGGCGACCCGCGCGGTGCTGGCGGCGCGGCTGCAGTCGCTGTGCCAGGGGGTTTCCGGGGTGCGCGTCGAATTGCTCGAACGCCTCACCGCCTTCCT
>NZ_VEJQ01000146.1:0-301 GCF_007680745.1 Pseudomonas sp. DE0010
GCCGTCGAGCACGGCAAGGGGGTCGCGGCCCTGGTCGGCCAGGTGCTCGACCAGGATGAAGGTGAACAGCGCCAGGCGCTGGGCGGTCTTGTTGACCTGGGCGCCCATCTGCTCGGGCACGAAGTAGTAGAAGCCGCGCGGATCGCAGACCAGTTCGAAGCCGAGGGCGCGGAACAGGGCGCGGTACTGGTCCTGCTGCTGGCTGAGCTGGGCGTAGCTCTCGGGCTCACTGCGGGACAGGTGATAGCCCTTGAACAGCTCGCGGAAGATGGGTGCGAGCTGGGTCATTTCGTTGAGATCA
>NZ_VEJQ01000147.1:0-300 GCF_007680745.1 Pseudomonas sp. DE0010
GGTTTTCGATCCACACGGCAAGACCACGCTCGCTGCTCGCGGGCGTGCGCGCATTGCCGCCATCGAGCTGATAGTAGTGGCTGGGGCCGAGGCTGGCACAGCCACCCAGGCCGGCCAGCAGGCCAACGAGCGCCAGCCTGGCGAGACACATCCGTTTCATCGAGGCTCTCTCTCGACGGGCGCCACGGCCCGGCGAGTCCTGGTCGAAAAAATCCGGGCTATGCTAGCGGCTGACCGCGGGCGGCTCAAGTTTCCACCTGCAGCGAGTCCACCCGCTGGAAGCCCCGCGGCAACTTGTTG
>NZ_VEJQ01000148.1:0-300 GCF_007680745.1 Pseudomonas sp. DE0010
GGTCCTCAGCACCAATCTCCTGCGCGACGCCGCCGTGCAGCACACCCACGACCTGCGCCACCAGGCCGGCGAGGTGGGCGCCCTGAGCGCGCTGCTGGCCAATCAGCTGGTGACCGAGCCGGGACAGCCGCCGCGAGAGATCGATCCGCAGGTGCTCAAGGACGTCAGCCGCCGCCTCGCCGACATCGCCGGCGATCTAGAGGAGGCCGCCAGCCAGCGGCAGGACTGAGCTCCGCCGCTAGAGCTGCGCCGGCACCTCGCGCCACGCGCCCGGCGCCAGATCGTCCAGCGTCCAGGGGC
>NZ_VEJQ01000149.1:0-300 GCF_007680745.1 Pseudomonas sp. DE0010
CTGGTGATCGCCAGCCTGGACAACGGCATGTCCATGCTCGACGTGGACAGCTACTGGCAGATGATCGTCAAGGGCGGCATCCTGGTCCTGGCCGTCTGGGTCGACGTCAGCACCCGCACCAGCCGGCGCTGAGCGGGATGACCAGGCGTGGATGAGGCTGCGCCGTCATCCACCCTACGGCAAAGCTCCCTCTCACTCCGTATCGCCCCCTCTCCCTCAGGGAGAGGGCCGGGGTGAGGGTAGGACCCGCGATGAACTCTTCAGTGGAAAAGGCTGCGCCGCTTTCCACGCTACGGGTGT